>JANXZU010000034.1 GCA_025355345.1 Syntrophaceae bacterium
AGTAATTAGCCTGGAAGCAGTCCCTGTATATTACATATTTATGTCCATGATGAACAGCCAGATGCTAACCATGCTTCAAATAGCCTGGACTGTTATTTCTTTTATTCTTGTCATTTCTATTTGCACTGTTGCGACACTTTACCCAATGCGTATGGGTGAAAAAAGTCTTCGGATCAAATAGGAATTTAAACGTCGAGCAATTAAAACTGTCAATTAAAATTGTCTTGATTTTACTTGCACGATAAGTTAATGCCTAACAGTTATCGGATGTTAAAAGGTAGATTTACCGGGCATAATACCAAGTAAGCTTTCATATATGTATATTGAAATTGTTGAAAGCAACTTGGTATAAACAAACCCGCATTCTATTGAAGCTGCTTTAACAAATATTGTAAAGATCTTACTGAGATACTGAAAGGAGTTTTCATGGCAAAATATGAATCAAAATCCCTGAGAAATTTGGCAGTAATCGGTCACGGTGGTACAGGCAAAACATCCCTTTGCGAATCCCTTTTATTTGTTTCCGGAAAAAGCGAACGGCTGGGAAGGGTTGATGATGCAACATCTTCCATGGATTACGAGCCCGAAGAACAAAAAAGACGTGTTTCTATTGCCTCCTCCGCAAATTTTGTTGAATGGGATAAACACAAAATTAATATTCTTGATACTCCGGGAGATTCCAACTTTTCCTTTGATATAAAGTGCTCAGTCAGCGTTGTTGACAATGCCGTTGTTGTGGTTGATGCCGTCGGCGGCGTAGAATTTCAAACGCAAAAAGTATGGGAACTGGCAGATGAATTCAATCTTCCACGCGCCATATTTATTAACAGAATGGACAGGGAACGCGCCGATTTCAATAGAGCACTGGAAAGCATACGAAGCAAATTTAAGAAAAAAGTAACCCCCATCTGCCTCCCTATCGGAGCTGAAGATAAATTTACAGGCATTGTTGATCTGATCAGTTCTAAAGCTTATTTGTTCAGCGATAATAAAGGCATCGGTAAAGCGACCGATATTCCCCCGGCAATGATGGAGGAAGTAAATAGTTTACGCAGCACGATGATAGAGGATATTGCTGAAGCCGATGATGAGCTGATGAACAAATATCTGGAAGCAGGCGAACTTTCGCCCGAAGAGCTTAAGTCAGGATTACAGAAAGGCGTATCATCAGGGAATTTAATTCCGGTAATATGTGGCTCTGCAATTAAAGGCATTGGTGTTTCTATGCTTCTTGATCTGGCCGTTAATGCTTTTATTTCACCTGTTGATCGTGGCGCGGTCAAGGGAAATGTTCCTGGAAAAGATGCCCCTGAAGAAAGAAAGCCCTCTGAAGATGCACCATTCTCCGCTATCGTATTTAAAACAATTGCCGATCCCTACGCCGGCAGATTAACCTTATTCCGCGTTTATTCCGGAAAGCTAAATCCTGATTCTTCTGTTTATAACTCCTCGAGAAAAATCACCGAAAAATTCGGCCATATCTTTTTTCTGGAAGGGAAAAACCAGAAGCAGGCAGACAGCCTTATTCCCGGTGATATTGCCGGTGTGGCCAAACTAAAGGAAACTATCACCGGTGAGACTCTTTGCAATGAAAAAAATCCCATTATTTTTAATCCGGTAGCAGTTCCGCCGCCGATTATGTCATTTGCCATTGAACCAAAAACAAGGGGCGACGAGGACAAGATTGCGTCATCCATTCATCGTCTCACGGAAGAAGATCCGACCATTGTCTTTTCCCGCAATGTGCAGACCAAGGAAATGATTCTATCGGGTATGGGCCAGGTGCATATTGAAGTAAATATTGATAAAATGAAAAGAAAATTCGGTGTGGAAGTTAATTTGAATACGCCGAAAGTTCCTTACAAAGAAACGATCAAAGGAAAAACAAACGTCCAGGGCAAATACAAGAAGCAATCAGGTGGACGCGGTCAATTCGGCGATTGCTGGATTGATATCGAGCCAATGCCGCGCAGTGGTGGTTTTGTGTTTCAGGATAAAATTGTCGGTGGCGTTATTCCTAATAACTACAGGCCTGCAGTAGAAAAAGGAATTGTAGAAGCAGCAGCAAAGGGAGTTCTCGCCGGTTATCCTGTAGTTGATTTCAAGATATCCCTGACTGACGGCTCTTACCATACAGTAGATTCTTCGGAAATGGCTTTTAAAATCGCCGGCTCTATGGCCTTTCAAAAGGGAGTGATGGACTGTAATCCAATAATTCTGGAACCTATAGTCAACATCAATATAGAGATTCCTGAAGAATATATGGGCGATGTTATCGGCGATCTGAACAGCCGCCGCGGCCGTGTTATGGGCATGGATACCAATGGTTCCAATCAAATCATTAAAGGGCAGGTTCCCCTAGCGGAAATTCTTAAATACGCGCCGGATTTACGCTCCATGACCAGTGGCCGGGGAAATTTCACTTTTACCGATTCCCATTATGAGGAAGTTCCATCTTATATCGCAGATAAGATTATAGCGGCATCGAAAAAAGAAGAATAATTATAGTTTTCTGCTTTCATCGATTATAGGAGGATGCTCGTTTATCTTCATTTCTTTGCGTAAATCTCTGATCGTTTTGTTTAAGCGGCTATTTGCCCGGTTTAGACGAAACCTCTCCACAACACCAAGCAATCCAGTAATAACAACTCCCACAAGAAGACCGGCAAAAATAAGCATATACGCCGGCACCACAATATCTTTAATTTGATAATACCTAATTGTTACAAGCTCATCATTGAGCAGAGAAAAGGTAACAATAAAAAATGCAAATAAAATAACAAGAATTAAATAAAATACTTTCATCTAATCAGACCTCCTGGTGATCTCTTTTAAAGAGAGGTTTAAGTTTAGCCGCTGTAATTTCCACATCTTCGGGAATCACACGCACCTGACCAACAACACTCATGAAATTTGTATCACCTTCCCAGCGCGGAATTACATGAAGATGAATATGTTCTTCTATACCGGCACCTGCCGCTTTACCAAGATTCATTCCGATATTAAAACCACCCGGTTTCATCGTTTCTTTTAACACTTTGATGGATGTATCCAGCAAGGAAAATATTTCTATTCTTTCATTAATTGACAAGTCTGACATCTGACCGAGGTGACGGTTAGGAATTATCATAAGATGCCCGCCCACGTATGGATACCTGTTCATCGTGACAAAACACGTCTTACCTTCGAAAACAACATATTCGTCACTTCGAATAGAGCATTTGCAAAAAACACAACCATCCTGCTTATCTTCAGTAAGATATGCCATACGCCAAGGTGCAAAAATTGTTTCCATTATTAAAACTCACCTAAAGTTTCCCAATTTGAATACTTACATAACGCCAATAAATGTAAATGTAATTTAAATATTAATTATCCTACCTTTTATTTCTTTGTCAATTTCTAATATGCCTATAGTTCTTGTTTCCGCAAAACGTTTATCCACTGCAGAACCGGGGTTGAAAAAAAGAATGCCATTTTCTTTATAATTTGAGGGCTTATGAGTATGTCCATAAACAATACAATTAACATTTCCAAGTTTTGCCAATAATTTTCCTTCAATTCCTAATGGCGATCCCCAACCGTGAATCAAACCAATACTAAATCCTTTAATCTCAATTATCAATTGTTCCGGCAAATTATCTTTAACCGTTACATTGTCCATATTGCCACAAACAGCTTTAACTTCAAAACCGGCAAAAATATCTAAAACGCGTAAATCAACTAAATCACCAGCATGCAATATAAAATCGACATCTTTAAAATGTTTGGCAACTGTTCTTGCCAATCCGGCATCATAGCCGGAAAGGTGAGTATCGGAAATTACGCCAATTTTTACTTTATCTTTTTCTATCATTAACTTTGGATTATTAGCGGTAAGAATTAAAAAAAACAAGTGATATTTAATGATATCCCAATTCCAAAATCGTAGCTCATTGAAATTGGTTGATCGAATTATCCCGTGAGCGAAGAGAAACGGGATCATCAACCACTATATTGCATTAACATAAAACAAGATTTTGATTTGACTTTGTCGTCAAGTAAAGCTAATATTTTAACATGAATAGTTTAGAAACGTCTCTGGATAAAATTGCTGAAAATATCTTGTATCTTGATGAAGCTTCCCTCACAAGCCTCTGGGAAAAGTATAAAGCTAAGATGGAGCAATTTTCATATTCCCCGGAATGGGAAAAAGCCGTCATCATTTTTTCTATAATTAATTCCATCCGCGTTAAGAACGCTATTTTTAACGAACAACTTTTAAACAAGGCTTCCAAAAAAGCTACACCATCCGAAAAAAAGCAAGGCAAACCTTATTTAAAACTGGTTAAATAATGGACAAAAATGTTGCCTGGAAAAGAATTCCTGAGCTAAGAAACATTCTTGAATATCATAATAAACGCTACTACCAGCAGGATGATCCGGAAATATCCGATATCGAATATGACCGTTTAATACGGGAACTGCAAGATTTAGAAAATCAATATCCCGATGATGATCTTGCATCATCCCCTACTTCGCGTGTTGGCGCCGCGCCACTGGCTAAATTTGCTTCTGTGACACATCCTTCTACAATGCTTAGTCTTGCCAATGCCTTTTCTCCTGAAGAAATAATTGACTTTGACAACCGCATTAAGCGCTTAGCTAAAGTTGATTGTGTGGACTACATCGCCGAACCGAAACTCGATGGCCTTGCTGTAAATCTTATTTACGAAAAAGGCATATTTATTCGTGGCGCGACACGCGGAGATGGAATTACAGGAGAAGATGTCACTTCAAATCTTAAAACCATTTCTTCTCTGCCTTTGAAAATGCGGCAAGATAGCGGTAAAGCAATCCCGTCTTTTATTGAAATACGCGGTGAAGTTTACATGGAAAGTAAACCATTTAAAAAAATGAACAGCCGCCGCGTAGAAGAAGGCGAAGAACCTTTCGCCAATCCGCGCAATGCCGCCGCCGGATCGCTTCGCCAGCTCGACCCGAAAATTACCTCCCGGCGTCCTTTAAATATTTTTCTTTATAACGTTGGTGAGGTAAAAGGTATCCGTCTCTCTTCGCACTGGGAAGTTCTACAGGCACTCAAAAGTTGGGGATTCCCGGTTAACCCTCTTATCGAACAGGCAAAAGACATCCAGGGCGGCATTTTCTATTTTGAAAAAATTGGCAAACAAAGAGAAGCTTTACCATATGAAATTGACGGTGTTGTTTTAAAAGTTAACGATTTGGCTCTGCAAGCAGGTCTTGGCGCTGTTTCCCGTAATCCCCGCTGGGCGCTGGCTTGCAAATTTCCGGCAACCCAAGAGACAACTATTGTCAAAGATATTATTGTGCAGGTAGGACGCACCGGTGCTTTAACACCGGTGGCGATCATGGAGCCGGTAAATGTCGGCGGCGTTGTCGTGAGCCGTGCGACGCTGCACAATGAAGATGAAATTATCAAAAAAGATATTCGTATAGGTGATACCGTTATTATCCAGCGTGCAGGTGATGTCATTCCCGAAGTAGTTAAAGTTATTGCCGCGAAAAGAACCGGCACAGAAAAAGAATTTAAAATGCCGACAAAATGTCCGGAATGCGATTCGGAAATAGTTCGTCTTGAAGGCGAAGTCGCCCATCGCTGTGTTAACATGTCCTGCCCGGCTCAACTAAAGGAACACATCCGCCACTTTGCCTCGCGTGGTGCACTGGATATTGAAGGCCTTGGTGAAAAAGTATCCGCGCAGCTTTTTGACGCAGGGTTGATTCAAGATCCTTCCGATCTTTACTTTTTAAACAAAGACCAATTACTGGCACTAGATCGCCATGGTGAAAAATCAGCGCAAAATTTAATTGATTCCATTAAAAGCTCCAAAACTCCACTGCTGGATAAATTCATTTTTGCTCTGGGCATTAGAAATGTCGGAGAACGCACAGCTAAACTTCTGGCCACACGTTTCGGCAGTATGGAAAATTTAATTAATGCCCGGATTGAAGATTTGACGACTATCAACGAGATCGGCCCGGAGATAGCGCAAAATATTGTGCAGTTTTTCCATGAACCGAAAAATAAAGCCATCATGGCAAAATTCAGCAAGGCCGGAGTTGAACCGCAAAAGAAAGCTGCCACGGCAAATGAGCTATTGCAGGGAAAATCGTTTGTGTTTACAGGAACGCTGGCTAATATGCCGCGCAACACCGCCAAGGAAATTGTAGAGAGTCTTGGTGGCTCGATTCATTCCAGTACTACCTCTAAGACCACTTACGTTGTGGCGGGCAGTGATCCCGGCTCAAAACTAGATAAAGCCCGCTTACTGGGTATAAAGATTCTTAGCGAAGAGGAATTTTTAAAACTAATCGACCGGTGAAATAATGAAACGCATACATGTCCACATTAGCGGCAAAGTACAGGGCGTTTTTTTCCGCGCGGAAATTCAGCGTGCTTCAATTGATTTTAAGATTACCGGTTGGGTGCGCAATATGGATGATGGTCGTGTGGAAGCAGTTTTTGAGGGCGAAAAAACTGACGTTGATAAAATGTTGGAATGGTGCAAAGTCGGCCCTCCATCAGCAAGAGTAGAAAATGTAACAGCCACTGAAGAACACTATACTGGCAGCTTTTATGACTTCAACATTAAGCATTTCTAAATATCTTATCGTCATTGCCAACTACCGCCACAAGAGGTCACACAATTAATTACATTCTCTAATCGCTTCATCAAACCCGCCCATAGAGTTGACAATCGTTGCATCATCAACGCAGTAGGCGATGCGGAAGTAGCCGGGGCCGGAAAAGCCGCTGCCGGGAACAACAAGAATGTTTTTTTGCAACAGCATTTTGACAAATGCCACATCGTCAGGAATCGGGCTTTGGACAAATAAATAAAAAGCTCCCTGCGGTTTGGCAAATTTGTAGCCAGCCTTGGAAAGCCCCGCACAGAGAAGATCACGTTTATTCTGATAAACTTTTACATCAACCGCTACATCCTGAAGCCTGGCGACAATTCTCTGCATGAGAGCCGGCGCGTGAACAAAGCCCAAAATGCGTGTACATAAAATCAGCGCGCTTATTAAATCGCCTGCATCCTGAATCTCTGGACTTACGGCAATGTAGCCTATTCTTTCCCCCGGCAAAGACAGAGTCTTGGAATAAGAATAAGCGACAATGCTATTAGGATATGCTGCAAGTACACTGGGCACGGTAACGCCATCAAAGACGATCTCCGCATAAGGCTCATCAGAGATAAGATAAATTGTTTTCCCCAAAGCCCTGCCCTTCTCCAGAAGCACTTGCGACAACTCGGCAATTTCTTTTTCACTGTAAACCTTGCCTGTCGGATTATTAGGAGAGTTAAGAATAATTGCTTTTGTCTTCTCGCTGATCGCCCCAGCTATAGAATCAATGTCCAGAGAAAAATCTTTTTTTGTTTCAGCATATTTTACAATTCCGCTGAAGTTCTCAATATAAAAAGGATACTCCACAAAAAAAGGCTTCAAAACAATCACTTCATCGCCGGGATCAAGCAGCGCCTTGAAAATTACATTTAACGCGCCACCAGCACCACAGGACATGATTACATGATCAGCACCGATTTTCAACCCGGATGTTCTGCTGATTTTTTGCGCAATAGCCTGTCTTGTTTCGATGTATCCGGCATTGGGTGTATAGCCATGCTTCAGAGGAATAATCTCTGCTGCCAGGTTAATTAGCTCACGTTTGAATTCATCCGGCTGTTCAACATTAGGATTGCCGAGACTGAAATCATAGACTTTATCCGCGCCATATTTTTTCTTCAGCAGAATACCTTGTTCAAACATCTTGCGAATCATCGATGATTGAGCAATTGATGATTTGATCTTTTTAGCAATAGTCATTTAGTAGAAATCCCGTTTCTTTCAATCATGTTTTCTTCTCCTCAACAGAACAAATATTCCCAGCAAAACCAATAGTACCGGCAATATATATTGGGAATATTTGTGCAGGTCAAATCCATAGAATTCAACAATCAGAAATAATACTCCCGCAATAGTAATAAACCAGCCGCCAAAATCCCTTACTCTCTGAATTATTGTGCCAATTCCGATGACAATTATCAGTATCGGCCAGGTCTGCCCAAAAGGACAAATGCCTGCTTTAGCCAAATATATCAAGACGCCCAAAGTAATTAATATCAGACCTCCGATAAACACATGATGTTTTGAACCAGCCATAAATATAACCTCCTCATTGTTATTATAAGCGGCAGAAGCACAGCTCCTGCCGCTGCGTTTTACAATTTCTCCGCTAATTTTAAAAATGGTTTAAATAAATCAATGGGTATGGGAAATACAGTTGTCGAATTGTTTTCCGCGGCAATCTGATTCAATGTCTGCAAGTAACGCAGTTGCAGCGACATCGGCTGTGTTTCCATTAATGCTGCTGCATCGACAAGCTTTTGTGCGGCCTGGAATTCGCCTTCAGCATTGATAACCTTGGCGCGCCTTTCTCTTTCCGCTTCTGCCTGCTTGGCAATTGCCCTTTTCATTTCCTCAGGAAGATCTATCTGTTTTACTTCAACCCTGTCTACTTTAATTCCCCATGGCTCGGTACTGCGATCCAGAATTTCCAACAAGGTTAAGTTAATCTTATCCCTTTCTGATAAAATCTCATCTAATTCCACCTGACCGCAGACACTTCTTAAGCTGGTCTGGGCCTGCTGAGATGTCGCATAGAGATAATTCTCCACCTTGATAATAGCCGCTGTCGCATCTAATACAGTGTAGAATACTACGGCATTGACTTTAATGGAAACATTGTCACGCGTAATGACATCCTGCGGAGGAACCTCCATGGTAATCGTCCGCATATCCACTTTAACCATTTTATCCACAACAGGTATCAAAATAATAAGACCCGGCCCTTTTGTTGCAATCACTCGCCCCAGACGAAAGATAACACCTCTTTCATATTCATTTAAGATACGAATCGCTGATGCCAAAAACATAAATACCATCACAATAACCACGATCATCGGTACAGATAAAGCTCCAATCATTGTAAATACCCTCCTTTAATTTATTTCTATGAATTTTGTTCTTTATTTGTTTCTTCCACAATCAAGCTCAGACCTTCAACTTTGACAATTTTTACTTTTGCTCCCTTTTTTATTGACTTTGCACTTGTCGCCCTCCAGTATTGTCCTTCCAAAAACACATTCCCCTCATTGGCAATGTCGGTCAGCGCTTCAGTTTCAACGCCAATCATCGCTTCGGGGCCGGTCAAGTGTTTCCGTAGTTGCGCTTTTGTGGCTATCCAAATAATCACAATAAAAAATCCGGAAATAACCAAAACGGCAGGAATCAAAACCTGTAAAGAAATACGCAAAGACGGCTCTGCCGTATCAAATAAAAACAATGACCCTAATACTAATGATATGACACCACCAACACTCAGTATACCGTGACTCATAACTTTGATCTCCGCAAAAAATAAAATAACGCCGAAAATTATCAGCAAAATTCCCGTATAATTTACAGGCAATGTGGATAAACCGAAAAACGCCATCAGGAGCGATATCCCGCCGATTACACCCGGCAATATGGCTCCCGGTGTAGAGAGTTCAAAATACAAGCCCGCCAGACCGACAAGAAGAAGAATATAAGCAATATTCGGATCGGAGATTAATGAAAGTATCCCCGCACGTGTTCCCATCTTCTTATTGTTAATTACCGCGTCCTTTGTTGAAATTTTCTTTTTGCCATTGGCCAGACTTACTTCTTTCTGATCTATTGCCGCCAAAAGCTTATCTACATCCGCCGCGACAAAATCGATGACATTCAGCTTGAGAGCTTCTTCAGCGGTTATTGATTCACTTTTGCGCACTGCTTTTTCCACCCATTCTTCAGAACGTCCCCTTGTTTTAGCAATGCTGCGGGCATATGCGGCTGCATCATTTTCCACCTTTGCGGACATGGTTTTATCCATTTCACCACCGCCAAGGCCTATCGCCACCGGATGAGCGGCGCCGATATTTGTACTTGGAGCCATAGCGGCAATATGTGCGGCAGAGGCGATAATCACACCGGCAGAGGCTGCACGCGCACCGGATGGATAAACAAATACTATTACCGGTAGTGGCGCGTTGAGAATGCTTTTGGCAATATCACGCATTGCGGTATCCATTCCCCCAGGAGTATCGAGTAAAATTATCAGACCTTCAGCCTTGTCCTTTTGCGCATCTTCGATACTGCCGGCAATGTATTTAGCCGTGGGCGATGTAATAACGCCTTCAACTGTGATTACATTGAAAACAGGCTTCTTCTCTTCGGCCAAAACTCCAGCACTTCCAAATATTGAAAGAGTAATCAATCCACAAAGTATTTTCTTGAACATTGTTTAACCTCATAAACTTTTGTCTTGAATTATTAAAGCTTAATTTCCTTCATAATCGCCTGAACATCTTCCCATACGGGCTTCTTAGCCGAGGGGTTTCGTAAAAGATAAGCCGGATGATAAGTCGGCATTAATTTTATACCATCATAATAATGAAAACGTCCGCGTAATGACGTTATGGGAGTATCCGTCTTTAAAAGTGTTTGCGCGGCGAATTTCCCCAAAGCACAAACCACTATTGGTGAAATAGCCTGCAATTGTTTCTTTAAAAATGGTTCGCATAAGCTGATTTCTTCGGGCAAAGGGTTACGATTACCCGGTGGACGGCATTTAAGTATATTACAAATGTAAACGTCTTTTCTGTCAATGCCCATTGCTTCAATGATTTTGGTTAATAACTGTCCGGCTCTGCCCACAAACGGTAACCCCTGCTCATCTTCATCAGCGCCGGGAGCCTCACCGACAAAAACAATTTGCGCGTTGGGATTGCCATCGCCAAAAACAAGATTATGCCTTGTTTTTGCAAGTTGACAAAGCTGGCAGTTCGCCATTTCCTGACACACTTGTTTTAATTGTTCTTCATTATTAGTGTTAACAACTTTCATTTCATTATTTGCGGGTAACGATTTCTTCCAATCCAAGCCAACAGTCAGGCTGCTTTGATTAAGTACCAGAGATTTGAGTCCCCCAACAGCAAACAACAATTCCTTTCGCAATTGCTCACGTGTTGATTGAGAAAAAGATTCATCCATTACTTTTTTTTGCCGCCTTTCTTTTTCATCAATCCGGCAACTCTTTCCAGGATCTTTTCAGCGGCTTCTATTTTAGTCATTACAGGCATTGATTGCACATCTCCTGCCCTGTCAATAATAGTTATTTTATTGGTATCCGTTTGAAAGCCCGATCCTTCTTCTCGAAGACTATTGGCCACGATTAAATCCATATTTTTCTTTTCTAATTTTTCGTGGGCATTAGCCAGAAGATCTCTTGTTTCCATCGCAAAACCCACAAGCACAATATTTGTTTTATTCTTGCCAATCTCAGCGATAATATCCGGATTTCTTACAAGCTCAATTGATCTGGGCTTATCGTCTTTTTTTATTTTCTCACTGGCAAACACTTTAGGCCTGTAATCAGCGACTGCCGCGGCTTTTATCACAACAGTCGCCTTTTTGTAATTGTCAATTACGGCTTTGTGCATCTCTTGTGCTGTGCGAACCTTGATAACAACTTCCACGTCAGGCAAAGGCAAATTTGCAGGGCCGGTAATCAAAGTAACTTGCGCGCCTTGCCTGTGGGCAACTCTGGCCAATGCGTAACCCATCTTTCCTGATGAAAGATTGGTAATAAAACGAACCGGATCCAGCGGCTCTTCCGTAGGGCCGGCGGTGATTAATATCTTCTCGCCTGCCAAACTCTTCGGAGTTAAAAGCTTTTCAATTTCTTCTACTATTTCCGGAATTTCGGGCAGACGGCCAGCGCCTATAGTTTTGCAGGCAAGTTCACCCACACCACTTTTCATAATAACGTATTTATGATTTTTCAGTTTATTGATATTTTCCTGCACAATCGGGTTGGCAAGCATCCTGTCATTCATTGCCGGACAAATCAACGTCAGCTTGTCAGCTGCCATTATCGTCGTGGAGAGCAAATCATCGGCGATTCCGGAAGCAATCTTTCCTATGATATTTGCAGTTGCCGGGGCAATAACAAAGGCGTCAGCAAATTCCGCAAGCGTTATATGAGCCATATCATATTGAGACTGTGGTAAATACATTTCGGTATAAACAATATTATTGGAAAGTGTCTGCATTGTTAAGGGCGAAATAAATTCTGTGGCATTTTTTGTCATAATGACTTTGACATGTGCGCCTTCTTTGACCAGCGCCCGGGTTAATTCGGCCGCTTTATACGCCGCAATCCCGCCGGTGATACCCAAAACAATTTTCTTTCCCTTAAGCATATCTGACCACTTTGATTTTTTTTATTTTTTTAGGATATAACAGTGTTTAAACACAAGATCAAGGCATAACTGCCATAATCTGCACATAGATTTAATGCTGATGATACTTACAAGTTATTATATATAATTAATAATTTGCACTATATCATATCTCGCTGTTTACATATTTTTTTGGGAATTTTTCTTGCAAAAGACACCAAAAGCCGTTAAGTGATTTTCATTAATTTTGAATCCTAATACTTCAGAGGTAATTATGAAAAAGTTTAGTTCTTATATAGCAATTTCGGCGGCATTACTAATAGGTACAGCGGTAGCTTTTCTTTTCTTCTTTGATTACCTGGAGACAGAAAATCCAGCAATTAAATTGAATCAAGATCTTACTGCTGTAGGAAAGATGAAAAATGTCGGAATAACTTTTTCTGATCAAAAAAGCGGTCTTTCTAATATTATAGTAGAAATTGTACAGGACAATAAAGGCCATATCCTGACGAATGAAAAGATTCGATCCAGGGGCACTAAACAAAAAATAGTGTTTGTGCCTATTGATACCAGTTCCCTTAACCTTCACGACGGTCCGGCGACCGTAAACATCACAGCGACAGATTATTCTATTTTCAGAAATCAAACTATTCAATCTATCGCAGTAACGATTGATACCATTCCACCTCAAATTACACTGTTCAGTACGATCAACCATGCAAATCAAGGCGGTACTTGTTTAATTGCTTATCGGATATCAAAACCTGCTGATTTAACAGGTGTATATGTAAATGATTATTTTACTGCCGGCCACAAATTGATGATTGATAACAAACCTTCTTTCGTTACTTATTTTGCGATTCCATATAACGCATCCAGAACAAAATTAAAAATTACAGTGCTGGCGAGAGATATTGCCGGAAACGAAACCAGAATTCCCCTTCCCTGTATAATTAAGGAAAAGAAGTTTCGCGCGGATAAGATGAATCTCAGTGAAGCATTCCTGCAGCAAAAAATGCCTGAATTTGAGGCAATGGTTCCTTCTTTACGAGGTAAAACATTGCTGGAAATATTTAGCTATGTTAATTCTGAAATGCGTGACGAGAACTTCCGATCCATTCAATCTATATGTCAAAAATCAATACCAAAGACGCTTTGGGAAGGTACTTTTTTACGCATGCGCAGCGCTTCACCAATGGCGCTTTTTGGTGATAAAAGGACTTATGTTGCTGCGGGCAAGGATTTCGCTAATTCTATTCATGTTGGTGTTGATCTTGCCTCAGTCGCCCATGCCGCAATTGAAGCTACCAACAGTGGCATTGTAGTATTTGCCGGCCCCATGGGCATTTATGGCAATGCTATCATAATTGATCACGGCATGGAAATCTTCAGCCTATACGCACATTTATCTTCCATTGATACTGCTGTCGGTAAAACTGTAAAGAAGGAAGAAGTAATCGGACATTCCGGGACATCAGGCTTAGCCGGCGGAGATCATTTACATTTCGGCATTATCGTCGGTGGACAATTTGTCAATCCTCAGGAATGGTGGGATGCACATTGGATTGAAGATAATATCAACAAGAAAATGCGCATCTGATATTTTTGGTAATCATGATTAGAAACGACAACTTAAGTTAATTAAACAGCAATAGTTTTGTTATTCGATATCTAAATCTCAACATCAGGATTAGATTATAAAAAAAGGAGGGGACTGAATATGACGATGTTTGCAAGGGAAAGGGATGTAATCAAAATAATCATGTTGGGGATATTAGTGTTATTGTTTTCATTGACACCCGTCACACTAAAAGCGGAACCGAGAGAAGTGCAACTATTGTCTATAGGGAATATCGGTGCTGTGCAAAACAATCCCAGTAGATCGAGCAAATTTGTTCTGGATTCACCTTTTGTGATCACATATCTGTACACGTATCACTGGAACGATGGTAACGGGACAAACCCGGGAACGATAACATTGCGTAGACATGATGGTAGGATTTACGGCCCTTACCAGGTTACGGGAAGTCAGGGACAAGGCGGAGTTCCAAATGCCGTGTGGGAAGTTTACCTTAATGTTGAAGTGCCGCCAGGAAAATACACCGTTGTTGATTCAGAGCCCTACACCTGGTCATGCAATGCAGAATCGGAAAACAGGGGTTTTGCAGTTGTCAAAGGCTACCGATCCCACCATCGCAGACATTAACAGGCATGCTGTGGCAAAAATGTTTCAGGGGAAAAAGGACAACGTCGTCCTTACAATCCTGAAAGGAGGTCATGAATAAATGGATGAAAAATCTTCAACACAGGAAGAAATTGTGCGTTACTCATGGATGGCTTCTGTACATGTCTTAACCAATCCTTCCGCGTGGAGTGGTGTGACTTTATGTTTTGGAATAGGTGCGCTGGGACTAGGAATTCTTTTCACCTTTATCAGCAAAAGCTTGGCCGGATTATACCTTGCCTCAGGCATCTTTGGCGGTCTTATGTTAATCTTTATCCTTGTCGGAGGCGTCATCGATATTTTTGGAGGATTTCGGGTTAATTTCATTCTCACAAGCGATGGTGTCCGGAGTATATCCGGTAAGGGTGCTAAGACTGCTGCTAATGCAGCTTTAATCGGGGGAGTCCTCACAGGAAATCTAACCGGAATAGCGGCAGGCGCGGCTGCACAATCCGAACAGAATGTATCTATCCTCTATAGTGAAGTTAAAAAAATTAAAGTAAATTCCCGGCGCCGGTATATTCTGGTGAAGGGCGATTGGTTGCAGAAGCCCATAGGCCTGTATTGCAATGAAGACAACTTCACCGGCGTTCTCCAGCTTCTGCAGGGACAATGTTCTTCGGACAAATTCGTTGTATAAAACGGGAGGTATTGTATGTATCGTTTTTTATGTTTTGTGGGTTTGCTCACGATCCTTTCACTCAGTTTTTGCATAACGGCTTGTGACACCGGCAGCAAGCAACCCGCCGGCGTTGTATCCATGGATAAACTCAAGGCTCAAGGCAAATGCCCTGTTGAAATTGTCAAAGCTTCTGCGGCAAGTACTGTTGGCAATACTGCAACAGGTACGAATCCTACCGTAACACTATCGATAAAAAATGTATCTGATAAAAAAATAACTCTTATCAACTGGGCAGTGATTAATGCTGATAAAAATGGGAAGCTATGCAAGAGCTGGAAGGACGAAAGCGGATTTGCAGAAATCGGAGGGCTTGAACCCGGAGAGACGATGGAGGGTAAGTCCTTTAGCTCTGATCCTGAAACATCAAAAGTTGTTGTGGTCATCAAAGATATGGCTTACGAAACTAAGCAAAGCGGTTTCGATATTGCTTTAAAATGGACAAACAAAAATTATGACTCAGAAATACAAAAAGCTAAAGAATCGTTTAAATAAGAAAGAAAGGGGGCGGACGATGAAAAGAATCATTATGTGGACAATAGTTTTAATGATGCTTGTATCAATTGGAGGATGTTTGGTAGTGGACGAAGGCAGAAGAGATGGCGGTCATCATGAAAGAGACAGGGGACATGATCGGGATAGAGATCATGACGGTGATCGAAGGCATTAAGAACGAAATTTGCAAAGTAATAATAGCATCGTTACTTTACTTTACAAAAGTTAAACTTTGTTTTATAAACCATTAGCGATCGTAATCGCTAAAAATTAAACCTTAAAGGAGACAGACAATGAAACAAAAGGCTTATCAAGTTACTTTTCCAGCTACACTCGTTTTGGTGATGGTTACGTTTCTATTCACTATCTTTATCGCCAATGTAAATCTTTCTTTTGCCGCCGCAGAAGGCAAGAAATCGAACGATATTGCTAAAATATCTGCTGTTGATCATACTGAGACCCAGATAAAGATGCTGGAAGGCGCTTTAAATATTACTGACGCCCAGAAAGAATTATGGAATGATCTCACCAAGGTTATGCGCGAAAATGCGAAAGACACCGACGCACGTCATGAAGCCCGTCAAAAAGCAAGAGCTGAGAGGCATGAAAAAGGCGTAAAAAGAACATCACTAGAACATATGAAATCACACTTGGAAACTACCGAAGCCCATTTAGATCAAATGAAGAAGTTAATCCCGCCTTTCGAGGCTTTATATGCCAGCATGTCGGACGAACAGAAGAAGACTACCGATGCAATATTCGATACAGGGAAACATAAAAGACATGGAAAACACGGGAAACATGGAAAAAACGCAAAAGATGAAAAGGCCCAGGTCAAATAATCAGTAAATTTATAATCCAAGAATGGAGTGTGATTTTATGAAAACATCAAATACATGGAATTTTAGATCTATATTGAGCAAGATTATTCTGGGGTTTGTTTTAGTCTCCATGATAATCAGCCTGGACGTGGCGCCGGCCATCAGTAGAGATGGACGTGAAGGACATGACGAGCGCCGTTACGAACACGATAGACGGGGACATGACCGCGATTGGCGGAGACACGACCGCGAACGTGTTTATGACCATTCCGGCTACAGGGGACGAGGCTATGTAGCGCCGCCGGTAGCATTTTTGCCACCACCACCGCCGGGCCTGGGTATCTTTTTCCCACCCATATTTTTTCCTCAATAAGGATTGCTGCGCATCTGCTGACCGGTTTTCAAGATTATTTGAACCGGTCAGTCAACGCAAATAAAACAGTTGGCTGGAAGTGATTAAACAGTGAACAAATTTTAGATAAATGGGTATGGCCATTTTACCAACAATAAATAAATGTTGATTCAATGGCGGTTTAATAACCTTAAATTAAATATTTAAAGGAGAGTCTCAATGAAAACCAGGTATTTTTTAGTCGTGTTATTTGTTACTTTTGTTTTAGGTTTAACCACATTTGCTTATGCCCAGAGTCATGAAAGAGTACGAGATATCGATCACAGGATTGGTGTTGCAAATGATAGAATTGACAGAGGTTTTGATTCTGGTGCTCTGACAAGAGGAGAAGCCGACAGACTGAAGCGTGAACTCAATGCTATACGCGATGATGAAGCAAGAATGACAGCAGACGGAAGACTTAGCCGTCACGAGAAAGAACGTCTTGACAGGGAATTGGACCGTTTAGAAAGACGTATTTCTCGACTCAAGCACAACGATCATAGAAGATAATTACGCGGCAAATCATTTGCCGTTGTAATCAAAGTGACACTTGTTTTAGCAAGGCCTCCGGGATTTTCAAAATCCCGGAGGCCTACAATTCCTGCAATAAATATAATTTGAAGAAAGCCTGATGGTCTGTGAATTATTTTGTGTAAACGGTTTCGGCCTGCAAAAGTTAATTTAAGATACCATCAGCATAATGTTTTTAAAGGCGGAAAGGATATGAAGAGATTTTTTGTTTCCATATTTTTAACTATATCGTTTTGTTTTTCCGTCAGTCTGGCCTTTGCCGGCGCAGTGACAGGCACGGTGTAACAGGACCCGGTGCAAAAAATTCCTGCGATACCAAAAATGGCTGGGTTTACACTCAGTACAACGGCAGGGACAATTGTGTACGTTGTGACACAAAAAATGGCTGGCGTTATGACGGCAACAAGAACTGCGTAAAATAAGAAATTCCCGATAAATAATTCTTATTATATTATGTTTTACAGTTGGCAGGATAGATTTATCTATCATGCCATATTTTATTTCAGGCAATTCTGCCTTCGTCGGTATCCGTCAGCCGATATAACCTTCAGCAGAATCATAACTATGAGATATTTTTAACTTAGCATCATTTCATCCCGCTCAATCTCGGGACACACGTCGCACCCAAATATCACAAGATTTATCCCCTGAAAGAAATTGACAATTACAATGGTTTTAATGTAGTTTATACAAATTAAATATCAAATATTAAAAGGTCGATTTATCGGGCATAATTTCAAGTAAGCTTTCAAAAAAAATTTACATTATTTTTTGAAAACAACTTGGTATTAATTCTCGTTTTAATATTAAATTTCTTAATAATGAAAAGTAAAACAGGGGTATTTTTATGCTTAAATCAAAAAATGTTTTGCTGGTTATTTTAATTTTTACCGGACTTGCCGCTTTTGCCTACGCTGCTGAAAAGCCCCAAGCCGCGCCGCCTCAAATTACACTCTTGCGCTGGGTTCCCCTTTCTTCGGACTCACCTGATACTGTTAGGGAAATAATTCGTTCGGAAGTTGATAATCGCGAGGGATTCTCCACAACTTCGGAAGAAAAGGCAAACCTCAAAGCAGTGGAAGATGAAAAAGAAAGAGACGATACCGATTATAAAAATTCGATCATTACTGCCAATAAAGAATTTATTCGTGCCAAGAAAAAAAGGGACGATACTACAACGCAATTCCAGTCTTCCACAACCGAGCTTGAAGAATTCGCTAAAAGCATTAAAACAATCCGCGCCACTATCGAAAATCTCGATGGGCAAATTGATCGCTACGATCAAGATATAAAAGCACAGCAGAATTCTTTGAAACGATGGCTGGCGACAGAAAAGCAGGGAGAAATTGTTGTTGCCGTCATTTATACCCGCGGGTTTAAAGACAGCGCTCATGATTTAGAAGGTATTGCCGATAAAGCTTCGGCACCGCTTATAGCTTCACATATGGGCACTTTCATCCAGTCATTTACCAAAGTAATTAATAATTTCGTCGCTACTGACTTTATCAGCGCAACGGAAGAAGGCACGGCCAAATGGAATAACGAGGAGCCTATCCGCATTGAGCTCGAAAAGGGTGATAAAGGCACAACTTATCTTCGCCTGAAACGCTATGAACTTTATCCATTTCAAGAAAACAAGTCCGGAATATTTAAAACAATCGCTCCTTCGACAAAACATAAAGTTGCCATTGTCAAGTCCCGTAAGGATATGGACGCTTTTATGACGCAAAATATGTATGCTTCAAAAAATTATGAGATGAACCGAATTGATAGACTTATCAATGAAACAAATCAAAGCAACAGCGTTGCCGAGGAAGGATTAAATGAACAGGTTAAATCTTTCCAGGAAAGGATAAATAATCTTCAAGAAAAAATAGGTTCAGCTAAATCAGAAAAAGAAGCCCAGAAAATGCTTCTTAAGCGTAAAGAAGAAAGTTACTATAAAATGAGCCTTGATGTTGCATCTGTTAGAGAAAGAAAAAATGAAACAGAAAAACAATTTCACGACGCACAGGCAACCCTGCAAGAGAAAAAACGCGTACATGAATCTGTTATTATTAAAACTTCGCTAGCAACCACAAAAGGCTCACAAACTCCGGCCGAAGCATCCGCCGAGGCGATTTTAGATAAGCTGGCAGAAGTTAAAAATGACGCAAAAACTCAACATTCCAGCTCCACAACAGATGTTACCAACTTTCGGGTTAGTGGGGAATCGTCAACTCAGTCCATTACTGAAGCGCGAATCATTGCCCTTCGCTTAATATCATTCATTAACGAAGGGGATAGCGTGCGTGTCAAGATGGCGTTTCGTGTAAAAACTGTACTCGAGGAACAAGAACCCGCCGCAGAGCCGGTTAAACCTCCGTCGGCCCCACCTGCTACTGCATCTGATTGGGAAACCAAACCCGAACCAAAACCAGAACCGGTCGCCCAAACACCAAAAGACAATACTAAAACAGTCATTCCTTTTAAACGTACCTACCAGCCTCTGGCTACAAAAGATGCTCTAGGGTGCCTCTTTGATTTACGCAGTGTCAATGTGACTAAAAACGGCCTGCAAGTAGTCTTGGAGGTCATTAATACCGATGAAGCCGTTAGAAGCGTTGCTTTTTATGATCAAAGATTCCCTGCAAATTGGACTAGATCAAGAACATATGATAATTTAAACAAATACTATGAAACAACTATGGCTTATGTAGTGCGCGGTTCTCAATCAATATTAATGTACGATATTGATAGCCGTGGTCGTGGAATCGAAATTCAACCGAAGACATCAGTGACTATTGGGTTGACCTTTAAGAATATTCCTGCAAATATAAAAACTATGAAGGTAAACCTTCATCCGTTTATTTATTACGGCAGTGGATTTTCAAAACAATGGCAGGAGTTTGATCTTCCCCTGCCGACAATACGCCTGAACGTTTCTTCTCCGGTCAGAGCAATAAAAAATAAATAGCATTTAATGATGAGGTTCTTAAAGGAGGCAATAATGAAAAATATTATTCTATTAATATTCCCGATACTTTTCTTGCTCTACAGTACAGCTAATGCCGATTATTATAAATGGGAGGATGAAACCGGGGCTACTCACATCACTGATTACCCACCTCCGCAGGCCGATACACATAAAAATGTAAAAGTACATAAAGACAGTTCCGACAATCCGCCAATCGATGACGAACAAGAATCTAAATCTAAAGCACAAAAGAAAACGGATGTCACTCTTTTCACTAAAAATGATTGCGCTGATTGTGACAAAGCGCGGGACTTTTTAAAATCCAAGAAAGTAACTTTCACCGAATACAACATGGATAAGGATAAATCTGCAGCGGCAAAAAGAAAGTCTGTTGATGACGGCGAAGATGTTCCTTTTGCAATAATCAACAGAAATCAGGTATATGGATTTACAGAAAGTGTTTACAATCGAGCCCTGAAAGCAACCCCATAAGGCAATGAATGAAAACTACAATATATTGTTATACGGGAACGGGAAATTCGCTTTGGACAGCGCGCAAACTATCTTATGCGCTGGGAGATGCACAACAAATACCGATCAAACTTGCAGGCTTTGACATTATTCATTGTGCTTCAGAAAACATCGGCTTGATCTTTCCTGTTCACATCTGGGGATTACCCGCACCCGTTATTGATTTCATCAACCGATTGGAAATCGACCCTTCAAAATACTATTTTGCAGTAGCGGTCAATGCCGGACAGGTTGCCGCTACTCTAATTCAATTACAAAAGCTTATGCAGACCAGAGGCATCAACCTTTCTTCAGGATTCTCAATTGATCTGCCCAGCAATTACATTCCATGGGGTGGTGCTATAACTCCTGCGGCGCAACAAAACAAATTCAATAATGCTATGCAGAAAATTAACAAAATTGCCTCAACTATTAAATCAAAAGAAACAAAACCTCTGGAAAAAGGTCCGGCGTGGCAGAACATTTTTCTTTCTTTTTTTTACCGCAAGTCTTTTCCTCATGTTCAAAAGATGGATAAATCTTTTTGGGCTGACGATAAATGCACTAATTGCGCAATCTGTGAAAAAATCTGTCCGGCACAAAACATATTGATTGCGAGTGGTAAACCAAAATGGCAAAATCGCTGTGAGCAATGCTTTGCGTGTCTGCAATGGTGCCCTGAAGCATCTATTCAGTATGGTAAAAATACTTCAAAGAAAAAACGCTACAATCATCCGGAAGTAAAACTAAGTGATATGCTGGCAAGCGTTCCCGCTAAAAAATGATTTGATTAAGGCAGCTTAATCCTTTGTCCGTAAAATAAGTTATCAGAACTTCGTATATTATTAATCTTCCGTATTTCTTCGATTGTTGTGGAATTATTCTTTGCTATGGAAAAAAGAGTATCTCCTTTTTTCACAGTGTAAATTCTTGATGCCTTCATCGCTCCGCTATTCTTGACCCTGTAACTGTGTATACGGAGTTGACGATCTGGCGGTTTTTGAACCAAATTAGCCGGAACTAATATTTTCCTGCCAACAATTAGCACATCATTTTTCTTCATTTTGTTTAGTCTGAGGAGCGTAGCCGTTTTAGTTTTAAAATTCCTAGCCACAGAAAAAATTGTATCACCACGTCTTACTTTATAGAATGTTGTCTTTATTGCAGGACCATCCACTACCTGCAGTTCCTCTTTATCACCTGCGCCATCGGCATTATCATTGTAGTTTGCTGCATCACTGACAGTGGGTATTGATGCTGTACCGGATAAATACTCGGTCACAGAAGCGGCAACTGCCCCCGCCAGCTTCTTCTGGAAGCCATCAGTTTTCAGCAAGCGCTCTTCCTGCGCATTTGATATGTATGCCGTTTCAATAAGCACCGCCGGAATATCGGGTAATTTTAATACCCTGAACGGTGCTTCCTGAACCTTTTTATGCTTCAAGCTATTAACCCGATCAAGCTGGCTGATTAAAGTGCCGGCATATGTTTTAGATAAATTTATCGTATTGGTCTGAAACATATTCAGGATAATCTGATCGGATTCATTCTTGCCTTCGCCATTAGGCACGCCACCTATGATATCGGACAAATTTTCATTATTGGCCATTAATTTTGCGGCCTCACTGCTTGCGGCACCGTTAGAAAGGCAGTACACAGAACTTCCTTTTGCAGTTCTGTTTCTGGCCGCATCGGCATGAACGCTGATAAATAGACTTGCGTTTAAATCCTTGGCAATTTGCAGGCGTTTATTGAAAGAAACATAATAGTCCCCGTCACGCGTCAAAACGGCCCGGTATCCGGGAAGTTTGTTGACTGCTTTTTTTATTTCACGACCAATTACCAGCACAATATTTTTTTCATACGTGCCTTTTTTCCCTACAGCACCAGGATCTTCACCACCATGCCCCGGATCGATAACTATAATTTTTCTCTGTATCAATTTAGGAAGCTGTTCTTTAATGTTCAGTTCCTGCGCGGGGATGTCAAGGACAATATCAATCACAACACGTTGCGGTTTATCCAGTATTTTTTTCAACTTAAACACATCGGCTTTGAGATGATTATCCAGAATGAATTCAATTTTAACCGTATCGTTTTTAGTATCATAGAATATGATTTTTTTAATTCCCGGTTTATCTAGAATAATCTCTGCGGGTATTGATTTACTAAAAGTTGCGTCAGTAAATTTTATAGTAAGAATGTTTTCATTTTCTTTGGATTCATATATCAGATCGCCATCAAGATCAAAAACAATTCTCGTATGATCAGGAGCAGCCCAATACCGGACATTGGATATCTCAGTTGAACTAAAGCAATTACCGAAATTGAAAAAAATAATGAAAATACTAAAAGTAAAACATATTTTATGCAGCCATTTATTTTTTATCATATTTTCCTTTTAACAAGTATGATTTTAAAATAGCAAATTTATCTTTCTTACGCAACTATTAGTATAGAAAAGATATTGACAAGCACTTTCGATAATGCCATTTTCTCAAAGGAACAATTTTAGCTGAAAGAGGATATCTATGCAGAAAAATCGATTTAAAGATGCTTTATTGAATCCGGATGTGTTCACGGTCACTTGGGAACTGGTACCGGGAAGAGGTGCAAGAGAAGTAGCCCAGGAAAAGGCCTTATCTCTGGCCATTCAGGCGGCTTCCGGAGGCAATATTTCTGCCCTGACCGTTACAGATAATCCGGGAGGAAGCCCCGCCATGTTTGCCGATTTCATGGGCAGTGAAATTCTAAAGCTGGGCATTGAGCCACTCGTCCATTTTACCTGTAAAGACAAGAACCGCAGTCAAATTGAAAGCCAACTTTATGCTCTGGATCGGACAGGTGTCAGAAACCTCCTGGTGATGAGCGGTGATTACCCGGTATCGGGCTACCTTGGCAGACCTGCGCCGGTCTTTGATCTTGATCCTATCCACACCCTGCAACTGATAACAGAAATGAACCGTGGACTGGAATATCCGGGAGCCAAAGGTACCGTCCATCATCAACCCGGCGATTTTTTCCCCGGAGCAGTCGTTTCTCCCTTCAAGGCGACCGAAGCAGAGCAGATGGTTCAGTATTACAAACTTAAAAAGAAGATCGATGCCGGGGCCCAATTTATTGTTACACAACTGGGTTACGATGCCCGAAAATTTCATGAAGTTCTACTTTTTATGAAGCTCAGCGGCTTCAATATTCCACTTATGGGGAATATTTATATCCTTCCGTACGGTGCGGCAAAAATGATGAATCGCAATGAACTGCCCGGCTCCGTCGTCACGGATAAACTTCTGGCTGATCTGGATCGGGAGCGAAACGATCCAGATAAAGGAGAAAGTGCCAGAATATTGCGCGCCGCCCGGATGTACGCCATTATGAAAGGAATGGGTTTTAGCGGTGTGCATATCGGTGGTCATAATATCAAATATGAACAAGTGGAAAAGATCATCAGGCAGGGAGAGGAGCTCGCCCCTGTCTGGAATGATCTTATCCGGCACTTTGACTATCCTATCCCCGGCAGTTTTTATTACTTTGAGTATGATTCGACAACCGGCCTTAACAGTGAGAAACCAACGGAGCGGCAGTCACGGCCACTCGATGCTCAAGTCGGATGTTCTTATTGGTTTTCGCGCCTCTTGCATAAACTTCTTTTTGAACCGGAAAAGAAACTGTACGGTCTTATGAAGAGACTAAGCCGCATAATTGATGGAACAAGGTTTGAGCGCTTATTTCACAAACTTGAGCATTTAACCAAAGTATTATTTTTTGACTGCAAGGACTGCGGCGACTGCGCCCTTATTGATGTAGCCTACCTCTGCCCGATGTCGCAATGCCCGAAGCACCAACGCAACGGAGCATGCGGCGGAAGCTTTGAAGGGTGGTGCGAAGTCTATCCCGGAAAGAAGCTTTGTATCTATGTCAGGGCATATAGCAGGCTGAAGAAACACGGGGAGGAAATGCAATTGGATAAAGGCATTGTCCCACCCTGCAACTGGGATTTTCATCAAACGTCATCCTGGATAAATTATTATATGGGCAAAGACCATACTTCAAAAAAGCAAGACAGGAGTTCATGATTATATTCATTGAAGATTCTAATTAAATAGAGTAGAAACTCGCAAACAAGGGCGATTAGCTCAGTTGGATAGAGTGCTAGCCTCCGAAGCTAGATGCCGTGAGTTCGAGTCTCACATCGCCCACCAAGATAAATACATTAAAAAAGAATCTCTTATATTTGAATTGATAATTTTTGACTGCTTCCAGAAAGAAGGAAGAGCGGATATATGTCTCAAAAAACTAAATCATCATTAGAAGTTTTGACCGGACTTATATTTATTATTGGTTATTTATGGTTAATATACCCATTGCATTCTCAATGGGTAAAAATTGTTTCCGCAATACCAATCCTTTTATTTTTTATTTATTTAGAATTCATTAATAAGAAAAGCCTCAAAGACATCGGCTTTAGATTGGACAACTGGTATGGCTCTTTTAAAATACTGTTTATTTTTACACTAATAACTATGCCTGTTTTGTATGTAACATGGCAGTTTTCTTTTCCCGTAAACAATTATTTTTATAAGGAGTATTCTTTCTGGGAAAAACTTGTTACCTTTCCGTTCTGGGGGTTATTCCAGGAATATATTTTTCTGGCATTTTTTTTCAGACGTTACAGAGATATATTTTTTCCTCATACAAATATTGCTATCATTTTTTCAGCATTAACTTTTTCCATGGTACATATTCCTAATCCTCCGCTAATCATATTTTGTTTTGTCGCAGGCGTTGTTTGGGCTGCTACTTATAACAAATATCCCAATCTTTTCACCATAGCGATATCTCACGCATTATTAGGAATCTTCTGTTCTAATATATTGCTTGTATATACTACTGTAGGACCAAACGCTGATATTGGCAAATGGTGTAAATATCATGATTCTGTATATGGCTGCATTGACGTTATTAATAATACAATGCCTTCCAAGAATAACAATGTTTTAGATGTAAATATAAATCATGAGAAAAATAGTATTTTTGTTAGCGGCTGGGTTGCAAGCACGGATAAAATAAAGAATATCCGAATAAACTTGGGTGGCAAAGATTATTCTATTCATTGCGGGGAAAAACGAGAAGATGTTGCAGCATATTTTAACAAGCCGGATTTTTTATACAGTGGCTTCAATACCAATATACCTGTCTCTGATTTTTCTCCAGGATATTATAAACTGATCCTCAAGGTTTATCTTGAAGGAGAACTGTTTTCTATTCACTACCCATATCCAGGAATATGGGTTAATCTTAGATAGACGCTACTGTCCGTTTTGAAAATTGTAATTATTTCGATGATACTGCTTTGAACACTTTTCGTTTGACTCACCTACACAGAAGAACGATGAGAAGGAATAGAATAATAATGACGTGTGCAGCTATAATACCAAATTTGTGTCTTTGGTAGAATTCGTTTGCTTTTTGAATCCTTTCAAGACCGCCGCATAATCGCCTGACACGCTCCAACCCATGGTATTTTTCATTATCCGAGGCAGTATCGTTTTGAAACGCAAACATGGGATAAACGGCATAGATATGATCAGCCAAAGGACGAAACAAGGTGTCGATGATAATCCCTTGCCAGGGTTGATAAGCAACGGTTTCAGCATAATGCCTGTTTAAGGCATATGCATGACCGAGACTCTGGTATGCAACTTTTTGTATAAATGGATTAGTCGTTTTCCGGCTTGATCGTATTAATGCACCCAAAAGCAATACTTTCCATTCTGGATGTTCCACAAGAAATTGAGTGCATTTCTGAAAACGCTTCGCGTCAAAGCGGTCAAATATAACGTCATCTTCAAAAATAATGATCCTCTCTGCGCCGGACTCTAAACCTTTACGCAGGCAGGCTGTGTGAGATTCATACATTCCCTGTTCGACATCTAGTGGATGACGTTTGGCAATGAAGAATTCAACTTTCCCGGTGAGTCCTACTTTGGCAAACGATGCCTCTGCTGCCTTCCTCCTGTCTTCACGCTCTTCCAGAGAGATGCAGTATATACGATCGAAAAAATCCCAGCAATTATTATCTTTGTTCACGGAATCCTCAATTAAGCACCTTTATATTTAACCTACTTTATATTATGAGTATTGCGCACTGTCAAGAAGTTGCTGGACATTGAACCCACATAAAAGCGCATTCCTTTCCATAATTGTTTAACTAAATCCATTGCAGAAAAGAAATACCTCGTGTATTTAATCCATCAACTTCTAACTTGAGATTTACTTTTATGACAACACAGGACCTCTAATATATCATCGCTCTTACGCTTGGAAGGCGTCTTAACTCAGAAAAAACGGTTTGCTTCAAAGGATAATGTTTCATGATTCGAAGAAAAATTGCCAAATACCTTGCCGGGAAGAATTATATTCATGAGATGCTTGCAAATCCTGTGGATCTGAGTGAATTTAAAGAGCGCCCAACACCCCAGATGATCATCGGCTTTATCTTAATGGGATTGAGCTACGTGATCGGTTGGCCTGCGGTTATCGCTTTGAGCGCTCTGGCAGCCTGGTTGCAGGAGCCATTGATCGCAATCATCGGCTGCCCGACAACCTACGGCCTCTCCTATGTTGTCTTTATTCTCGGTGCCTGGCTTGCACGAGCACCCCACTACATGGGAACTCTTGCCAGATACGCTATCCAACGTTTCTTTAGAAAATATCTCTCCTGATAGATTGTTCACCAGGCATAAACTTCATGCAATGTTGAGATAAATATCAAATACTTAAGTAATGAGTCCAATATAATCCTTGATTTCTGTTCAGCTTCAGTATAAAAGATCCAATCAAAAAATTTTAGGACTCCCCTTGCCTGTGGCCATGACCATGGGCTTTAGAGCCGAAAGGAGGAAATTTGAAAAGATACGAAGTTGTTGTTATAGTCAAATCTGATCTGAATGAAGAAGACATTACCGCCCTGATCGATCGCTGTCAGGCAATTATCACCGACCGGAAAGGTGTTATTGCAAAAGTCGATAAATGGGGTAAAAGGCGTCTTGCCTACGAAATCAACAAACAAAAAGATGGGTTTTATTTTCTTATCGATTGTGCCGGTGACGGACCCATCATCTCAGAACTTGAAAGAAATTTCAAAATTGATGATCGCATTCTGAAATTCATGACAGTGAAAAGAGAAGGCGCTGTGACCCGTGAAGGTATGGATCAGGAAGTTGCCGCAGCAGAGGTTAAACGGACGCAAATCCGCATTGAAAGCGATCCCTCAGGCGCAAACAGGGAAGAAAAACCTTCTTCAGATGTAAAACCACAAAGAATTTCATTTAAAAAAACTGATGCTAAAGAACAAGCACCAGTGAGGGGGGAATAAACAATGGCAATACCTAGCGGAGATAGACCAGCAAGACAGCCCCAGAAAAAGTTTTTTCACAGAAAAAAGTTTTGCCGATTTTGTACTGATTCTAATATCAAAATTGATTTTAAAGCCCCTGCTATTCTAGGCAATTTTGTAACAGAAAGAGGCAAGATCATGCCACGTAGAATTACTGGTAATTGCGCCAGCCATCAAAGGGAGATGACTGTAGCAATAAAACGCGCTCGTACTATAGCGATTATGCCTTTCGTCACCGCTGAAGGAAGATAAAGGCAATCTTTAAAACTGATCTGCCGGTCTTTTTCTTCACAGAAAAAGACCGGCAATTCTTTTCTGGTTACATCATTCCGACAAGACAATTTAACTTTTGCCAGGTTATCACCCTTGAAAAAACTTGATTTATTAATTCTCAAAAGCCCTTTTATTAAACAATTATTTATCATTACTATTTTTGTTTTTTCCACTGTTTTCATTCCTTTTTTGGGATCTTTTTGTCTGATCCTGTTTCCGATGATTCTTTTTGTGCTGGGCACAATTAACGGCGAAATTAAAACAGTTACGGCTTTTTTTATTTCCTGTTTGCTGCTTTTGATCTTGTCTTTTTTATTGAATCAGGCCACTCCCCTGCTTCCTATAATTACCATGGGGCTCTCCGGCCTGCTGGCAGCAAAGATAGTAGCCCAAAATAAATCCACTGAAAAAATAATCGCCTACCCTGCCCTGCTCATAATTGCGTTAATTTGTTTTTATTTTATCTACAACAGTTTCGAACAATCTGTTCATCCCTGGAAGTTCATCCAGAAATATGTTGCTTCAATAATTGACGCCAACATAAAATTATATAGCCAGTTGCCACTGGCAAAAGAAGATATTGATTTTATTAAAGATAATCAACACAGTATAACAACTGCCTTCACTCAGATATTCCCCTCTCTTATCGTCATCTTCACTGTATTTATTGTCTGGATAAATATCCTGATCGGAAAAATTGTATTGATCAAATCCGGTATATCCCAACCCAAGCTCATGATGCTTGCCAATTGGAAGACTCCGGACTTTTTTATTTGGATTTTTATTATCTCCGGTGGGCTTACTTTGATTCCCAATGATGATATCAATTTTTTAGCGTTAAATATATTTCTGGTTATCTGTTTTGTTTATCTTCTCCAAGGCTTCGCCATTATAGGCTTTATCTTCCAGAGTAAAAATGTTCCTGCTTTTCTCCGTTTTCTTTTTTATTTTTTTATTGCGATCCAGCAATTTCTTATGATAGCAATAGCAGCAGCCGGATTATTTGATATCTGGGTTGATTTTCGAAAATTTTTCCGCAAAGATCACACGACTGACATTATGTCTTAAAAATATAATATAAGGAGGATTTTAATGAAGGTAATTTTAAAGCAAAACGTACCTTCTCTGGGAAAATCCGGAGATTTGATTAAAGTCAATGACGGCTATGCCCGTAATTTGCTGATTCCGAAAGGCCTGGCCATCGAAGCTAATGAAAAAAATATAAAAACCCTGGAACACGAAAAAAAGAATATCTTACAAAAAACACAAAAGGAACATAAAACCGCTGAGGATCTGGCTATCGCCCTTGCCAATGTCACGCTCACCATGTCCCGCAAAGTTGGTGATCAGGATAAGATTTTTGGTTCGGTCACAACTAAAGACATTGAAATAGCGCTTAAAGAAAAAGGGTATGATATTGACCGGAAAATGATTATCCATGATGAACAGATTAAATCCTTGGGCGAATTTAAAATAAAAATCAAATTAATTTCCGGTGTGGAAACTGAACTTAAATTAATCGTTGTTGGCGAATAAAAATGCGAGATATCGATCCATCTTCATTCAAAGTTCCACCGCAAAATCTTGAAGCTGAGCAGTCTATCCTCGGGGGAATTCTCTTGGAAAACAGCTCTATTAATGGCGCCTTGGAGATCATTAATGATAAAAATGATTTTTATAATGAGGCTCACCGCAAGATATTCAGCACCATTATTGAGCTTTCCGAAAAAAATGAACCGGTTGATCTGATAACTTTAAGTAATGCTCTCAAAGATAAAAGCATGCTCGATTCAGTCGGCGGCACTTCTTATCTGGCTTCTTTGGTGGATAATGTTCCTTCAGCGGCAAATGTTGCCAATTACGCTAAAATTGTTAAAGAGAAAGCAATTCTGAGGGGACTAATCGGCTCGGCAACGGATATTATTAACAGTTGTTACGCTACCGGTTCTGACGTTGATGAGGTTTTAGATAAGGCCGAACACAGCATATTTGAAATATCGGAAAATAAAGTCCGTCCTTCGTTTTATCCGATTAGAGACATTGTCAAGGATAGCTTCAGGGCAATTGAGGACCTATACGCCAACAAGCAAATCATTACCGGCGTGCCCACAGGTTTTGATAAAATTGATGATTTGACCTCCGGTCTGCAGAAATCAGATTTAATCATTATCGCCGGACGACCCAGCATGGGAAAGACAGCCTTTGCCCTGAACATTGCCCAATCTGCCGCAATGGAACATAAAATCCCTGTTGCCATTTTTTCTCTGGAAATGTCCAAGGAACAACTTGCTTTCCGATTGCTTGCCTCTGAAGCGAAAGTCGATTCGCAGCGACTGCGGAAGGGTTTTTTAGGCGAAACTGACTGGCCAAAATTGACTACAGCCGCCGGACGCCTCTCTGAGGCACCTCTGTTTATTGATGATACAGCCGCCATTTCGGTTCTGGAAATGAAGGCCAAATCACGCCGACTGTCCGCAGATCAAGGACTGGGTTTGATTGTTGTGGACTACATACAATTAATGCGGGCCGACGGGTATCGCGACAATCGTGAACAGGAAATATCGGCAATCAGCCGATCACTAAAAGCTCTGGCCAAAGAATTGAAAGTCCCGGTTATTGCTCTTTCTCAGCTCAACCGTAAAGTTGAAGACCGCACCAATCGCCGTCCCCAAATGGCGGATTTGCGCGAATCAGGCGCTATTGAACAGGATGCTGACGTAATTGCTTTTATCTACCGCGATGAAGTTTATAACAAATCCGATGATAATCCGGAAAAAGGCACAGCAGAAATAATAATTGGCAAACAACGAAACGGCCCCACTGGAACCGTGAAGCTGGCCTTTCTGGAGAAATTTACCAGCTTTGAAAATCTGGCTCACTCAGAAAGCACTAATTAATCATTATCCGGCTTGAGATACGGCAGAGCAAGTTGCACCTTTTTTAATGCCTGTTTCTCGATCTGGCGGGCTCGCTCCCGCGTGATGTTATATTTATCACCTATTTCCTGCAGCGTTTCCGGATTATCCGCCATTACACGGTTAAGAATTATATATTTTTCTCTCTCATTCAGGGTAGTAAGCGCAGCTGTGATATTATCTTTAACTAAACTTCTTTCTTCATTTTTGATCAGAGACACTTCCTGATTTTCACCTTCAAAAGCAAGAAAATCAATATGAGAGTTCTCACCATCGTCACCTATAAGCTCATTGAGGGAAACATCGCGCGAACCCATGCGCATGTCCATTTCAGCAACTTCCGATCCTTTAACTCCCAAGGATGAAGCAATTTCGGCAAATTCCGGTTTTGTTTTGGATATCGATTCTAACTCTTTTTTAGCCTGACTTAACTTGAAAAAAAGTTTTCGCTGGGCTTGAGTAGTCCCGATTTTAACAATGCTCCATGATTTAATCAAATAATTTTGAATGTAGGCGCGAATCCACCATACCGCATAGGAAATCAAACGGTAGCCTTTGTAAGGATCAAATTTTTTCACAGCGTGAATCAGGCCGATATTACCTTCCTGAATTAAATCAGCAAGTTTAAAGCCATAGTTGCGGTATTCATGGGCAATCTTGACAACAAAACGCAAATTTGAAACGATCAATTTTTCCGCTGCTTCCATATCGTTGTACTTTTTTAAACGCACGGCCAGCTTAAATTCTTCGTCAGGCGTCAAAAGAGCAAAGCGGTTAATCTCGTTTATATATAAATCAAGTGTTCCTGTTACTGCAGGTAGTTTCAACTATATTGTCTCCTCACTTTTCTAATTCCCATAACTTTTATCTGACTAATTTTTTCCGGTCAAGACAATAATGAGACCCAAGTTTCAGAAACAAAGTGCGCTGAAACTTGCAGGTCAAATTATCCCGCAAAGCGGCGGCAATAAGACTCAGATGTCAGAAGCGAAGTAACCTAAAGGTCATCTGCGACGCACTGAAATCTGTTAGTCGAATTAATGAAACTCAAATATTATCCCTACAAGGGATGTCGCATATTTTCAAAGATGCCTACGGCTTTTTCAAGGTTGCTCCACAAATGCAGTACAGTAATATTTGCTAGTTGAATTATCCCGCCGTAGGCGGAGGATATCGCAGATATCCGTGGTATCCTACGTGCGAAGCATAGCGGGATAATTACTAATCCTTCCTTGACAGAGGGCATATTTATGTTTATTCTAAACAAAATAAAAATACAAAATAAGGTGAACAAATGCAATCGATAAGTAATACCATGATCGAATATGCGATCAAAATTGCACATGATGTCAATGCCGATGCTTTACTTGTCTGCGTGGACGTAACTAAAGATATTATTTCCCTTCCAGAAGATATAAAGAAAGGTATCGGCTTGATTATCGTAACTACTGAGGATCAAAAGCTACCGCCCGAGATTAATAAATATGCCAAAAGGCTCGATGTTCCCAATGTCAATCTGACACGCGTAGGAAAAATTAAAATTGCGATCGCCAAAGGAATCGTACTTGGTTATTTCAAAAGAGGAGACAAGATAATCTGTTTGAGCGGTGTGCCCAAGTTTGGTTACGCAGACAGCATTTTGTTTATCGATGTTGGCAAGGAATTTCAAATTTTGACCTCAGATTTTATTAATGATGTACTTGAAGCTGTCCAACCGGAAGTCTTTAACGCTATATTAAATTTATCCTGCGAACTGGCCGCTAAGGGACGTGAAAACAGAAAAATAGGAACGATGTTTGTGCTGGGGGATGATGAAAAAGTCATGCAACTTTCCCGGCAAATGATTATCAATCCATTTCTGGGATATTCGGAAGAACAACGTAATATTTTAAATCCTGAACTTGAAGAAACAATAAAAGAATTTTCGGCAATTGATGGAGCCTTTATTATAAATGGTAAAGGGGCAATTATAACAGCCGGAAGGCATCTCAATGCAGCACTGGAGGGCCGCGATTTTCCCGCAGGCTTAGGCAGCAGACATATCGCTGCCGCGGGTATAACAAATGTGACTAAGGCAGTGGCCATTGTCATTTCCGAATCATCCGGAAATGTTTCGGTATTTAAAAATGGAAAATTGTTTGTCACCATTAAAAAACCAGTAGAATAATGACACTCGCTGAGAGCAAATAAAATGAAGCTCGAAGCGCAAGTGGTAATGAGACTCAAAATTCAGAAACAAAGTGAGATGAATTTTGTAAGTCGAATTATCCAATCCCAATTAATTGGATTGGAAATTATCCCCTGAGCGAAGCGAATGGTGATAATGGGATGAAGCTGAAAACGAATGAAATGAATTAAGCAGGGGTAATGAGGATAAAAATATGCGTTTCGATAAATTTACTTTAAAAGTACAGGAAGCTCTTCAGGATGCTCAATCTTTGGCTGACTCTTATGGCCATCAGATGGTTGAGCCAGAGCATCTTCTTGTTTGCTTCATCAAGCAGGAAGAAGGTATTGTCAGCGCCATCCTGAATAAACTGGGAGCTCAACCCAAACAAATAGAACAGGAACTTACGAGCTATCTCCAAAAGCAACCGAAGATCGAAGGAGCGGCAACCGGCCAGACTTACCTGTCGGGCAGATCAAACAAAGTATTTGATAAAGCGCTGACCGAAGCGGCACAGCTTAAAGACGAATATGTTAGCGCGGAACATGTATTAATTGTTATCGCTGAAGAAAAAGAAGGACAAGCCGGTAAAATTTTGCGTAAAACCGGCGTAACAAAAGAAAGCATTTTCAAAGTGCTGGTGGATATTAGGGGTAACCAGAGAGTTACCGACCCCAATCCCGAAGGAAAGTATCAGGCATTAGAACGCTATGCCAGAGACTTCAATGAGCTGGCGCGTAAAGGCAAATTTGACCCGGTAATTGGCCGCGATGAAGAGATTCGACGAATCATGCAGGTCCTTTCGCGCCGCACAAAAAACAATCCGGTTTTAATCGGCGAACCGGGAGTCGGTAAAACCGCTATCGTGGAAGGATTAGCGCAGCGCATAGTCAACGGCGATGTTCCCGAAAATTTGAAGGATAAAAGAATAATCGGCCTGGATATCGGCGCTTTGATAGCGGGAGCAAAATATCGCGGTGAATTTGAAGAAAGACTCAAAGCAGTTTTAAAAGAAGTAATCAACTCCACAGGGGAAATAATTCTCTTCATCGACGAAATCCATACTGTTGTTGGTGCTGGCGCTGCCGAAGGCTCTGTCGATGCCTCCAACATGTTAAAGCCCGCCCTTGCCCGGGGTGAATTACGCTGCGTAGGTGCAACAACTCTAAATGAATACCGCAAATATATTGAAAAAGACGCCGCACTGGAGCGACGTTTCCAACCCATAATGGTTAAGGAACCGACAGTGGAAGATACCATTGCTATTCTGCGCGGTTTAAAGGAACGCTACGAAGTTCACCACGGAGTTCGAATCAAAGACTCTGCCATTATTGCCGCCGCGACTCTTTCCAAACGCTATATCGCCGACCGTTTCCTGCCGGATAAGGCGGTGGACTTGATTGACGAAGCGGCCTCACGGTTAAGAATAGAATTAGACAGTATGCCGGAGGAAATAGACACAATTAACCGGAAAATAATTCAACTGGAAATTGAACGCCAATCGCTGAAAAAAGAAACAGATAAAACCTCCAAGGACAGACGGAATAAGCTCGAAGGCGAACTGGCTGAACTTAAGCATAACATGGATCAGATGAAGCTACATTGGTCCAGTGAAAAAGATATCATAAAAAAAATTCAACATATCAAAAGTCAGATGGAAAATTTAAAAACGGAGGAAGCCAATGCTCAGCGTGATGGTAACCTTGCCTTGGCAGCGGAAATCCGTTACGGCAAACTCGTTGCCTTGGATAAAGAATTACAGGAAGATCAAACAAAGCTTTTGGAAATACAGAAAAGCAAACAAATGCTCAAAGAGGAAGTAGATGCTGAAGATGTTGCTGAAGTTGTTGCCAGCTGGACAGGTATTCCGCTTGCAAGAATGATGGAAAGCGATGTTCAAAAACTTATTCACATGGATGAAAGACTAAAGATGCGAGTAATTGGACAGGATGAAGGTATTGGTGCTGTTTCTTCTGCGTTGCGCCGCGCACGATCCGGATTGCAGGACCCCAATCACCCTATCGGTTCATTCATTTTCCTGGGACCAACCGGTGTTGGAAAAACCGAACTTGCCCGGGCTTTGGCGGAATTTATGTTTGATAACGAACAGGCAATGGTGCGCATCGATATGTCGGAATACATGGAAAAGCACGCCATCGCTCGTTTGATTGGCGCCCCACCGGGCTATGTCGGTTATGATGAAGGTGGATATTTAACTGAAGCTGTAAGGCGTAAACCCTATTGCGTCTTGCTTTTTGATGAAATAGAAAAGGCTCACCCGGATGTTTTTAATATACTGCTGCAAATACTCGATGATGGCCGGTTGACAGATGGTCATGGCCGCACTGTTGATTTCAAAAACACAATTGTGATTATGACATCCAATGTCGGCAGTGGGTGGATTCAAGATGAATCTCTCGATGAGCGTGAAAAACAAGATCGCTCTATGGAATCTCTGAGAACCACTTTTAAGCCGGAGTTCTTAAACCGGATTGATGAAATCATCATGTTCAGAGCGCTTACTCTGGAAGACATAAATTCCATTGTGAATATTCAATTATTGCTGATTGATAAAAGACTTAAAGATAGAAAACTGAGCATCGAATTGACAGACGCGGCAAAAAAACATATAGCAGCGGAAGGTTATAGTCCTGTTTACGGCGCTCGTCCACTGAAAAGATCGCTGCAAAAAATTATTCTGGACCCACTGGCACTGGAGATTCTCGCCGGTAAATTTATTGAGGGTGACCAAATCATTGTCAGCTTGTCCAACAAGGGTGAAATTACTATTAACAAGAAGTAAAGGAGGATAAACATGGGCAACACTGTAAAAACAGCTCTTCTACTGGGAGCATTAACCGGTCTTTTGATGCTGGTTGGCGGCCTGATTGGCGGAAAGGGAGGTGTTTATATCGCTTTTATTTTTGCCGTAATTTTAAATTTTGGCAGCTATTGGTTTTCTGACAAAATCGTTCTAAAAATGTATAGTGCGCAGGAAGTATCGGAGAGTTCCGCGCCTGACATTTACGCTATCGTTCGTAATCTGGCCATGAAAGCAAGCCTGCCAATGCCGCGGGTTTTTATTATCCCCGAGGAAACACCTAATGCCTTTGCTACCGGCCGAAATGAAAACCATGCTGTCGTTGCCGTAACCGAAGGAATAATGAGAATACTGACCAAGGAAGAGTTAGAGGGCGTTATTGCCCATGAACTCTCTCATATTAAAAATAAAGATATGCTGATTAGTTCCATCGCCGCAACCATAGCGGGTGCAATTAGTATGCTAGCGACTATGGCCCAGTGGGCCGCAATTTTCGGTGGGGGCCGCAGTAGTGATGAAGATAGTGGCGGTGGTATAATAGGTTTGATCGCTATGGCCATTTTTGCGCCGCTTGCCGCAGCAGTAATACAAATGGCTATTTCCCGTTCGCGCGAATATCTGGCTGACGCTGGCGGCGCAAATATAACAAAGAATCCTTACGGACTGGCCAGCGCGCTGGAAAAACTTACTCAGGCATCACAAATAATTCCGATGGATGCCAAACCGTCTACTGCTCATTTGTTTATCGTCAATCCATTATCCGGAAAAGCTTTTATGAATCTTTTCAGCACTCATCCACCGCTGGAGGAAAGAATAGCCCGTTTAAGAAGTATGAAACCATATTAGTAATATATTTCGCAAGACAATTCATGTAGGAGACCCACAATGGCAGAAGATATAAAAGATTCTGGATTTGTTATAAAGGATAAACGCATTTTTGCGGAATCAGGTGAAGCAAAACAAACGGATGCTTCAGCTACACCTGCCGCGGAAGATACTAAACCTGCATTTCCTGAAGCGGCACAATCCGGTAATGATAAAGAGCCTGATTATCCACCGATAAATTTTACCAATTTTGTTTTATCACTAAGCACCTCTGCGCTCTTTCATTTTGGGGATTTTCCCGATAAGGAGGGCGGTAAAACAGAAAAAAACCTGCCTGCCGCAAAGCAAACTATTGATATACTGGATATGCTGGGTGAAAAATCCAAAGGTAATCTCAATGAAAATGAAACTCAATTAATTCAAGGCATCCTATACGAGTTGAAATTACGATACGTTAAAGAAAAGGCATGAGATGCTTTTTAAGGCGCCGGCAAAAATCAACCTCTTCTTGCGTGTCCTGCGTAAACGTGAAGATAATTATCACGATATCGCTTCACTCATGCAAAAAATAACCCTTTACGACGAGCTGAACTTTTCGCTGCGCCCGAAAGGAATTGCTTTAACCTGCCCCGATAGCGATTTGCCCATTAATGCGGACAATATAGTCTTTCGCGCCGTCCGGGCAATCTTTAATTACGTCAACTATACTTCCGGCATTGAAATTACTCTTAACAAAAACATACCGCAGGCCGCCGGTCTTGGCGGTGGCAGTTCTGATGCGGCAACAACTTTAATGGCGATAAACGAAATATGCGAACTTAATTTAAATAAAACCCAGCTGATGAAGCTGGGAGTAAAGCTTGGCGCCGATGTCCCCTTCTTCATTTTTGGCAACACAGCGCTGGCTTCTGGTATTGGCGACAAATTGACACACTATTCACATATACCAAAGCTCAACATAGTCTTAATAAATCCGGCATTCCCGCTTTCGACAAAAACCGTTTACGAAAATCTTAATTTGAGATTGACAAGAAAAAAAATTAATTATAGCATTCCGCCGGTTTTCACACTGAGTGATGTAGTGGCTCAATTGCATAATGATTTAGAAGCAATATCATTAAAAATGCATCCGGAATTGCAGAATTTAAAGCAACTTTTGCTGGGTCATGGAGCGCAAGGCGCCCTGATGTCGGGTAGCGGCCCCACACTCTTTGGAATTTTCAACGACGAAATTTCGGCAAAAAGAGCACTTACTTCCATAAAACAGGAAGTTCCCGGTAAGTACGCAGTTTATTTTGCCCAGTCGTTATAACTTCAGCGCTTTCAGATGTAAGTAATATTTGATAGATCATTAAATGTTTTGGGGCGTCGTCAAGCGGTAAGACACAGGACTTTGATTCCTGCATTCGGAGGTTCGATCCCTCCCGCCCCAGCCAAAAATAAATTATTGAGGAAAAATTAAAATGTTAGAGAAGATCAGACTTTTTTCCGGAAACGCTAATATTGCCCTGGCTAATAAAATTTGTGAAAATCTCGGTGTTGCTTTAGGGAAAGCTAATGTAACAACTTTCAGTGATGGTGAAACGCGTGTCGAGATAAACGAAAATGTGCGAGGCATGGACGTTTTTATTATCCAGTCTACTTGTTCACCGGTAAACGTAACGTTAATGGAACTTCTGATCATGATTGACGCCATGAAACGGGCTTCCGCCGAGCGGATTACCGCTGTGGTTCCCTATTATGGTTATGGCCGTCAAGACAGGAAAGTCGCACCGCGAGCGCCGATTTCAGCAAAATTAGTGGCTGATCTCATTACCACTGCCGGAGCTAACCGTGTCCTTTCCATTGATCTGCATGCCGGTCAAATTCAAGGTTTTTTCAATATCCCTGTGGATAATCTTTTTGCCACAAAAGTATTACTTGAATATATGAAAAAAACTTATCAGGAAAATACTGTTGTTGTTTCACCAGATACCGGAGGAGTGGAGCGTGCCCGCGCATTCGGGAAAAGGCTGGGAGCAAGCCTTGCGATTATCGATAAAAGAAGAGAAGGCCCCAATGAAGCACAGGTAATGAATATTATTGGTAATGTTGAAGGAAAAAGAGTTATCATCCTTGATGATATGATAGATACCGCAGGAACAGTTCTGCAGGGCGTCAACGCCCTCAAGGAAGCTGGAGCGCTTGAGGTTTCTGTCTGCTGCACACATCCGGTCTTATCCGGTCCAGCAATAGAGCGCATCGAATCAGCTCAAATTAAAGAAGTTTTAGTCACCGATACGATTCCACTAAGCGATATTGCGGCTAAATGCAAAAAAATTAAAGTTTTATCTGTATCAGGACTTTTGTCTGAAGCTGTACGCCGGATTTACTATAACGACTCTGTAAGCTCATTGTTTATATAATTGTAGAAGTATTTCTATGTGTTCATATTCATGTTTTCAGCACCCTGAAATCATAGCTTTAAATCAAAAAAACCCTTTTATAAATCAATAAAATGGATAAAGTTACTAAACTGACGGTCATTTTATATATTTTATCAAAAATCTCTTGAAATTATCATGATTAAAGTATAGAAGCCGTAATCAGCTTCAGCATATTATTTCTATGTCCGAAATTAATGCTGACGAATAAATTCGATTAATATTAGTATATGTAATTATCTAGGAGGAAATAAATGGAGATCAACGAGTTAGCGGCTCAAGTCCGTAAAGAACAAAAAAAAGGTCCAGCCCGCCGTTTACGGCAAAAAGGATTTGTACCGGCGATTTTTTACGGCCGATCCGCAGAAAATATATTATTGGCTGTGAATAATAAAGAACTGCTTAAATTGCATAAAGACAAGAAAGATCATTCCTTCATCAAACTGATTATTGATGATGGCAATAATAAAAAGATAGAAAAGCTTTCGTTAATCAAAGAATTACAGGTTCAACCCTTAACCGGAAAATTCTATCATGCCGATTTCTATGAAGTAGATATGAAACATAAACTCACTTTTGAAGTTTCATTACGCTACATCGGAAAATCTATCGGTGTGGAAAATGGCGGCGAATTACAGCATATTAAACGTGAAGTTAAAGTTTCCTGTCTGCCGACAAATCTTCCTGATCATATCGATGTGGATGTTAGTGCACTTGATATTGGTGATTCTATTAAAATAAAGGAATTGAAACTTGCTGAAGGAATATCAGTCCTTGATCCACCTGATGCAGCGGTTGCAGCGGTTGCCGTAATCAAGGTTGCCAAGGCCACGCCTGAAGAAGAAGCAGCAGCGGCAGCAAAGGCGGCAACAGCAACTACGGAAACACCGGCAGCAGCAGAAAAGACTGAAAAAGAAAAAGGTAAATAAGACGCTATCCAAATGGATTGGAGAAAATGTTTCCCTCTATTTTAGCAAAGATTTTCCCATGGCGCGCAAAAGAGAGGGAACAAGAGATGTACTTGATTGTTGGTTTGGGAAATCCGGGAACTCGCTATCGGGCTACAAGACACAACATCGGGTTTATGGTTTTGGAACTACTGGCCGCTAAACTCGAGTTAAATTTAAGTCAAAAGAGTTTTAATACTTTATGGGGCAAAGGTAAGATCGCTTCTAAGAATTTAATTTTAGCCATGCCTCAAACATACATGAATTTGAGTGGTAATGCTGTAAGGCAGTTACATGCGTTCTTTAAAACGGAAATCAGTAATCTGATAGTCATCCACGATGACCTTGATTTGTCTTTCGGGTCAGTTCGACTGAAAACAGGCGGGGGAAATGCAGGACATAAGGGTCTTGCATCCATTGAGGAAAACTTAGGCTCTTCCGAATTTATGAGGGTAAGACTGGGTATCGGCAAACCGGTTGAAAAATCCCGCATTGAAGGTTATGTTCTTGAACCTTTTAACAAGAAAGAGCTCTGCGTTCTGCCTGAAATTATTCAGTGGGCAGCAGACGCCACAACTGAGATCGTTTCATCAGGCATGCCAACAGCAATAGGCAATTACCAAACAAAAAATATAAGTACTATCTTAAAAAAGGAGGAACAATGATGTTAAGGAATCAACGAAGTATCTGGACAGTTTTACTAAGCGGTTTAGTAATGCTATTACTTGCCGGAACCGCTTTCGCAGGTGAGGCGGATATCAAATTACCTGATGTTCTAGCTGTTACATTTTTGGGTGGCAAGTTGACAGGCTGGATGATTTTAAATTGCGGTCTTGCCATATGCGCCATTGGTATGATTTTTGGTGTGCTTCAATATGTGCAAACCAAGAATCTGCCCGCACACAAAGCAATGCTTGATGTTTCTCAGACAATCTGGGAAACCTGCAAAACCTACCTTTTCCAGCAAGGTAAATTTTTAATCGGTTTGTGGATACTGATCGCCATTTGCATCGTTTATTATTTTGGTGTTTTGCAAGGCAAGGTAACATCCGACGTTATTATCATACTTATATGCTCCATCGTCGGTATCCTTGGTTCTTATGTTGTAGCCTGGTTTGGTATCCGCATTAACACGGTTGCCAATTCTCGAGCCGCCTTTGCATCACTGAGTGGCGATCCCTTGAACATAGTTAATATCTGTTTACGTTCCGGCATGAGTGTCGGTCTGCTTTTAGTCAGTATAGAACTTTTCTTTATGATCATCATTCTGGCCTATATTCCCAAAGAATTGGCCGGTCCCAGCTTTATCGGTTTTGCTATCGGTGAATCTCTTGGCGCATCCGCTCTGCGTATCTGCGGTGGTATCTTCACCAAGATTGCCGATATCGGCTCCGACCTGATGAAAATCGTTTTCCATCTTCCCGAAGACGATCCGAAAAACCCCGGTGTTATTGCTGACTGTACCGGTGACAATGCTGGTGACAGCGTTGGCCCCACTGCTGACGGTTTTGAAACCTACGGTGTTACCGGTGTTGCCTTGATTGCCTTTTTGGCTTTGTCTTTAGCCAGCAATCCTGCGATGGGTGGTAAATTGATTGTCTGGATTTTCGCTATGAGAATCCTCATGATTCTGACTTCTCTTGCCTCATACTTTGTTAATGATGTTATCAGCAAATCATTTTTTGCCGGCAAGAAGGATTTTAATTTTGAACATCCGTTAACCAATCTGGTTTGGATTACATCAATCGTATCCATTGGCGTTACATTCCTTGCAAGTTATTTTCTCTTGGGCGACCTGACCGACAAATACCAAGGCTTGTGGCTGCCTCTTTCCATCATCATCAGCTGCGGAACTATTGCCGGTGCTTTGATTCCGGAACTGACAAAAGTTTTCACCAGCACTTCATCACGTCATTGCGAAGAAGTTGTTAATGCTTCCCGTCAGGGTGGACCTTCTTTGAACATTCTCGCCGGGCTCGTTGCCGGTAACTTCTCCGCTTTCTGGGAAGGCCTGACCATCATGCTCCTGATGCTGGTTGCCTACCTGGTATCTACAAACGCCGCGATTATTGCTCTTATGCCGCCCGCTTTTGTTTTTGCCGCTCCGGTGTTCGCTTTCGGTCTGGTGGCTTTCGGTTTCCTGGGCATGGGCCCGGTTACAATCGCTGTTGACAGCTTCGGTCCGGTATCGGATAATGCTCAGTCTATTTATGAACTTTCCATGATTGAATCACGTCCCGATGCAAAAGAAGTTGTTAAGAAAGAATATGGCATTGAACCTAATTTTGAAACAGCCAAACACTTTCTGGAATCAGCAGACGGTGCAGGTAATACCTTTAAAGCAACTGCCAAACCCGTGTTGATCGGAACTGCAGTTGTCGGTGCTACCACAATGGTTTTCGGTATCATCATCCTGCTCGAAGGACTATTCGGCAATGTTATCGGTAAACTTTCTCTGGTTCAGCCGGAAATCATTCTTGGACTGCTTATGGGTGGTTGCGTGATTTACTGGTTCACCGGTGCATCTATTCAAGCAGTGAGCACAGGCGCCTATCAGGCAGTTGTGTTTATTAAGAAGAATATCAATCTTGATAAAAAAGAAGCTTCGATTGAAGACAGTAAAGAAGTCGTAAAGATTTGCACCCAGTACGCTCAAAAGGGAATGATCAACATCTTCATCGTCATTTTCTTTATGACGCTGGCTCTGTCTTTCTTCAACCCTTACTTCTTTATCGGATACCTCATCGGTATCGCCTTCTTTGGTCTCTTCCAGGCGATCTTCATGGCCAATGCCGGCGGTTGCTGGGATAACGGCAAGAAGATTGTTGAAGTAGATCTGAAGATGAAAAACACTCCGCTGCATGAAGCAAGCGTAGTAGGCGACACAGTCGGCGACCCCTTCAAAGACACCTCTTCTGTTTCTTTGAACCCGGTCATCAAATTCACGACTCTGTTTGGTCTGCTCGCAGTAGAAATCGCAGTAACCATGACCAATACCAATTTGAAGTATGGTTTGGCTGCCTGCTTCTTTATAATTGCTTTGATTTTCGTTTATCGTTCGTTCTACAGCATGCGGATTGTCAGCGAAAAACTTGGTGAATAAAACGTAATTTAACACTTAACCTTAAAAGGCGCTCCCGAAACGGAGCGCCTTTTTTTAATGAGACTCAAATTACAGGAACGAAGTGAACTGGAATTTGTAAGTCGTAATGAGACAAGCTGAAAACAAACGTAATGCGGTTTGAAGCGTAAGTCGAATTATCCAATAGCCAAAGGCTATTGGGAATTATCCCCGAAGCGTAGCGTAGGTGGTTAATGAAACAACTTAATCAGAACAGAAGCAAACTGTAATCTGTTAGTTGATTATACTCTCCAATATCTTCGCAGCCGATAAAACAAAAAGCGGACATTGTTTGGTAAACACTCCGGCTTCCCTCGCCTTTTTCAATTCTTCCGGATTTTTCATATCATAAGGAATAAGTTCTTTGCACAATACGCTTTTGTTTTCAGCGGCAAATTTCTCTAGTAATTCATTCGTTTTATTATATGCTATTTCCTTAGCCGGAAAATCAGCGGGGTTTATGGTGCCAAACTTCATACCTATGATCAATGCAGCGCCGGAAACGGCTCCACAAATATGTCCGTTTCTTCCCACGCCTCCTCCCAAAGCCGATGCCATTTTTACTGCATCCTCTTGGTTGATCCCAACTTCGTTTGCATATGCTTTAATAATCGATTGAGCACAATTATATCCCTTCTTCATACACTCGGAAGCTATCTCAGGTTTATTCATCTTCGTATCCTTTCTTGCGATTAGATTAATACGCTGTTCATTCAAATGTTAAATGCTTTTTTGTTTTTCCGCAAAACCAGTTTTATCGCGATATAGGGAAACAAAAAGAATATAAGGGCGCAAATCTTCATGAAGGCTATGCCGTAATAGCACACCAACTCATATTCGTGTTTGTTTACCTTGAACCATGGTGAAGTTAAATTATAACCCCAGTCTCCACTGGCCAAAAAGAAAACAAACCATATCATAAGTAGCGAATAAGTCAGAAAGAAACAACGAATCAGAATACCTGCCAAATTTTCCAGTAAAAATATTTGTTCATCTTTATGCATAAATATCCTCCTGATTAATCGTAATTAACTTGACAAAAAGGCACTGTTTTTTATATCTTCTCATTAAATGTTTCAAATCTAACTTTAATGAGACTTAAGTTTCAGAAACGAAGTGAACTGAAACTTGTTAGTCGAATTATCCCGCTGAAAGCGGTTGTAGAAGAAAGGATAAACTTATGAATCTGCATCTTAGCCTTGGTCCAGTATTGTCGCTTATTACTGGTATTATCATTCTAATCTTTCCGAAGCTTCTAAACTTTATAGTAGCAATCTATCTGATCATCATCGGATTTATTGGAATTTTTGGTCACGGTCGCATTAGCTTGTAAATGGTTTATTGCTTTCGCGATGCCGGCATCAGAACCTCAACAGAATGTTTCTGATGATCATTAATCAGCGGAATAGCCATGTCTTGAGCAACGGCACCATCAATTGTTACGCTGCCCACTTCAAACTCTTGATTTGTTTTCCGGACAGTAATTAGGTAAACACTCTGCCGAAACACATATTTAATTTTGAATTCTCCCCAATCTTCAGGGAGGCATGGATTAAATGTTATTTTGTCCATGTTAATAGATATTCCTAGCAGCGACTCCAGAACAAGCCTGTACATCCAGGCAGCAGATCCGGTAAACCATGTCCAACCGCCACGGCCGACATGCGGATACACAGCATAGACATCGGAAGCAATAACATAAGGCTCAACTTTATAAATATCCACATCCTCGGGCGACCTCGCGTGATTTATCGGGTTTATTATAGACAATAGATCCCACAGACGCTGATTGTCGTGTAAAGCGGCAAAAGCCATGGCCGCCCATACCGCCGCGTGAGTGTACTGACCGCCATTTTCTCTCACACCGGGAACATAACCCTTAATATAACCCGGCTCCAGTTCAGACTTATCAAAAGGCGGGTCAAGCAACTGGATTAGTTTTTTGTCGCGGTGAACCAGATACTTATCTAAAGATTCCATCGCTTGCCGCACCCGGTCATAAGCTCCGGCACCGGAGAGAACAGACCAACTTTGCGCAATCGAATCAATCCGGCATTCCGTATTTGCTGCTGATCCCAATACTGAGCCGTCATCGAAATATGCACGGCGGTACCAGTTGCCATCCCAGCCTTCGCGCTCTATGCTTTGTTGTAGATTGGCAGCTTCTTTATTGCATAAATCGGCAAATGGGATGTCAATTTTCAGGCGGGCAATTTCAGAAAACTTCATGAGTACCTCATACAGGAAGAAACCCATCCAGACACTTTCTCCTTTACCTTCCTCTCCTACCTTATTCATGCCGTCATTCCAGTCGCCACAGCCCATAAGCGGCAGGCCATGACTGCCGAATTTTAATCCCCTTTTAATAGCTCGCACACAGTGATCATATAAACTTGTTGCTTCATCAGATAAACCAGGCAGTTCGTAATAGGAATCCTCCTGTGCGTCCAGCTGACGACCCTCAATAAACATTACTGCTTCATTCAAAATGCCCCGATCACCGGTAGTGTTAATATAGCGGCTCACAGCTAAAGGCAGCCACAGATAATCATCAGAACATTGCGTGCGCACACCCCTTCCGGAAGGCGGATGCCACCAATGCTGCACATCTCCTTCCTGAAATTGACGGCTTGCGCATAAAAGCAAATGCTGACGTACAAGATCCGGTTGGGCATAAACAAGCGACATTGTATCCTGCAACTGGTCACGGAAACCAAAGGCACCGCCGGACTGGTAATAACCGTTTCGAGCCCAAAGACGGCATGATATCGTCTGGTATAATAACCAGCCATTGGTTAATATATTGAGAGACTGGTCCGGCGTTTCCACTTGTATAGTGCCTAGTGTCTTGTGCCAGTATTTCTGAACTTCATTAAGAATGCTTTGCGCTATTGTTGATCCTCTGAAATTTTTAACCGTGTTACTGGCATCATCAGCACCTCTTCTACCGGTAACACCAAGTCTGAAGATTGTTTCATGATTCTGTCCATCATCTAATTCAAAGTTAACCTGTATGGCGGCGCAGGGATCAAGGGCTGCGCCGACTTTGCCGGAGAGTTGAGAACGCGTCATGGCTGCTGGACTTGCAAGGTCACCATTACGCCCGATAAACTCCGTTCTGTCTCCGGTGATAATTCGATTTTTATCATCTACATCAAAATAAACTACCCGATCAGCAAATTCAGTATTATAAGAATTGCGTGCAAAAATCGCCCCGCTTGCCATATCTACTTCGGTTGTAACATGCATCATCGTTTTTGAGCGCAAATCACCCAGCACCCACTCCACATATCCTGTTACAGATAGACTGCGGGAACGACCTGATTCATTGTGCAATTTTAATACTGTAAATTTAATCGGTGCATCTATTGCCACATAAATCCACAACTCTGATCTAATTCCCTCTTCAATGTGCTCAAAAACACTGTAACCAAATCCGTGCCGGGTTATATATGGTGTAGCCGCTCGGCAGGGAAGTGGCATGGGCGACCAGAAATGTCCTGTTTCTTCATCACGAATATAGAACGCCTCTGGGCTCAAATCGCTTACCGGATCGTTGTACCAAGGTGAAAGACGGAACTCATGGGCATTCTCACTCCAGGTTGAAGCAGAACCGCTCTCTGAAATTACTGATCCGAAATGAGGATTAGCCAATACATTAACCCAGGGCGCAGGTGTCACACTTCCGGGTTTTGTTATAATCACATATTCTCGTCCGTCGGTTGTAAATCCGCCAAGCCCGTTTGCAAAAACCAGCTCTGGTAAAGTGATCTGTTTTGGCTTCTTGATTTGTGCATGTTGAGTCCGAGTAGGTTTGAAACGAGGAACAACCGATTCTGTAAGAGGACGACGGCTGATTTGTTCTATCAGAGTGCCCCTGCTGTCTTTTAGTATTACACGGGCAACAGTTTGCAAAAGGATTCTGTCTTCGTTTGATATCAAGTCACCGGGCCTGACAAATATGCCGCCCGGTTTGTCAATCACATTCGCTTCAATACCTGCTGTAATCATGCCCTTTATCTGGTCATGGAGAAATTGTCTGTAGATCGCGTTATCTTCATTCCAGATTACAAGATCAACTGCCAGTCCTTTTAAGCGCCAGTATGCATGTGCCTGTTCAAGTTGACGTACAAGCTCTATATTTGCATGGTCACTGATCTGAAGCAGCACAATAGGCAAATCTCCGGAAATGGCATAACCCCACAAACCCGATTGCCCGCGACGGTTTTTGAAGATAATCTTCGGATCGGCGCGCAGAGCTGAATTGCCGTAAATTATTGAACCTGCCATACGTCCGTAAAGCTGGGCGTCGGCTTCTGTGGCATTTATTTGCCGCAACACAACATGACTGTGTGTCTGTGCCAGATCAAAAACACGATCGGCAAGATGGCGATCTGAATATTTTTCGGCAAGATTAAGCGCATTATCCCGTGTTTCACCGATACCGGAAACAATATTAATCGTCACCGATTGTCCCGGATCCAATTTAACGCGGCAACGTATGGATACAATGGGATCCAGGACTGAACCTTCAGTATCCGAAAGTGTTTTGGACTTATCGACAGACCAATTCATCGCCTGCGGGTTTACTATAGTATTTCCACGACCAATAAATTTCAGACGATCTGTTTCATAAGATAATTCTTTTTTCTCCACCTCGTGCAATGCCATCAGATGAAACATCCAGTGTGAAGGTTCATCTTTTGAACGTGGTCTTCTTGTACAAAGAATCGTCTGGCGTGCACGCAGGATTTCCGTCTGAACAAAAAGATTACCAAAGGCGGGATGCAGCGCATCAGCTGCCGGCACCGCAAGAACAATTTCCGCGTAACTGGTTACATCAATTTCTCTGATTCTTCTGGAACGGTTTGTGACACGTACACGCCGTAACTCAATATCATCCTCGGGAGATACTGCTATTTCCGTGTGCGTGTTGATTTCATGATCTCGACGGCGAAACTCAACCTTTGCATCAGAAAGAATAGCTTCATATCTTTCCGGTTGTTTCAGCGTTGGTTGATAAGCTGTAGACCAATACTCTCCGCTTGCCAGGTCACGAATGTAACAGAATGTACCCCAATTATCGCGGGTGAAATCTTCGCGCCAGCGTGTAAGGGCCATGTCCTTCCAGCGGCTGTATCCTCCTCCCGCACTGGTAACCATCAGATGGTATCTTCCATTAGATAATAACTGCACCTTTGGTATGGGCGAACTGGGAGTATTAAATATACGTGCCGGAATCCTTTGCTGTTGGAAAGTCTTCCGAATAATAATATCCTCTTCGATTTGCTGATAGAAAGCAACAGCTCTGGGAACGCGCTCCTGGAGGAGTAGCATAGCTGATTGAAACATCGGATCAGACTCGAAACGCCTCTGCATCGGACAATCAAGAAGAAGGTAGGCAAGCGCCAGTAAGCTCATGCCTTCATGATGAGCCATAAACGATCTTACTACAACACTCGATTGACCACTTGGTACTCTTGAAGGCGTATAATCAATCGCCTCATAGAAACCATAGGGCCCTTCCATACCCTCCCGACTCAACCTCTGCAAATTTAGACAGGCATCCTCAGGTGCTACCATCAGAGCCAGCGCTGAAGCGTACGGAGCCACAACCAGATCATCGGAAAGTCCTCTTTTCAGGCCGAGTCCTGGAACACCAAAAGCATGATACTGATAGTTCAGATGGATATCGATTGTGCTGTATCCTGATTCTGAAATGCCCCATGGCACTCCCCTTTCTTTTCCATAATCAATCTGTCTTCTTACGGCTGCCTTATAAGTCTGGTCCAGCAGTGTATTTTCATAATTAGGCATTACCAGAAGCGGCATAAGATACTCAAACATTGAACCATCCCAGGAAAGAAGAACCGGATATTTCCCCGGATTAGTCAGAAGTCGTCCCAGAGCAAACCAGTTTTCCTGTGGTAGTTGCCCCTGGGCAATTCCGATGAAAGTGCAAAATCTGGCCTCCGATGCCAATAGGTCATAGTAACTTGCGTCACGACGGCGCTCACCAACGCTATAGCCGATGGTTAACAATTGACGTCCTTTATCAAACAGGAAGCTGTAATCCATATCAGCATAGTCATTTGCCTGCGATGCCAGACGATTGATCGCTTCTATTCTTTCTTCCGCACGCTTACTGCTTTCCTTGACCATCTGGCGAAAATCAGCAAACCACGCTGTCTCCTCGGCAGTTGAATTGCTGCCAATTATGTTTTCAATTCCTTTTAGTAAGGACATTTCTGATCTTGTCAATTCCCTTAACGTGGGAATTGAAATTGTTTCAAAGTACTCACTGATTCTTGCCGTAGGTGATTTAAGCGTAATCCAGGGGCAAAAAAAGGTTGCTTCATCTAAGGCATCTCCACATTGATGCACCAGGGCTTTGACCCACTTCATTATAGAACTTTCTGTTTTTGCATCAAAGGAGGAAGCAAGGTCAATTGACGACTTCGCAAGATGATCGAGACAATGAAACACCGGTTTTAGCTTCATTTTGCCGGGATCAGTAAGTGATCCGAGATATCTTTGAAAATCGGCAAGTTGTTTTTGTGCCGCAACTCCCGGATTATCCATAAGGACAGTAACAGTATCGCTTATACCTTTGAATAATTGAGATCCCAAAATCTTCTGATCGGGTAGATCAATAAAACCCCATCGCAAAGTCAATAAGTGCCCGCCAAGATTACCGCTGTCAACTGTGGATATGTAATGAGGTGGGAGGGTTGCCAGGCTTTGAGTGTCATACCAATTATAAAAGTGACCACGATAGCGATCCATTTTCGCCATCGTCTGGAAGGTATTAGTTGTACGTTCGATTAATTCTCCTGCCGTTATATACCCAAAATCATACGCGGATAAATTTGCCAGCAAGGACATCCCCATGTTTGTAGGCGATGTGCGATGTGTAATTACGTTAGCCGGATGTTCCTGAAAGTTATCAGGCGGCAGCCAATTATCCTCCGGACCAACAAAAGTTTCAAAGAATGTCCATGTTTTTCGTGCAATTTTTCTAAGAAAGATAATTTGTCCATCTTTAAGTTCTATACCGCCAACAACAATTTTCCGGCTTACCCACCAGGTAATTACAGGAGACAGAAACCAGAGAATCAGAATAATAATAGCTACGCTAAGCGCTGCCGGTCGCGCTTTCAGCAAATAAATAAATAGCCCGGTAGAAAGCAAAGGACCTATCCACATTGCCCGACATGAGGCAACAAAGTGATTGCCACTGAGATTTGTAGGATTGGAGGAAGGATTCCACTCCAGCAGTCTCCTGTGTGAAACGAGCAACCTCCAGAGTGTACGGACAATCGCATCCAGACTGAAAAAAGCTTCGTAAGGAAGGCAAACAAGTATAAACAAAGTCTGATAAATGTGCCTTCTGCCTTGACGGAAGGCAGCAACAAAATGTTGACTAAGCGCCACATCTCCCGGCTTGTTTAAGAGTTCCATAAATATTTCAGCAGCTGAAGGAATCAGAAATATTCCAAGTACCATTATTGTCCAGAGCCAAACCGGAGACATGATGGCCCATCCCATAATTAACATCAAGGTCAGCGCCGCCGGAACCAGACTGCGCCTGAGATTGTCGAATATCTTCCACTGAGAAAGCCATGATATTGTGTTTTTTTGATATTCCCCACCAGAGACTGGAACTTTAGACCTTAGCCAACCGGCGATTTGCCAATCACCGCGAATCCAGCGATGCCTTCGGCTCACATCAGCACTGTATTGCGAAGGGTGCTCCTCGTATAATTGAACATCGGAAAGCAAACCACAACGCGCATGGCAACCTTCTATAAGATCGTGGCTAAGTATCATATTTTCCGGAAATCGTTCACTCAGTGACTTTTCAAACGCATCGACATCATAAATGCCTTTACCAATGTAGGAACCTTCACCGAATACATCCTGGTAGATATTAGAAACAACGCGCGTATATGGATCAATACCGGTTTCACCGCCCCATAATTGCGCGTACCTTGAGTTACCGTCGCGCGATAAGCTTTCGGCGAGGCGAGGTTGAAGAATTCCGTAACCTTCAACAATACGATGAGTTGCTTCATCATAAAGCGGTCGATTCAGCGGATGAGCCATTGTTCCCACAAATTGCTGAGCGGAATCACGGGGAAGTTGAGTATCAGTATCCAGCGTAATAACGTACTTCACATTAGATAATATTTCAGTAATGCCGACGATAAGAGAAAAGCGATCATTTGCTCCTCCTCGCAGGAAGGCATTTAAGTCTGCTATTTTCCCACGCTTGCGTTCATAACCCATCCATATTTGTTCCTTTGGATTAAAACGGCGTGGACGGTGGAAAAGAAAGAAAAGACCTCCTTTCACACCTCTGTATTTATCATTTAGTTCTTCAATCCTCTTTTCTGCCAATACCAACAACTCATCATCAGCTGCAGTTGTTTCCTCATGAGCATCACGAAAATCAGTAAGCAAAGCAAAGTGCAGGTTATTGTCCCTATTTGCTAAAAATCTTATTTCTAATGATTCGACCAGGTCTTCAACGTTTGAAGTACTCGTTAGCATAGTAGGGATTATAACCAGAGTGCTTGATTCCGGTGGAATTTCGCGGGAGAAGTCCATACGCGGCAGCGGATGCGGCCTGGCCAAACGCGATGACAGCCAGTTTGCCAAGGCTACAGCCAGACTACTTGCGCCAAGAATAAAAATAATAGTTACAGGCGCCAGCATCCAACCATGAAAACTATGGGCTTGAACATAAGCCAGTAAACCACCGGCGACAATCAGTGTGATTGCCATTATTGTTCCAAGATACATAAATAAAGGAAATCTGGCTAAATATCGACGGATAAAATTAAAGACAGGCTGGCGCATCTGAGCCCTTTTTTCAAGTTCACGCAATCCATTGTCGATCAGGTAATAACCAACATGCGCAACCCGATCATTGTTGCCATGCTTTGATAAGCATTCTCCGGACAAATCGACTGCCAGGCGAGCCACTTCACTTTCGGATATGGGGCTGTTCTTGGCTATCCTTTCAACGATATGACGATATCGATCTCGTGTTGTAAAATCCATCTTAATGTATGTATCACTGGGGTCTTCAAGGAGAATCTGTTCGACAATGCTCATTGTCTCAACAAACTCACGCCAGTTCATAGCCGCCAGAAACCGAAGACTGCCGATACTGTTACTAACAGATACCTGATCAGCGGCCTGCTGCTGATTCTCTGATTGGACCATCTGTTCAATCGTCAGATTAGATTCGGCAAGCCGTTGCTCAACCCATGTAAGCGGCAACGCAAAAGCCGGACTCTGCCCACGTAAACGACGCGTAAATTCCGCGACAAACGATCTTGTCATCGGTTGATCGGACCTTGCTAAATCAGCGATTACTAAAACGATGTTTTTGGGGTCTCTTTTGACAACATCCGCCATCTGGTCTGCCCAATAATCCGCGCGCGCCCTATCGGCCATGGCTGCCATGCTTAACTTTCCAATACGCCTTAGATTTTCGATCAGTGCCAGGCGAAGCATGATCGGGATTGCCCATAACTCACCCAATTTTAAATATGTTACTGTTTGGTAGGACGTGATAAAACTGATCAGGCTTTCCATATCCACCCGTCCATCCCCATGGGAAATTGTCTCCAGCGCAATCTCATATACACGGGGGAATCCCGCCAATGGGCCATTTTGAAGACGCGGCAATCCACGACTATAATCTTTGGACAAATGTCTTTTAGCCAAGCGAATATTTTCTTCAATCAAATAGAAATTATCGAGAAGCCATTCTTCGGCAGGTGCTATAGGATTGTTTTCTTTGACAACGGAGGTCAGTTGATTACATGTTTCAATCAACAAATTTTGATTTTCATTAAGCCGCGACAGAAGCTTTTCAGAAGTCTTTTTACTCGTCAACTTATGCACGCCCGCCAGTGTTTTACTGTGTTGCTTCATCTGATCGGTGCTCAGCAATTCCGATCGCAGGGGCAATTCATCGTAGGAGTGCTTCCTGCCGAAAGCACCACTGAGGTTGCGTTTTTTCACGCTCGGCAATGGCTCTTCTAAATTTGTCTTGTCGATAAACTTCACTCTTCAGGTCTCCTCACTAAATTGAAAATTGGAATTTTACGATTAATAATCAAGCACAAAACCAAAATTGTCAGAAACTGTTTACTTTCTGAAAATATAACATTACACGCCGGAACATATGGAGAAATGAATTATGTGGTGGAAACAATAATATATTAGAAATACAATTACATTTTATATTAAATAAATGCAAAATTCAATTTTATTTTAATAGGATGATGGAATTGGATTTATTAGACAAATCACAAAATACGAAATATCACGCTTTATTATATTCAGAGAAAATCATGGAAAATGTTGCACGGCCTTGAGTTGCAGACCGCAAATCAGTGGAATAACCGAACATGGCTTTGAGAGGAACTTTTGCTTTAACTTCACTGATTGTACCTTTGGGATTGACGGCTTGTATCTCGCCTTTACGGGAGTTGATATCTCCGATGACTTCTCCAACAAATTCACCGGGGGTAATAATATCAACAAGCATAATCGGCTCCAGCATAACCGGATCAGCCTGATTACATCCGTCACGAAAAGCAGTAGCCGCCGCTATCTTGTATCCCTGGGCCGAAGACTCACCTTCCTTGAAAGATCCTCCGATTATTGTCACGCTAATATCTGTAACTGGATAGCTGCTGAGGACTCCACTCATCAAAGCCTCTCTAATGCCTTCTTCAATTGCCTCATGATATTCAGCGGGTATAATGCCATCAGCCAGTTTATTGATTATTTCATTTCCGGATGCACGTTTTCGCGGTGCCATTAAGAGCCGAACATGACCTGCATGTTTCTTGTCGCCAAGTTCTCTTTCAAAAACTCCTTCAACTTCAATCTGTTTTTGAATTGTCTCACGATAAACAACACGAGGCCTTCCGACATTAACGTGAGCGTTGAATTCACGGCGCAACCTATCAACGATGATTTCCAGATGAAGTTCACCCATTCCGGAAATCACTGTTTGTGCAGTTTCGTCATCATATTTCACCCGCAGCGTAGGATCTTCATCGAGCAGTTTTATCAGCGATGAATTTAGCTTTTCCTGATCGGCAGGCGTTTTGGCTTCAATTGCCTGACTGATTACCGGTTCATAAAATTCCATCAACTCCAGCATAATAGGATGAGCTTCATCACAAAGAGTGTCCCCTGTGGTTGTGTCTTTGAGTCCCATAACGGCAATCAGCTCTCCTGCCGAAGCTTTTTCGATTCTTTCTCTTTTATTGGCGTGCATGCGCAAAAGACGGGCAACTTTTTCTTTTTTCTTTTTTACCGGATTGTAGACTTCATCATTGGCATGTATTTGTCCTGAATAAATTCGCAAATAAGTAAGTTTGCGGCCATCATCAAGCATGATCTTAAAAGCAAGCGCCGCAAGCGGTTCCTTATCAGAGCTGTGCCTTACCTCTTCATTTTTAGTAATCGGATTAATCCCTTTTACCGGCGGTATATCTTCCGGAGATGGCAGAAAATTAATCACCGCATCCAGTATTGGCTGAATACCTTTATTTCGCAGTGCGGCTCCACAAAGTACTGGGACTATCTGCAAAGAAATGGTTGTTTTTCGTAATGCCGCCAGTATTTCCGCAACTGTTATTTCTTCGCCGCCTAAATACTTTTCGGCAAGAGCATCATCTGCTTCCGCCAGTATTTCAATCATTTTTTCTCTCTGGCTTGTGGCTTGTTCTCTAAATTCCTCCGGGATTTCCTGAATTGTATATTCCATGCCATGGCTTCCATCATCCCAAACCATCATTTTTTGATTTATTAAATCGATTGCACCGCGAAATTTTTCTTCGCTTCCCGCGGGTATCTGAATGGGAACAGGAATGGAAGTAAAGCGTTCACCCATCATCCGGACAGCTTCAAAAAAATCAGCGCCGACCCTGTCCATCTTATTAATGAAAGATATTTTGGGAACTCCATACTTATCGGCCTGATGCCAGACAGTCTCTGATTGAGGCTCAACACAACCGACGGCGCAAAACACAACTACAGCACCATCAAGCACACGCAAAGATCGCTCGACTTCAATAGTGAAATCAACATGGCCGGGTGTATCAATGATATGGATTTCATGATTTTTCCAGTCACAAGTTGTAACTGCCGAAGTAATGGTTATGCCTCTTTCCTGTTCCTGCGGCATCCAGTCCATGACTGCCTCGCCATCATGAACTTCTCCCATCTTGTATGATTTACCGGTGTAATAAAGAATTCTTTCGCTGACGGTTGTTTTTCCCGCGTCAATGTGAGCGACTATGCCAATATTGCGTATCCTGGATATTTTTGATTTCGGTGCCATAAGAAAATTATTTTTTCTCTTCTTTCATGGGAACTAAAATGCCGGGATCTGGACTAAATGCTTTTGAAGTTGATATATGACCTTTAATGGAACTGATTTCCTTACCCTCCACTAATATTTTCACTTTCTTTATGTCTGGTATATTTTTCGTAAGAGAATTAGTTAAAGAATTAATTGATGCCATCTCCGATGAAGAACTACCTGGATGCAACTTAGTCAGGCTTTTGGTAAAATTAACATAAGCGATACCGTAATTGTTAATCTTTACATCTTTCAAACTAACACCAGCCGGAAATGTATTAATATTTTTTTCTTTTGATCCTTCAAGTAGCGCCTTTATAACCTCTTTGGCCTGAGCCGCAGCATCATTTTCTTTATTAATGTATCTTTTTTCTCCAACCAAAAGAAGCTCCTGCTGATCAGAAAACCATATTATCGCCACTTGTTTTTCTTTCATTTTCAATGGATCCGCGTCAACTGCAGGGAATAAAGCATTAAATAGAATTATAAAGAACAAAATAAGGATGATGACAATACTCCCGATTATTGCGAACAAGTAGATAATCCTCGTGGATTTCTTTTTTTTCTTTTCCTTTACATCTTCTGAGCGGCGGTGTTTTTTCGACGTCATATAAAACAAAACTCCTCTTTTAAAAAACTGCGTCAATCTAGGGTATTTTTAACTGGCTGTCAAGAAGAACAAAATTAGTGAGCCTTTATTTTACCCTAAAGGGCACTGAGCCGAAAAGTAGTGTCCGGAAAATCTTAGAGCGAATTATCCCGCCACCTTAGAGGTGGCAGGGACGAGCTTCGCTTCGTTCATTTTACCACGGCACTTTGCGCATACAAATCCTTAATGTGCTCATTATCCCCATTCGCTAAGCACAGGGGATACTATCCAATAGCCGTTGGCTCTTGGATAGTTCGTCCAGCAAATTTCAGTGCGCCTATAGTGACCTTTAGGTTATACGCTTCTGAAACTTGGGACTCATTACGACTTACGCTTCACTATAGTTCAGCGAGCTTTCATTATCCCGCTCCGCCTATAGTGGCCTTTAGGCAATTTGCTTCGGGGATAGTTCGACTTACGCTTCAAATTTCGCTGCGCTCGTTTTCAGCTTGTCTCATTAATAATTTTCAGCTAGCACTTCGTAATACGCTTGAGGATGATTACATGCAGGGCATTCTTTTGGCGCCTCCGTCCCTTCGTGAACATAGCCGCAATTAATACAATGCCACTTTACTGAAGTTTTCTTTTGAAATACTTCAGTACGTTCAAGATTGGCAATAAGCTTTCTGTATCTGCTTTCATGAAATTTCTCTACTTTCGATATTTGTTCAAAAGACCGAGCTACTTCCGGGAAACCTTCTTCCCTGGCAACTTTAGCAAAAGCAGCATATATTGTCGTCCATTCCATGTTCTCTCCGGCAGCCGCCGCTTCCAGATTTTTCTTAGCATCTCCAATAACACCAGCGGGATACGCAGCCGTAATCTCGGCCTCCCCTCCTTCCAAGTATTTAAAAAATATTTTAGCGTGTTCTTTTTCGTTTTCCGCCGTTTCCAAAAAAATATGCGCAATCTGTTCGAAACCTTCTTTCTTTGCGGCACTGGCATAGTAAGTATATCTGTTCCTAGCCTGTGACTCACCGGCAAAAGCTGTCAATAAATTTTTCTCTGTTTTTGTTCCTTTAATTGATTTTCCCATTATTGCCATCTCCTTTCTTGATGATATTTTTGGTTACTGGATGTTTTCTGTTATCAGAATTTTAATTATAAGAATACCAAAATAAAATTTTATATCCCCATAAAGAATTAAGTTACTTTTTAAACGATCTTGTAGTATGAATCAAAAAAATATAAGGAGGTTTTTTAGTCATGTCAACTATTATGCCGGAAGCGGAAAATGTTCAGAAAGCAATCAAATGGATTTCCTCAAACATAGAAGATAGTAGCACTCAGCCTTTACATAAACTTATTGAATCGGCTGGTTTAAAATTTGATCTATCCCCCAAGGATTCTGATTTTTTAATGGGTTTTTTCCGCAACCATAACAAAAAATAGTAACAGAATCTAAGCTAAACAGAAAACATCATTTTGTGCATGTTAATGGGCATGCAAAACCGGGGTATTGGAATGTGTATGTTATTCAACCTGCGACATTTCCTCGAATATTTTCATTTCTATTGTACGAAAAAATACATCATATTGCTCTTTTTCTAACAGCCTGCGCATTTCCCAGCCTGCTTCTGTTTTCTTTTCCGCAATAACAGAAAGGACAACTTCACATTCCTTCCAGTTAAGTTTTCTGACTGAGGCATGACTCTTTGTCCTCCAATCATCCTGCGTGATATAATCTGAATCAACTGTTAATTTTGTATAATTGATCTTGACGTTGGCGCCTACGTATTTTTCTCTGAAAACTCGGGCAATCGCTTTGAGAACGACTGTCTCCTTAGCTTCATAATTATGCCTGAATTCGTCAGGTTTGTATATGACCAATTGTCCCAACTTAGAAGAACAGGAGATTAAACTTGCAATAATTATTGTACAAGCTATCGATATGGAGATAAATTTTTTAAGATTGGTCACGTTATTCACCTCATCTAAAATTATTTTTCCTACTTGATTTTGCCATTCACCCACCAGTCGCTTTTATCTTTGAACCACCAATTGGAAGAATCTGTTTTAATAATTTTTTGAGCCATTTTTTTGCCTGCTTCAGTATCCAGTCGCTGCATTGCGACACTTATCCATTCATCGGCATACTTATTGCCCAAATCACCGCATTCTTTTAGTTGCAGAATCAGGGCTATCTGATCGGCATCGCGGGCAATTAATGCTTCCCTTGTTTCCTGACGGTTAAATTCATCAATTGACGATTTAATATCACCGCCAAAAGGCAGGTCTTCAGTCAATTCCCGCACGGCTTTATCTTCATCGACATCTACATATTTTTTGTTTACATAATTCATATCACCGGTGCGAGCTTCTGGTAAATCATGAAAGACACACATTTTTAGTACTCGCAATTCATTGAGAGATGCGTCCGTCTTACACAGAGCATAACCTACAAATACAGTCCGTAATATATGTTCGGATACAGATTCCTTGCCGCTGCCCAGAAACTGATAACCACTGCGCGGCGTTTTATTCAACATTCCAGTTTCAAATAAAAAGTTAGCAATATTATCCATTTTGTTGGAAATCCTTCTTCAATACCTTAATGCGTGTGGCCATCATATCCGCCATTTTTGCAACTTGCGCCTGCAGCGATGCTACACTGTCCTGCCTCATGCCTGCTATTTTATCCAATTGAGCTTTCCAGTGTTCCAGTAGAACAATTTCATTCTCTTTTAATTTTTTTTCAAAACGCTCTTGATATTCCTTTATAAATGCACTGGATGAATCCATTGACGCCATATACAAACCTCCTTTGTCTCTTTATTTTATTCTTTATACTATTAGATGTACATCTTGCAACCGGAAATGACAGTTTGACACTATGGATTAAATACTATAAAGAAACGCCACAAAATTAATAAAGACTGGATAAAACTATATGTCACCTAAAACAAACTCAGAAGATATCGCCGGCGGACAAGCTCTCATCGAAGGAGTTATGATGCGACACGGCAATAAAATAGCGGCGGCAGTTCGCAGGCCTGATAAGCAGATCGTTATTCAGGAACGTGAATATATTCCCCTGACAAAAAGATACAAAGTTCTGGGATGGATGTTTATCCGTGGATCAATCAGCCTGTTTGAAATGATGATTGTCGGAATTAAGTGTCTGATGTTTTCAGCAGAAGTTGCCTTATCAGAAGAAGAAAGAAAACCAAAAAGCTGGGAATTTACACTTTCTTTCATTATCAGCTTCGCAGTAGCAATATTTTTCTTTGTTGTTGTCCCGGCCTTCTTCTTTACTAAAATAAAAGATTTTGTACCAAATTTGATTCTTCTTAATATTCTGGAAGGCTGCGTACGTCTGGGAATGTTCCTTGGTTTTTTATCTCTAACTCTCTTGATGGAAGATATGCGCCGTGTTTATATGTATCACGGCGCTGAACATAAAACTGTATTTGCCTGGGAAAATGGCCAGGAATTAACCGTGGAAAACATCAAAGAATTCTCCACCCGGCATCCGCGCTGTGGAACAAGCTTCATTTTGTTCGTCATGATTGTCTCTATTTTGATATTTTCTTTATTAGGACGCCCGGATTTTCTGCACAGAGTACTCTATAAATTATTACTGCTTCCCGTTGTCGCCGGCATTTCTTATGAGGCCATCCGCTTTACCGGTAAACACAGTAACTGGAAGTGGGTACAACTATTGAGCTGGCCTGGTTTGACTCTGCAAAAGATTACCACCAGAGAACCATCTGATGATCAAATTGAAGTCGCTATTGCTGCAATGAAAAAAGTAATTTAACCTAGGCTTGTTTTCAAGCACAGGTAAGAACCCCAAATCATATTATCCCTGCATAATACCCCTGCTTATGCGTCATCAATTGACAATTCCAAACAAAAATATTTTTATGAATATATTTCGTCTTGCGAACATATATTTGCCTGTTGTATAAACATTTGACTTTTCGTTTTATTTGAAGTATTTAATTACAATACAATTTTTCACTCTTTAACAGGGAGGCGAGACATAATGATCAATCGATATACTTTCGTTTTATTTATAGCCATATTTTCAGCAGCATTTTTTTGTGAATCCTCAATGGCAAAGGAAGACACCGCACAAATAACTCTCAAAAAGACAGCAACATCAAAACAACACATGTATACATATACCGTAAAAAAAGGAGATCTGATTTCTAACATTATCAAACAGATTCCCAACAATGAAGAAGATCCTCAGGATAATTACAAAGTCATTAAAGAACTTAACCCGGATATACCCGATCTCAACAAACTCACGGCAGGACAAATATTGATTCTTCCAGGAAAACCAACGGACGAAACCGGACAAAACAATATGGAATCAAACGATGAGGATAACGCCACTGCTTCGGCTCCTTCTTATACAAATTCGGCAGGAGGCAATACTTATGCGGTCAGGAATGGTGACTCCCTGATTAAAATCGTCCATCGTGAACTTAAAATCAAAAAAAATACTCAGCCGATGCTCAAACTCATTAAATCAATAAATCCTAACATTAAAAATGTTAATAGAATTTATGCCGGGCAGACCATAAAACTTCCCGGTCAAACCGTTTTCGTCAAGGCTGCGGATGAAGATAAAAGTGTCATTCAGGATTTAGGAATCCCGCCAGAAAACCAGACACAACCAAAAGACATAATCGAATTAAAAGAAAAGATAGTGATGCCGCCGGAGGCACGTCTTGCGTTTATTAAGCAAGTTATCACTCAGATGAACGGATCCATGATGACAACGGGCAATTACTATCTTCCCATACCTAAAACAGGACAGGTGACAATTGATTGTTCTAAAATTCCCGTAATTGAATTTGATGACCAAACAATCATATTTCTTGATTTGGACAACCGTGCTGAGAATAACCTGAATAAAATGATTACTGATAATTGGGAAAACTACTACCTGATCAAAGTGGACAAAAGAGATGATGTCGTAGCCGTCTTAAAAAAGATTTTCAATACCGTCAAAGGGTATACCATGACGAAAAGAGACAAGCCCATGAAGATTGGCACTCTTCCTCCTTTGGATGTTGTTGTCGACTGGGTTATTACAAAATCTAACTCCACCAAACAGTCACAACCATTAATGCAGGGATTGCGTATAGTTTATGAAAATAATCCATTGCTACCAAAAGCTATTAAGAACTATGCACAGAAAAATGGTTTGATTATTACTGAATTTTCTGAGGAAACAGGGATCGTCGGGCATCCGGAAGAAATTTATTCCCTGCCTCAAATGTCCGTTTTTCCCACAACATCAGTCAAAGATTTTTCATATTCCTTACTCTCTTATTTAGGTTTTAAAGCTGATAAAGACGCCAATGTAAAGGTTTTTGATATTGATAAAGACGGCTTTAACTTATCGATAGTGGCCGATGTGCTGGTTGCGACTGCCAATAAACAATATATAATTTACTCACGAATGCTGCCGGCACAATTCGTTAATGCACTGAAACAAACGGGGTATGAAGTAATTTTTGTTGACGAAAAAGATACACCTAAAATTCTAATAGAAAAGATTTTGCCCAGTTTTAATGTTACATTCACCTCAGGATTATTTACTTTCTCCGGCGTTGATAAAAATCATGCTCCATATGCTTTGAGTTTTCAGGGCACTAAAATAAAGACAGACAATGATTTGTTTATAATTGATTTTGAAATTGATCAGGGACTGAGAAGTCTGCTTCGTGAAGCGTGGGCGGCAAATATCGCCAAATATTGAAATCTTTTTACTGATATGACAATTAATTATTAAGCGCTTCGTTCTTTTACGCGGCGCTTTTAATTTTTTGTGAAACTCCAATTTAATGAAACTCAGATGTTGCCAACGCAGTGCAGCAATGTCTGCAAGTTGTAATGAGACTAAAACTTCAGAAGCAAATAACCTAAATACCCTAAAGAGCACCATTGGGTCACTATAGACGCATTGAAGTTTTGTAGTCGAATTTTCCAATTGCCAAAGGCTATTGGAAATTATCCCGCGTGCGAAGCGGGACAATATAATTATACCACTCCTTGTTATTTATGGATTCATATTATGGTTAAAGCAATAGCCGTTTTTTCCGGCGGACTGGACAGCATGCTGGCTGCAGAGTTAATCCGCAGGCAAAATATTAATGTTTTATGCCTTACATTCACTACACCTTTTTTCGGCGCCGAAAAAGCTCAAGCCGCGGCAAGACAGCTAAATCTGCCACTTACTGTTGAAGATATAACTCCCCAGCATTTGAAGATGCTTAAAGCTCCCCGATATGGCTACGGGAAAAACATGAACCCCTGTATCGATTGCCACATATTAATGCTGCAGGAAGCTAGTAAAAAAATGGTGGCAACAGGCGCTGATTTTATTTTTACAGGAGAGGTGCTGGGGCAGCGGCCAATGTCACAGGGGAAACAATCCCTTCATGTGGTTGCTAAAAATTCCGGTTTTCCCGATTACATTCTGCGACCGCTCAGCGCGGGACTTCTTGAACCGATAAAGGCTGAAAGAGAAGGTATCGTTGATCGTTTGCGACTACTTTCCATACAGGGAAGAGGCCGTAAAGAGCAAATGCAGATGGCTATTGATTTCGGAATCAGAGATTACGCGCCTCCGGCAGGTGGCTGCCTGCTTACGGACTCTATGTTCACAAGACGTCTGCGCGATTTATTTACACATCAGGAAGACCATGACATTTCTGATCTCGAGTTATTGAAATACGGACGTCATTTCCGCGCGAATGATCAGGGCAAAATCATAGTCGGTCGCAATAACTCCGATAATGAAAAGCTGCGTGGACTATCAACCGATGATGATCTTGTTTTGTTTATGGCTGATTTTCCCGGACCACAGGTTGTGGTGCCTCACGGAATTGTTACCCTCCTGCCGCTGGCGGCATCACTTTGTGTCCGCTACAGTGACGCTCCCGCTGATCGTGAAGCAAACGTAATATGTCAGCACAAAAAATCATCCAAAACAATTCAAGCCAAAGCAGCCAACAAAGAAGATTGCGAGCGCTGGATTATTTAGATTTAATTGAATGTTTACGAACTAAATGTTCCGGACGCAACAAATCATAAACGGTCTTTACCGGATTGAAAACTATCAGCGGCAGTTCAACAAACATGGTATTCCAATAGGCCATGCCGCCGTTCCAGAGTCCGGGCAGTTCCAAGGCCTTCAGCGCTATTCCCTTTTCATTTTTTTTCGTTATAAGATAGGCATTCTTGTTGACGTAATTATTGAGATTAAATTTTTCTCCCCGGTAATCTTTAATGCAACAGACCATGTCCACCGGATTAAAATACTTTGCCTGCGACCAGATTGCCAACTGCTCAGGCTTACTTCCATCAATATGTCCGCGTTCAACAATCTGTAGAGTCTGTGTGCAGTTTTTCTCTGCCACCCAGAATGGCCCCCCGCCAGGTTCCCCGACATTTTTTACCATGCCGCAAACCCGCAACGGACGATTGAGTGAAGATTTGAGAACAGATATTTTTTTATTATTGGATAGCTTAGCAAAGCCTGGCATAAAAACGATATTGAGTGTTTTTGAACAATACTTGACGATATTTTCGATATCGTCAACACCGAGCTTTTCCTTTTCTATTCTGGATAAAAATGTAAAAATATCTTCCCTAATTTTAAAGGCGATTCCACCAAGCAGCTTCTTATATGGCAGATTCTTTTCCCGCACTGGTCGTGGCGCGATATTATCAATGTTTTTTACAAATATAAAATCGGCATCAAGGCTGCCCAAATTGGCCAGAAGAGCCCCATGCCCGCCGGGACGGAATATAAGTCTGCCTGCAGCATTGCGCAGGGGAATATTATTTTCAGCAACAGCAATTGTGTTTGTATCCGATGACTGCACAGAATATGATATCTGAAATTTAGCGCCCCATCTTTGCTCATATTTACCAACCGCAGATTTCATAAACTTCACTACAGTTTTTTTATGTTCGGCAGATATGGTTAAGTGCAGCAGGCAAATATTTTTTCTATTCTGTAAATATTGAGCGGCTTCATCCAGATGTTCTTCGAGCGCTGTACGGACTTCTCCCGTCAAGTAGCGATGAAAAGGAATCAGCGCTTTGGGGAGCGCGCCGAAATTATGCCCTTTACCTGACAAGATAAATTCCAACAATCCTTTGATGTTCTTTTCCGCATGCAGTTTTTGCCCATTATTGTCATTATTAATTAAAGAGAAAAAGGGGAACTTCGCTAAATCACGAAAGAATTTATTATCGAGATGGGCAGAGCCAAAGCTGCCTTTTTCCATCACCGGAAACCATTCAGCAAACATCCGACTGGCGGCACCCGATGCCGGGACAAATTTAATCAGCTTATATTTGCTCGATTCTTTTTCATAAAAGTCGATTATTTTTTTTCTTTGCCCGGCTGTAAGGGACATGATTCCGTCATTAACCGTACAGGGACGATACAGTTTCAGGTAACTTGCACCCCTTCTGTAAATTGCCAGTTGTTTATGCAAATCATCTGGATCAAAATCAGAAACCTTGATGTTTTCTAAATCATTTAAAATGGAGCCCTTCCGATGGAATCCGGAAACGTTTTGCAGCGGGTTAAATATTTTTTTCTTTTCCATAATGTTTTTCCTTTATTTAATTTTTCTCAGAACATCAAGTTCAAATATTAAAATTGTTGATTGAATCTTGACGTAACCAATCTTTTAAAGTAGTAATTCTCGGACAAATTGAACAAGGAGCAAAAAATGAAAAACTACTTTTTCTTCCGATCAGTCTTTGGAGTAGCTTTATTTCTGTTTTTTTTCTCGATATTATCTGCAAATGCAGCAGAAACAATCAAAATAGGTGTTCCCGGCGCGCATACGGGCGATTTGGCCTCTTACGGCCTGCCCACAGTAAAAGCCGCCCAGCTAGTCGTTAAGGATGTTAACGCCAAAGGTGGTATTTTGGGCAGAAAGGTGGAATTGATTATTGAAGATGAAGCCTGCAAGCCTGAACTGGCCAGCAACGCCGCCACTAAATTAGTTTCCGGCAAGGTGGACGCGGTAATAGGCCATATTTGCAGCGGCGCTACCAAAGCCGCCCTGCGTACCTACAAAGATGCAAAGATTATTGTCATCTCCCCATCCGCCACTAGCCCTGAATTGACTCTATCCGGTCAATACCCAAATTTCTTCCGAACTATCGGTTCTGACGCCGTGCAGGCGAAGCTGGTTTCTGACTTTGCCGTAAAAACACTAAAATTTACGAAATTTGCCGTTATTCATGACAAAGGCGACTACGGTAAGGGGTTCGCAGAATATGCAAAAAAATATATTGAAGAATGCAAAAATACCCATGTTGCTCTTTTTGAAGGCATAACAGCAGGCGCGGTTGATTATTCCGCAATTGTTCAGAAAATCAAGCATTCCGGAGCTGAAGCAGTCATCTATGGCGGATACCACCCCGAAGCCGCTTCAGTTGTGCAACAAATGCGCAAAAAAGGCATGAAAACCCTGTTTATTTCAGATGACGGAGTTAAGGATAATACATTCATCAAAGTTGCAGGGCAATACGCTGAAGGAGTTTATGCATCTGGTCCCCGAGACACAACAAACAATCCTCTGGCCATAGCCGCAATTGATGCTCATAGAAAAGCTTATGGTACGGAGCCCGGCGCATTTTACCTCAACGCGTATTCCGCAACCATCGCCATTTTAAACGCAATAAGTAAAGCCAAATCCACTCAATATGAAGCTGTGGCCAAGGCTCTGCGCGGAAATAAAGTTGATACGCCGCTGGGGAAAATATCCTTTGACAAGAAGGGTGATGCTCTCGGCGTCGGCTTTTCCATGTATCTGGTAAAAAATGGAGCTTATGTGGAATTAAAGTAGATGAACTATTTCGGCGAATTATTCTTTAGCGGGCTGACACGCGGCAGCATTTACGCTCTTCTTGCCCTGGGCTACACAATGGTCTATGGCATTCTACAGTTGATAAATTTCGCGCACGGTGAAATATACATGATCGGCGCGTTTACCGCTTTGATTGTTGCTTCAGTTTTAACAGTAAAAGGGTTTTCGTCAATTGCGATACTTGTTCTTGCAGCTGTTGTGGCAGTTGTTTATTCCGCCGCCTATGGCTATACGGTGGAAAAGATTGCCTACAAACCTTTGCGACAGGCGCCACGTCTCTCGCCCCTAATCAGTGCAATAGGCATGTCAATTTTCTTGCAGAACTACATCATGCTTGCCCAGACATCTGATTTTCTGCCATATCCCAATTTGCTGCCGCCCATCCCACTTTTTAACCGATTCAGTAATATTATCGGCCCTTCAGAGCTGAGCATTGTCCTGACCTCGGCAATATTGATGATCTTGCTGACCTTGTTTATAAAATTTACCAAAACGGGGAAAGCAATGCGCGCAACTGCTCAGGACAAAGAAATGGCAATGCTGGTGGGAGTTAACGTCAACCGTGTCATTTCCACAACCTTCATCATCGGTTCAGCGCTGGCGGCAATCGGTGGAATTCTCATAGCCTCTCATACCGGCAGGATCAATTTTTATATCGGCTTTAGCGCCGGCATCAAAGCCTTTACTGCGGCTGTTCTGGGAGGAATAGGCAGCATCCCCGGTGCCATGCTTGGGGGGCTTGTGCTGGGCTTAGCAGAGAGCTTTGCCACAGGTTATATATCCAGCGATTACGAAGATGTTTTTGCCTTCGCACTTCTGGTGTTAATATTAATTTTTAAGCCGTCAGGGCTGTTAGGCCGAGCGAATAACCAAAAGGTTTAATCAGGAAAAAACCATGAAGATAACTGCTGAACTTAAGAAATCATTTTATATCGCTCTGTGGTTTATTCTGCTTACCTTCCCTATAATGGTCATCCGCGTTAATACAATTGAGCAGATTGTTATCTGGCGATGGGTAAACCTGCTCTATGTTGGCATTGGCAGCTTTGTACTTTCTTTTTTATGGCAATTATTCCTGAAGAAAAAAAGCCGATCTGTTCAAACTATCGGCACCAAACCCTCGCCTCTGAGGCGTTTGCTCTATGAGCCGAAATTCAACCGCCCTGCCCTGGTTGTAATAGCTATTTTCACAATAATCTTTCCCTTTATCTTCTCTCACTATCAGGTCAACATTATGACGACCGCTCTTATCTATGTGATGCTGGGACTGGGTCTGAACATTGAGGTGGGACTTGCCGGACTTTTAGATCTGGGATATGTCGCCTTTTACGCCGTGGGAGCTTACAGTTACGCGCTCCTCAATTATCACTTTGGCCTGGGTTTCTGGACTTTGCTTCCCGTGGGAGCAATACTTGCTGCCTTTTTCGGTATTTTAATCGGACTCCCCGTCTTACGTTTGCGTGGCGATTACCTGGCGATTGTCACTTTGGGATTTGCCGAAATTATCCGTCTTATTCTGGAAAACTGGAATACGTTTTCTTTTGGCCCCAGTGGCATATCCAATATTCCACGCCCCGGATTATTCGGCATTAAGCTGAATTCTGAACAGTCAGCAATTTATATGTATTACCTGTTAGTTATTTTTTGCCTTTTAGCGATTTTCGTCGTCCATCGATTAAAGAACTCACGCATCGGGCGGGCATGGAATGCGCTGCGCGAAGATGAACTTGCCTGCCAAGCAGCAGGTATTGATAAAACCAGAACAAAACTTACAGCCTTTGCCCTGGGAGCAACATGGGCAGGAATGGCCGGAGTTCTTTTTGCCGCTAAGACAACCTTTATTAATCCGGCCAGCTTCACTTTTCTGGAATCAGCCATGATTTTATCAATTGTTGTTTTGGGCGGAATGGGATCAATTATCGGAGTGGTCATCGCGGCACTGGCCATAATATTATTACCGGAATATCTGCGCGTTTTCAGTGATTACCGGATGATCTTATTTGGCGCGGTACTGATCACGATGATGATTTTTCGACCACAGGGAATTATTGCTGATATGCGCAAGAAATATGAATCTCATAAAACCAGCGGTTCAAAGATAAAGGGCATAGATCAAAATGGATAATGTTCTGGAAGTAAAAAATCTGACCCTTAATTTCGGCGGACTGCAAGCGCTCGACAACGTCTCTCTGGAAATTAATAAAGGTGAAATTGCGGCGCTCATCGGTCCTAACGGCGCAGGTAAAACCACATTATTCAATTGCCTGACCGGAATCCACAAACCTGCTGCCGGAGACATAATTCTCCATCCACCACAGGGAAAGTCACGCCGTCTCAATAATTTTAAAATTAATCAAATTACGACTTTGGGGATTGCGAGGACTTTTCAAAACATCCGCTTGTTTGGCGGCATGACTGTTTTGGAAAACGTGATGATTGGCCGTCATTGCCGAACAGGTGCGGGCATTGCCGGCGCAATTTTGCGAGATAAAAGCACACGCCATGAAGAAAATTTAATTGTCAATGAAAGTTACTGTATTTTGGAAAAAATCGGCCTGAATATTTACGTAAACGATCTGGCGAAGAATCTGCCTTACGGCGCGCAGCGGCGTCTGGAAATTGCCCGCGCCCTGGCAACCGATCCTTTCCTGCTGCTTCTGGATGAACCGGCAGCGGGCATGAATCCACAAGAAACCAAAGAATTGGAAGATCTGATTTACAGTTTGCGTGACGACCATAATCTTTCCATATTACTTATTGAACATGACATGAAGTTGGTGATGAATCTTGCGCAGAATATATTTGTCCTCGATTACGGCGAAGAAATCGCCCGGGGGACACCGCAGGAAATTTGCCGAAATCCGGCGGTAATTAAGGCCTATCTAGGGGTAGAAGCCAGTGCTGAATATAATTAATATCGAAACTTTTTATGGAAACATCCGCGCGCTCAAGGGCATATCCCTCTGTGTTCACCGGGGAGAAATAGTAGCACTGATCGGCGCAAACGGCGCGGGAAAAACGACAACATTAATGTCTATTTCCGGAATTATCCCGATTAGCTGCGGTCGGATTCTTTTTGAAGGAGAACCCATTGAAAACAAGAACCCTGAGGATATCGTCGCCGCGGGAATTTCCCAAGTTCCTGAAGGAAGACGTATCTTCCCTCAACTTAGTGTACTGGAAAATCTGAAAATGGGTTCTTTTTTACGCAGAGATCATCAAGGAATAAAAAATGACCTAGAATACATCTTTGAGCTTTTCCCCATCCTGAATAAGCGCAAGCATCAGGCTGGTGGCACCTTGAGCGGCGGTGAACAGCAAATGCTGGCGATATCGAGGGCAATGATGGCCAGGCCTACACTCCTACTACTGGATGAACCTTCACTGGGGTTGTCGCCGATAATGACAAAACAAATTTTTCAAATCATCAAAAAGATTAATACTGAGCATAACACTACCATCTTTCTGGTGGAACAAAATGCCTACATGGCTCTGCAACTTTCCCATCGCGGCTATGTAATGGAAAACGGCGCAATCACTATGACTGATGAGTCATCAAAGCTGCTCACTGATGAAAATGTTAAAAAGGCTTATCTGGGGATTTAAAGACTCTATGTCCACTAAATATTCCGTAAAAGGTGAAATAACCTTAAACGGATAGATTAACTAAAGATTATCTAACGATGATCTAGAACTTTTATTATGGATCATAGCTACCGCCCGCCTGATCACCAGCAACACCAATATTCCCTTTACTACCGCTATGAATTTACGAGCAAAGGTCATTGTGAAGCTATGTTGAACCTTCATCTAATGATATATAAATATCTGCTAAACAACGACGTTTATAAATATACTCCGGAACCATGCCCGCTGTTGTGTAAGGTGGTCTTCTTCCTCGAATCGCCTAATAATGGATTCTCTCATACGTCCCCGTGCATTTTCTGCAGCCATTTTCTTTACTCTTGTTGTTTGAAATATCAGCATATCTGACAAAATAAAAAGGAAATATAAAATATATTATTTCAAAAATCAATGTCGATGCTTTAATTCATGATTGTATGTGGAAGGTTTATTATACAGTGTGAATATTGATCTGGTCAAGTAAAAACGGACACCTGGTTAAGCTGCTTTAGCCAAAATAAAATTATTTTCAAAATCATTTGGATTTTTGTAATCCAAATAAGAAT
>JANXZU010000037.1 GCA_025355345.1 Syntrophaceae bacterium
AAAAATATTATTTTTTTATAAAAAAATCTTAGCATATCTTGCCGTAAATCAAATTACATTATAATCTAAATAAGGGGAGGAATGAAAATGGGTTATTCAGAGTCAAAAACAGAACTATTACAAGTTGATGAAAAACAAAACTCTTAGTCTATGAATGGCTGCCGCAAAATAATGTTAAGGCCGTTTTTCTTGCAATCCATGGAGGCATGGCTCACGGCGGTGATTGGGTTACTCCGGCGCTGTATTTTAAAGAAAAAAATGTAGCGACATATGCTATTGATTTACGGTGGCATGGCACTTACCCGCAACATAATAAAGGTGGAAAGACTTTTTGTCATGTTAATTCTTATGAAGAAACCTTACGCGACATCGATAAGTTTTATACCTTGATCAGAGAAAAGCATCCTACTACGCCCATCTTTATTATTGGTCATTCCATTGGCGGGCTTAACGCACTGCATTATGGTTTAACAATTGGAAAAGATCGGGATATAAAGGGATATATAGTATCATCACCGTGGCTAAAGAGTGTTGTGGCTTTGCCCAAAGTACTCAAGGCACTAACAAAAATACTTGTGAAAATTGTTCCGACCATTGCGGTTAAGCCTACTGAAGTCCTGACAGACGTTCTTACTCACGATGAAAAAATCACCGCCAGGCATCATGCCGATGAAGCGGCCGGTATCAGGGGAACAAGTGGTTCCCCCAAGTTTGTTGTTGAATCTGAAAAGACACAGGCATGGGTTATTGATAATTTGAAATTCTGGAAAAAATACCCGATGTTTGTTGTACTTTCGGGACAAGACAAGCTGGCTGATAATGATTTGGGTGAAAGTGTATTGAAAGGGATTCCCGGAGGGTTTGTAACATTGGTTAAATATAAGGATAACTATCACGAGAATTTTAATGAAGTTAATCGTAACGAAATATTTGCAAAAATCTGGGACTGGATGCAGAAACTAATATAAAATTTATCTTTCGTTACTTTAAGGACAACTAGAAAACCAGTATTAATCAATATTTAATGCTGGTTTTTCAATTTACAAAACATGACTTACTTGTTTTTAGACTATAATAAACTCACTCGTGTACGGCAAGGAAATCAATGTCTATTATTTGATTGACTTCAAAGGCAGCTTTCCCTATACTTCCGCCGGTTCAAGCAAAGTTCGTTAAAAAATTTATTAACAGGAGAAATTCTTATGGCAAAACTGGTTTATTCGTTTGGTGGAAGCATAACTGAAGGTAAGGCGGAAATGAAAAATCTGTTGGGTGGAAAGGGCGCTAATCTGGCGGAGATGTGCCAGATTGGAATCCCGGTTCCTGCCGGCTTTACCATAACTACTGAAGTCTGTGTCGAGTATTACAAAAACAATAGAAATTATCCCGAAGGGCTAAAAGAAGAAGTTTATGCGGCTTTAAAAAAAGTTGAGGATATAATGGGCGCAAAACTCGGTGATGTAGAAAATCCTATTTTACTTTCTGTTCGGTCCGGCTCACGGGCATCAATGCCCGGGATGATGGACACAATTCTGAACCTGGGATTAAATGACGATACAATTAAAGGGATAATTAAAAAATCCGGCAATGAAAGATTTGCCTGGGATTCATATCGAAGATTCATTCAGATGTATGGCGATGTGGTCATGGGCCTGAAGCCTCAATCAAAAGAAGAACATGATCCGTTTGAAGTCATCATGGATGAAATAAAGAAAAAGAAAAAGGTTAAAATGGATCTGGAGCTTAGTGCGGATGATCTAAAAGAGCTTGTCAAAAGATATAAGGATCTCATAAAGAAAAAACTTAAAAAAGATTTCCCAACCGATCCGTTTGAGCAGTTATGGGGGTCTATTGGCGCTGTAATGAATTCATGGATGAATGAACGAGCGATTTTATACAGAAAAATGAATGACATTGACGACAACTGGGGTACGGCAGTTAATATTCAGGCTATGGTTTTCGGCAATATGGGCGATGATTGCGCAACCGGTGTCGCTTTCACTCGTGATCCATCCAATGGCGAGAGAAGGTTCTATGGAGAATATCTGGTCAACGCACAGGGAGAGGATGTTGTAGCCGGAACCAGAACTCCTCAACAGGTAACCATTGAAGGCTCGAAGAAATGGGCAAAAGAAAATAGCGTCAATGAAAAAGACCGAAAAACAAAATTCCAGTCTCTGGAAGAATATATGCCGGAAGTTTACAGTGATCTCGATGGTGTTTATAAAAAGTTGGAGAGTCATTACCACGATATGCAGGATATTGAATTTACCATTCAAAACAGGAAGCTCTGGATGCTGCAAACAAGAAATGGCAAAAGAACCGCTCCTGCCGCTGTGAATATAGCGGTGGATATGGTTAATGAGGGACTTATTGATAAGAAACAAGCGCTTTTAAGAATTGATCCTTCATCGCTTGATCAGCTTCTCCATCCGACTTTCGATCCCAAGGCAAAAAGAAATGTGATTGCCAAAGGACTTCCTGCCTCTCCGGGGGCGGCATCTGGCAGAGTAGTGTTTAACGCTGAAGATGCCGATACGTGGAAAAATAAGGGTGAAAAAGTAATCCTTGTCCGAATTGAAACCTCGCCGGAGGATTTGGGGGGCATGAATGCGTCTCAGGGCATATTGACCGCGCGCGGCGGGATGACCTCGCATGCGGCAGTTGTAGCAAGAGGTATGGGTAAATGCTGCATATCCGGCTGCGGTGAGATCGAAATAAATTACGCAAAAAGAGAATTCAGAGTTCAGGGTAAGGTTATTAAACAGGGAGATTATATATCCCTCAACGGTTCCACAGGTGAAGTTATGCTGGGTGTCATGCCTACTGTAAAAGCGGCACTATCCGGCAATTTCGGAACAATAATGAAATGGGCGGATGAAGTAAGAAAATTAGATGTCAGAACCAACGCTGATACTCCTCACGATGCAAAAGTCGCGCGCGACTTCGGTGCCGAAGGCATTGGTCTGTGCAGGACAGAGCATATGTTCTTCGAAGGCGATAGAATCAAGGCCATGAGAGAAATGATTCTATCCGATGACCTCAAAGGCAGAAAGAAAGCCCTTGCCAAACTTTTGAAAATGCAGAGAAAGGATTTTTACGGCATTCTCAAGGCGATGGAGGGATTTGGAGTTACCATCAGGCTGCTTGATCCACCACTACATGAATTTGTTCCCCATGAGGCCAAGAACCAGCAGGAAATGGCCAAGGATATGGGTATTTCAGTAAAGGAAATTAAGGCCAAGGTGGAAGCGCTCCACGAATTCAACCCTATGCTTGGTCATAGAGGATGCCGTTTGGGTATTACCTACCCTGAGATAACCGAAATGCAGGCCAGAGCAATATTTGAAGCGGCCTGCAAACTGAAACAAGAGAAGGTTGATGTTAAGCCGGAAGTTATGGTTCCGCTGGTGGGAACAGTTACCGAACTGAAGATGCAGAAAGATATAATAGTGCAGACGGCCGAGAAGGTGATGAGCGAGACCGGTGTGAGAGTGGATTATCTTGTCGGGACAATGATCGAGGTTCCCAGAGCTGCAGTGACAGCTGATGAGATCGCCACTGAGGCTCAATTCTTTTCATTCGGGACAAACGATCTAACGCAGATGACTTTTGGGTTCAGCCGCGATGACGCGGGTAAATTTCTGCCGGAATATGTTGATTTGAAGATTCTTCCGGTTGATCCGTTTAAAACTCTGGATAGAAACGGTGTCGGAAAACTTGTCAAAATGGCCGTGGAAAACGGCCGCAGAGTAAAACCGGATTTGAAACTCGGTATTTGCGGCGAACATGGAGGAGATCCGAACTCTATTGAATTCTGTCATATCGCCGGATTGAACTACGTAAGCTGTTCTCCCTTCAGGGTTCCAATTGCAAGGCTTGCCGCAGCGCATGCCGCGTTAAAAAATGGGTAACATAGCATGAGTGATCGTGGGGGCGCGTAACATGTGTCCCCACGATTTGTTTTTAGCAGAACACAGTCATCTTGACGGCTTGCATATTTGGTTGCGATTTGTCAAAGCCGCCAGTCTGTGAGCCTTTGTAGTCAAGGATAATGTCTAAATATAGCGGGGATAGAAAAGATGTCAAAGCCTAAACTAGTCATTGCAGAAAGTCCGCAGGGAATAAAATTACTTAACGCACCTCATTTGAATAAAGGGACATCGTTCACAGAAGCGGAGCGCGATGAACTTGGATTACGCGGATTACTTCCACCGCGCGTCTTTTCGCAAGCCGAGCGGGCTCAACATGTAATGAACAATATGCGCCGTAAGTCAGGCAACCTTGAAAAATATATTTATTTGAGCAGTCTGCAGGATCGCAACGAAAAGCTCTTCTATCGTATTCTCATCGACAACATGGCTGAACTCATGCCCCTTGTCTATACACCGACAGTCGGTCTGGCATGCCAGGAATACAGCAAAATTTTCAGAAAGCCGCGCGGCTTTTTTATTTCGAAGTATGACAGAAACCGTATTGAAGAAATATTACAAAACTGGCCATATAGAGATGTTCGTGTAATCGTAGTCACGGATGGTGAACGTATCCTTGGATTGGGTGATCTCGGAGCAAATGGCATGGGAATCCCTGTGGGCAAATTATCGCTTTACACCGCCTGCGCGGGTATTGATCCGGAGAAGTGTCTGCCGATAATGATTGATGCAGGAACCAACAACAACGAACTATTGAGTGATGCAAGCTATATTGGTTTGCAGGAGGCGCGCTTGCGGGGCGAAAAGTACGATGCTCTGCTCGACGAGTTCATGACAGCAAGCACCAAACTGTTTCCGCGCGCGATAATTCAGTTCGAAGATTTCGGCAACGCAAATGCTTTCCGTCTGCTGGAAAAGTACCGGAACAACTATTGTACGTTCAACGATGACATCCAGGGAACCGCCAGCATGACGCTGGCCGGATTATATTCTTCGCTGCGTATGATTGGTGGTAAACTTACCGAACAGCGGCTTGTTGTATTAGGTGCCGGTGAAGCTGCTTTGGGTATTGGCAGTCTCGTGGTCTCTGCAATGGTCGAGGAAGGCCTCTCCGTTGAAGATGCTCGCAGCCTTTGCTGGTTTGTTGATTCCAAGGGGCTTGTCGTGGCGGGCAGAACCGACTTGTCTGAACACAAGCGTCGCTTTGCCCAGGACTATCCTTTTCATCGGGATCTACTTACTGTTGTCGAAGCCGTTAAACCAACGGTGATTATCGGAGCCTCGGGTCAGCCCAGCACTTTTACTCAGGCAGTTTTAGAGGCGATGGCCAGGATCAACAAGCGTCCGATTGTCTTTGCACTTTCCAACCCGACTTCCCAATCGGAATGCACGGCCGAAGAAGCCTACCGCTTCACGGATAAGCGAGCCATCTTTGCAAGCGGCAGTCCATTTCCACCAGTGGAGATTGACGGCCATAACTTTGTGCCGGGTCAGGCTAATAACTGTTATATCTTCCCCGGTGTCGGTTTGGGCATTCTTGCGTCGGAGGCATCTCGAGTTACGGATGAGATGTTCACTGCTGCCGCCAAAGTGCTGGATAAAGAAGTTTCAGAAGAAGACTTTATTCTGGGGAGAATTTATCCATCCTTGTCGCGCATTAGAGAGGTGTCGGCCAATATCGCGCTGGCAGTCGCCAAGATCGCATTTGCCAGAGGGCTAACACAGATGCAGGAACCTGCAGATCTGATGGGTCTGATTAAATCGATGATGTATGATCCGATCTATAAGGAATATGTCTGATGGTTATTCGTACTGTTCGACGAATTTATGTAAGGCAGTCTTCAGCCAGCCAAAAGATTCCTGGCTGGTTACAATAAACAGATACCCACTGATGTTTTTCTCGTTAAATTCAAAGACTGTTCTTAAGACAATGGCAAGATTCTCAGGATCAAAGAGGCTGTCGGACACCACACTGCGATGACTTTTTTCAATTACAACGCGAGGCGGCGAGTAAGTAATGACATCGCCCAGAAGTTCAGCGATTTTTCCTATGCAAGCGCCGATCAGAATATTGCCTACCTCCCGAAATGTCTCTTTTTCCAGTTCATAAATAGGATCTGATTCAACAAAATCATCCCCGCCATCAAATAGAGAAATTATCCTTTTCCCGGTACCGGCGGGAAAAATCAAAAAAGCGCTGCCTTTGAATTTACCCCAGAAGTTTTGTTCCACAACGGATACTTTATCGTAATCCATGATCTCCGTGTTAATGTACGGTGGAAGATCAGAGGCCTGCAGCAGCTTTATGTAAGGGACACTTAGTATAACAAAAATATCTATATATTCGGCCAGATCTGAAGCGGCACGGCCAAAAGCTATATTCATGATTTCCTGAAGGATATCAGTTTCTTCGGCTGTAATCATCTCTTCAGTGCTAATTTTGTTTACCATAATTTATCCAAGCTGAGCCAGAGTTTCGTCAACTTCCTTGATGGCCGCTGCTATTAATTCCTTTGATGGAGGTTTCCTTAGTACCGAAAAGGCACCCAAATCATGGGCTCGGGCAATTGCCTTGATCTGAACATCAGCGGTAACAATTATAACTATTGCTCTTTGATCCAGCTTCATAATTTCAACCAAAGCATGAAACCCGTCCATGACCGGCATTGTTAAATCCATAAAAGTCAGATCAGGTTTGATTTCCTTATATTTATCAACACCTAATTGACCATCAGCAGCGTCAAACAATTCGTAGTCTTTATCTTTAGGGATGCAGCTTTTCATAATTTTTATCGAGATGGGAGAATCGTCAACAATTAATATCCTTTTGATCATAATAACCTCTTCTCCAGAGATATCTTATTTACTTTCCACAATTATTACAATTTTTAATCGGAAAATATATTTTACTTCACTTTATTTTATAAAATAATATTTCTGTTTTCATGTTTCAACCATAACACGATTACGTCCGGCATTCTTGGCGGCATAAAGCCCTGTATCCGCCTTTTTCAAGAGCATCTCTCCCGTAGTCGTTTCATTGCTCATAGTTGAAACTCCGAGGCTGATAGTTACATCGACGCTCTTGTCTTGGTAGCGATATGGCTTTTGAGAAACCTTCTTCCGAAACCTTTCCGCAAGCACGACTGCCGCTTCCATAGAAGTTTCCGGTAATAAGCAGCAGAACTCTTCTCCGCCGTAACGTGCCAAAAGATCCTGATCTCTTACTTCCTTTTCAATTGTTAACGCAATTTGTTGTAATATAAAGTCACCACATTGATGGCCATAGGTATCGTTTACTTTTTTGAAAAAATCGATATCAAACATGATCATGCTCAGTGGATGGCCGTAACGCTTGTATCTTTCCATTTCTCTTTTCAAACTTGTTTCCAGGCTGCGGCGATTGTGTATTCCGGTTAGAGCATCTCTTAAATTCATCTCCATGAGCTTTAGCTCAAAATTGACTGTTTCCGTAACATCATGAATGGCAATAAAAATGTATTCAACGGATCCATTTTCATTCCGCAACGGTCCCATTGTACAGTTTTGCTGCATGAAATCAAATTGAGAGTCAAAAGAACTAATTGGTTTAAACGGGAATAAATAGTGGTGTATTTTTTGAGAAAAAAAACAAAAATTTCCGAACGTAAGAACCGTTTTACAGTTATTAGTAAAGCGCGTAGTCTTTAAATTTTGGAAAGTGTCAAAAACGACCGATCCTTTTATCTTCGTAGGATCGATGCCACTATGCAACTGCATCCAACGATTCCAATGGCGGATACGCAAATCTTTATCCAGAATGACAAGGCCGATATCAACCATGTCAAATACCTGAAAAAAAATCATTGAATTTTCGGTGCTTTCGTCCATTCCTTCGATTTATACCTTTTCAGATAATTATAAATCTCTCAATTGTCCACTATTATTAACAATTTAACATGAAATGATAATTAAATTCAAGACAAATAAAAGAAGATGAATAAAAAACAGCGAAAAATCTTAAGGATTTTTGAATTTACCTGTTTGAGACTAGTATTCTATTCCTACGCGGTCTTTTATCCCCGCCGCATAATGATGTTTAATCTCTTTGACCTCGCTTACGGTATCGGCAAGTTTTATTATTTCCTTTGCGGCATAGCGGCCGGTTAAAATGAGATCCAGTGCTGGTGGCTTGTTTTTGATCATTTCGATAACTTGTTTCAGGTCTATAAGCTTGAAATCAACAGCCACATTAATTTCATCAAGGATGACCATATTATATTTGCCACTGGCGATAGCCTTCTTCCCAAGCTCAAATCCTTGTATGGCAAGCTCAATATCGACTGCAGTGGGGTTATCGCGCATGACAAAGCTGTCCAACCCGCTGCGGTGGATAGTCAAACGCGGCAGATATTTTTCAGCGGCAATAAATTCGCCGTATTTTCTCCCCTTCATAAACTGCACAATCAAGACTTTATATCCCTGGCCTACAGCGCGCAGCGCCTGCCCGAAAGCCGCAGTGGTTTTACCTTTGCCATTACCGGTAATAACAACCACCAGCCCTCTTTCTGTTAATGCTGGCGAAGCTTTAACTTTATTGACGGCTGATTTTTTTTTCTTTGTGGCTGTTCCGGAGTGGATGGACTTATTTTTTGTCGATGTCATTTATCCCTCCTGATTTGAGGAAGCGTTTAGATATTTCTTCAGCCACGGAATAAGGATCAATTTCCCTGTTTTTAATCTTTTCGGCGAGATACTGTAATTCACCGCTGGCGGTTAGATTATCAATCACAGGCTCCATTATACAGGCGCGCAAGGCATCATTGATTTGCATCATGGCTCTACGTTCGGTACGCTTATCCAGTTGCCCGCTTTCCTGCAGATATGCATAGTGTTCGGCTACCTTTTGGGCAAGTTCGGCCGTTTGTTCGACAAAGGTAAGCGGCTCATAAAGGTTTTCGATCATCACAATCGGTGGACGCCATGCGCCTGCTGATTGTGGCGCGCTATTGAGCAGAGAGGCCAGTTCCGTGTGGAGTTGTTTCGCTCCGGCACGGTCAGCTTTGTTAATGGCGAAAACATCAGCTATTTCCAGAATGCCTGCTTTCATGGACTGAATTTCATCACCCATACCGGGAACCATAACAACAATAACGCTGTGCGCGTGGTTGATAATATCGATTTCCTGCTGGCCGATACCCACAGTCTCGACAATGATGACATCCTTGCCCATTGCTTCCATAACATGGATCGCATCCCCCGCGGCCTGTGATAAACCTCCCAGTGCTCCACGGGTAGCAAGTGACCGGATAAAAACTCCTTCATCTTCGGCATGCCGCAGCATACGGACCCTATCACCCAGGATCGCACCGCCGGTAAAGGGGCTGGTCGGATCAACGGCCAGTACACCAACGGTTTTACTGAGCTTGCGTAGTTCGGCAATCAAAGCATCGGTCAAAGTACTTTTGCCCGCGCCTGGTGAACCGGTAATGCCAATGATGAAAGATTTACCGGTGTGCTTGAAAAGCTGTCTCAGTCGGGGACGGGCATGTGGCAGCTTATCCTCCAGATCGCGAATCAGGCGTGATGCCGCCCTAACATTGCCCTCACATATTTTTTTAATTGTTTCCATAATTATCTATATTGAGGATAGCGAATCAATCGTGTGTTTTAATATTATTCCTGATCCATTCGACAATGGAATCAAGTGTTGCCCCCGGTGTAAAAATAGCTTTAATGCCTGCTTCGTAAAGCATCGTAAAATCAGCTTCCGGGATTATTCCGCCGCCAATAACGGTAATGTCGGAAGCATCTTTTTTGCGCAGCAGTTCAACTACTCGCGGGAAAAGTAGACGATGAGCGCCCGAAAGGCAACTCAACCCTACCAGATCAACATCTTCCTGAATTGCCGCAGCCGCAATTTGTTCCGGTGTTTGATGACAGCCTGTGTAAATAACTTCAAAACCGGCATCACGGAAGCACCGCGCCAGAATGCGGGCGCCGCGATCATGACCGTCCAGGCCCGGTTTGGCTACCATCACTCTAATTTTTCTATCCGGCATAACGATCTCTCCTTAGTTTATCCCGACAGCTTTCGCTATCTGGATAATTCGACTTGCAAATATTACGGCACTGCGTTTGTAATATTTGAGTCTCATTAATATAATCCAGGGTCCCGATATTCTCCGTATACTTCGCGGTAAATGTCGCAAATTTCCTGCTGGGTCGCCATATTTTTTACCGCCTCAATGCAATAAGGCATTACGTTTGTACCCTTCCTGCATGCATTCTTTATATCGTCGAGAGATTTTTTCGTGGCGCGATTGTCCCTTTTGCGGCGAACATCCTTGAGTCTTTTTATTTGTTCTTCGCCGATCTTTTCGTCGATCTCTATAAGCGGAATTGAATGCTTGGCATCCGTTACATATTTATTCATGCCGACCATAATTTTTTCTTTTGATTCCAGCTGCCGTTGAAATTTGTAAGCGGAGTCGGCAATTTCCATCTGCGGGAAACCTTTTTCGATTGCGGCAATCATTCCACCCATGCCATCTATTTTTTCGATATATTCCCATGCTTTTTCTTCTATTTCATTAGTCAACGCTTCGACAAAGTAGGAACCGGCCAGCGGATCCGTTGTATTGACAACTCCTGTCTCTTCAGCCAGAATTTGTTGTGTACGAAGGGCGATTTCTACGGCATGTTCGGAAGGCAAACAGAGGACTTCATCCAGAGAGTTGGTATGAAGGGACTGGGTACCGCCTAAAACAGCAGCGAGGGCCTCCATTGTTGTTCTTACAACGTTATTATATGGCTGCTGTGCAGTAAGGGAACAGCCTGCTGTCTGTGTGTGGAAACGCATCCAAAGGGAACGGGGATTTTTGGCCCCGAAACGGTCTCGCATGATTTTAGCCCACATGCGCCTCGCTGCCCGAAATTTGCAAACTTCTTCGAAGAAATCAATGTGCGAGTTGAAGAAAAAAGATAAACGCGGCGCGAATTCATCAACACTCAGGCCTTTGCGACGCACAACGTCTTCCACGTATTCGATGCCGTCGCGAAGTGTGAAAGCCAGTTCCTGAACCGCAGTGGCTCCGGCTTCCCTTATGTGATACCCGCTAATGCTGATGGTGTTCCAGCGGGGAACATATTTTGTGCCAAATTCCACCGTATCGCTGATGAGTTTTACCGATGGCCCGGGCGGGCACATAAAAGTCTTTTGCGCGATAAATTCTTTGAGCATGTCATTTTGGATGGTACCACCGATTTTGGTCAGGGGTACACCATTGATTTCGGCAGCGGCACAATACATCGCCCACAGGACAGTAGCCGGAGGATTAATTGTCATGGAAGTTGTAACCTGATCCATGGGAATATCTTTCATCAGCGCCAGAAAATCTTCCAGCGTATCAATGGCCACGCCGCACTTGCCGACTTCACCCAAGCATTTTGGAGAGTCGCTGTCGTAACCCATGAGAGTCGGAAAATCGAAAGCGGTGCTGAGTCCTGTCTGTCCTTCGCGCAAAAGCATTCGCCAGCGTTCGTTTGTATCTTTAGCGCTGCCCATGCCTGCAAACATACGAAATGTCCAATAACCACCACGATAGCCTGTTACCTGATTGCCTCGCAGATAAGGAAAATCTCCCGGTACACCGATATGCTGCTCAAAATTTGTATCCTTAATATCTTCCGGTGTGTAGAGTCTTTTAATCTCCAGATCGGAAACAGTGGAAAAGCGCTCCTTCTGATCGGGATTGGTCTTTAAAGTATTTTCAACTTTATCTTGCCAGATACTTTTAAGTTTCAGGGACTCTTTTTGCGTTTTCTCAGAGAAATACACTATTAACTCTCCTTACGATCGGGATAACAAAAACTATATGCATAAAGGTGGTGTAACTAACTAAAGTATCTAGTTTTTGTCAAGAAGTATTGAAGTATCCAACTGCAAGTATTTTGTGGGTAAAAAAAATGCACTCCGGCATAATATACATGCGCGAAGTGCCTTAATTTTTGGTTTTCAATTAACGACTATACCGGTTTGACGTTTTCTGCTTCCAGGCCTTTTTTGCCCTGAGCAACATCAAAGCTTACAAGCTGTCCCTCATTTAACGTCTTGAAACCACTGGCTTGAATAGCGCTGAAGTGAACAAAAACATCAGTGCCGCCATCTTGTTCGATGAAGCCGAAACCCTTGCGTTCGTTGAACCACTTAACTTTACCTTCTGACATAGATTAAATCCTCCTTTCTTAAATTTCCCACCAAATTGTATTCATTCGCCTACCTTTGTTGGCTTCGTCATCGGCTACTCAACGTATTAGTAAATACGCCTACGTCGCCTCTTCCTTGCCGCCGCGGTATGCTTTTGACTACAAAGTGGTGTAAAGTCGAATTCGCACGATGACAGAACTAAAAAAACCACCAAGACTGATAAAGTACCTGGTGGCTAACCTTTGCGCTTCAAAATGTCTACATTCAACTTATTCCCCCGCCTATCTATTTCTAAATATGCGATGTTGGAACTATGATACGGTAATCGTGCTCAATAGTCAAGCCATATCTGCTTAAATGTAAGAAGCAAATAATATGTCCGGTTTATAGCACATAAACTGTCCTATTTGATAAGTTACCTATTGGAGGTAACGGATGAAGCGGACAGAGATAATGCAGGAGAACCGGAAGATGCGATTTGAGGAAGTCTATGGAGGCTGGCAGAAGAAAAGATTAAGCCAGGAAGAAGCAGCAAATATATTGGGCGTATGCAGCCGGACATTTCGGCGGCAGATTTGCCGTTATGAAGAAAACGGTTTGTCAGGATTGAATGATAAGCGCCTTACGCAGGCATCCCATCGGCGCGCACCAGTGGATGAGGTCATGGCCATAGTAGAGCGCTACAGTGCCAAATATCGTGGCTGGAACGTAAAGCATTTTTACTCGTGGTATAGAAGAGACGGCGGAACCCGGAGTTATACCTGGGTAAAGAACACCCTGCAAAGCCAGAGATTAGTTGTGAAGGGAAAGAAGAAAGGTTCTCACCGTCAGAGAAGAGAACGCAGCCCTTTGTCTGGGATGATGTTGCATCAGGACGGCAGTTCCCATGAATGGGTTTTGGGTAAGAAGTGGGATTTGATCGTGACGATGGATGATGCAACAAATGAACAATATAATATGTTTTTTGTTCAGGAGGAAGGAACAGCCAGCAGTTTTCAAGGAGTTCAGGATGTAATTCTAAAAAAAGGGTTGTTCAGTTCAATCTATACGGATCGAGGGAGCCACTACTGGTTTACACCGGAAGAAGGAGGCAAAGTCAGTAAAACACAACTAACCCAGTTTGGGCGAGCCATGCAACAGTTAGGTATTGAAATGATTCCTGCTTATTCCCCGGAAGCAAGAGGACGGAGTGAAAGAATGTTCCGCACCCATCAGGATAGACTGACCAAAGAGCTTGCTTTCTATAACATTACCGGTATGGAAGAGGCCAATCGCTATATAAAAAAAGTCTATTTGCCGGCTTACAACAGAGAGTTCAAGCAAAAGTCTTTGGAAAAAGGTTCCGCCTTCGTTCCTTGGGGAGGAGCACATATTGAGGATACACTGTGCGAACATTATGAACGAACAGTCAGTTCCGATAACTGTGTCAGCTTTGAAGGAAAAACCTTACAGATACCTCCCGACAAGTATCGTTGTCATTATGTAAGGGTTAAAGTGAGAGTGCATCGTTATCTAGACGGTTCCCTGGCTATTTTTCATGGCCCACGCAAACTGGCTGATTATGATGAAACCGGAAAGTTGAAAACAAAGAAAAAAGCAAAGGCAGCGTAAGTCCGCCGCTCGCCATAATATAAGAAAAGTGGCTTACGGATACGCCTTCAATCACTTTTCTTAAGCGTGATAAAAAGCGGACATATCATGTGCTACAAAATAGGACTTTTCTATTTGCTGCTAACA
>JANXZU010000093.1 GCA_025355345.1 Syntrophaceae bacterium
TCTCTCCAATTTCCGCTACGCTTGCTTCAAGTTTCATGGCGCTTTCTCCTTTTAGTTTAGGTTTTTGGGGAAAAACCCTTCTAACAGGAAAAGCGCCTTTTTTTCTACCTGATTAATTTACACAAGATTCTTTACACTACCGTTGTTCCATAAAAAACTTCGCTGATGTATTTTCCCTTATGCAACGATTGGCCGGATATGATATTAATGGAAGTACTTATAAGTATTAAAAATGATGGATAATAATGTGGATGACTATTGTTTTTTTTGCAAATCAAATAACAGCAAACTGTTGTTTGAGGTTACTGATATTTTCAATGATCCATATACATTAAATCAATGCGACCATTGTCATGCTGTTTATTTATCGCCCCATCCTACGGAAGCTCAACTAGATCGCGCCTATGATGATACATACTATGGATCAGGAACAGACAAATTTAATCCAATTATTGAAAGTGTTCTTGATTTTTTCCGTTCTCGTCGTTCTTCGTTTTTAAGAAAACAATTATATGCCGATGCCCGGATATTAGATATCGGCTGTGGTAATGGTCGGTTTCTGCAATATTTAGGCAAAAAAGGAAATTATGAATTACACGGCATTGAACGAGAAGGAAATTCAGCTAGCAGAGCATCACAAATTCCCGAACTTCGATTGCTTGTCGGTTCGCTTAAACAAGCTACATATTCTTCGAATTATTTTGATGCCATTACTTTGTTTCATGTATTTGAACACGTTGATAATCCCGCGGAGATGCTGGATATTATAAAAGATATATTGAAACCAGGTGGTGTATTAGTTATGTCATTTCCTAACATCAATAGCAATCAAGCCCGATGGTTTAAAGGCGATTGGTTACACCTTGATCCACCTCGTCATTTGTTTTACTTTAAACCTGATGATTTTATTATGTTAATGAAAAAAAGAGGCTTTGAATTGGTAGTTGAGCAGTATTTATCCTTTGAGCAAAATCCATACGGTTTAGTGCAAAGTATTTTAAATAAAGTTTCTGCTAAGCGTGAACTATTGTTTGAGTTTTTAAAAGGAAATAAATCCTATATAAAAGACTATCCATCTTATAAATTTATTTTTCATTTATTGTTTTTTATAGCATTTATGCCCGTTGCATTTATTTGTGATGTGTTGGAGGCTTTAGTAAAACGAAGTGCTACCATTCAGCTAACGTTTATTAAAAAATAAGCGTCATAACCGAATCCTTTGAGGATAATACGCATATTCTCAAAAGCATCTTTTCAATAAATCTTGACTACTGGATTTACTGCCGACATCCGCATAGAATTTTGCGGCCAGAGAAAAGACGAACAAATCCAGAAAACAAAAAAAGCAGACCTTTTGGGTCTGCTTTTTTTATAAGATTTATTGCTAAACTATTCTATTCTCAGTGCGACAAAAAAACTATCCTTTCCCCTCTTCACTAATAGAGTTACGCTTTTCTTTTCCGCTGCTTTACTAATTTCCCTGTTATAATCTTTCAATGATGAAATTTTTACCTTATTTACCTGGGCAATAATATCCTGTGGCTGAATTCCCACATCATCCGCAGCACTTCCGGAAGTTACATCAGTTACTATAACGCCATCGTTTTTCCCGATCCCGAATTGCCGTGCCACTTCCGGATTTATCTCCCCAACAGCAAGGCCAAAATACCCTTTTCCTTCTTTCACCGAAACTACTTCAGATTTATCCTTGCGTTCCACCACAACTACTTCGAACAATATGTCTTTTCCATCACGCAGTGCTTTAACATTCATCTTTTCACCAACGTGTAATGAGGCGATAGTCAGAAGTAGTTCGTGTGTGTCCTTTATAGCCTTACCATTAATTTCTTTGATGATATCTCCTACTTTAATACCTGCTTTATCTGCAGGATCTCCTTTAAATACGTCAGATACTAAAGCTCCGCTCTTATCTTTATGATTTAAATTTTTCGCTATGTCCTCTGTTATATCCTGTACGGAAATGCCCATCCAGCCGCGTGTTACTTTCCCTTTTGTTTTTAGATCAGCCAAGATACTTTTGGCCATATTGATTGGGATGGCAAAACCTATACCCTGCCCATGCGCTACTATTGCAGTGTTTATGCCGATGACTTTTCCATCCATGCTAAATAATGGACCTCCACTGTTACCGGGATTAATGGAAGCATCTGTTTGAATAAAATTATCATATGGTCCCGCTCCAATGACGCGTCCTTTCGCACTGATTATGCCAGCCGTAAGAGTCTGCTCCAAGCCAAACGGATTACCGATAGCAACAACCCATTCCCCCACTCTCACCTTGTCAGAGTCTCCGATTTCCGCAACCGGCAGGCTATTGCCAGATTTGATTTTTATTAAGGCGATGTCCGTTTTTGCGTCAGTTCCAATTACCTTTGCTTCATATTCCTTGCCATCGGATACTTTTACTAATATTTTGTCTGCCTGCTCTACCACATGATTATTAGTAAAAATGTATCCATCATTACTAATGATAAATCCTGAGCCAAGGCTGCGCTGTTTGAATTCCCTTTGAGGAATATCGCCAAAAAATCTGTCGAAAAAATCATCCCCGAAGGGTGATCTTCCAAAAGGTAAACCTGCCCCTTTACGGTTCTTAAATGTTTTTGTCGTGCTGATATTGACTACTGCCGGTTTTACATGTTCAGCAAGATCAGCAAACGATACTGGAGTCTTTACAGAATCAAACGGAGACACAGCCGATGCTATCTGAATTTCCGGCGCTCCTGCTGTTGTAAAAGAAGATCTCAAAACTTCCACAAGCGAAACAATAAAAAAAGCGACTAAAAACGCCAGCAAGAACATAAAGAATGTTTTACGATTTTGATTTTTCATATACCCTCCTCTGCATTCATAAACGAATACGGTTGAATTTCCATTTGCCCTCTTGCTTTTAATTTTTATAAATATAATGTTCGTAGTATGTTTGTCAATGATTATATTAACTTCATGTAGTTTGAAGTAATAATGATCTTGTGCTAATATTAAAAATAAAATTTTTTGAAAATAGAATTATGTCTTTTATAGAAAAAATAGGGTATTTTGCAATTAGTCTGGCAAAGTCTTTTACAGACATATTTTTCTTTGCCGGCATAATTCTGCGCCGTATGCTTCGGCGTAAAACATATAGCAGCGCGATGCGCACAGTTCTTGTAAATCAAATATATTTTACGTCTGTACAAATTCTTCCGGTTTTTTTAGTCGTCTCCATAATTTTTGGATCTTTACTGATTGGCATTGTTTTTCAGTTGCTGAAGGGATTGGGCCTAACAGAGTTTTTCGGCAACGTCCTAATGGGATTAATCGTTACCGAGCTTTCTCCTTTCTTTACTGTTTTATTAATAACTCTCCGCTCCGGTTCCGCTATTAATACTGAAATTGCCGTTATGAAAGTAAACGGTGAAATAAAAACTTTGGAAACGTTCCGTATTGATGTTATCGATTACCTTCTGGTTCCGCGTGTTATAAATGGTGTTGCATCTTTAGTACTGCTCAGCAGTCTTTTTTCTGTTGTCCTGATGTTCAGCGGTATATTATTTTCTAATATTATTTTTGGAATAGGCATTGATGCATATACAAATATTTTATTAAACTCTGCTAATTTTTCTGATATAGTTATCGCATTGCTCAAGTGCGCTATCTTCGGTTTTTTTGCTACTGTAATACCAATTCGTTCAGGATTGAGCGCATCTAATGAGCTTACCAGTATTCCCATTGCTGTTTCTGGCGGCATGGTGAATGTTTTCACTGCAATTATGATCATTGAGGTGCTGTCATTAATAACAAAGTTGTTCTAAGTTTTTTTGATAGTGAAAATGCTCTTAATGGGGGCCTGAGGAATTTTCTGGTGACTCATAACGTTCAGGCGGCAACAGTTTCCGTTGATCTACCACTCATTTCCAACCAAGAAGTCTGGATGAACATATCTTTGATTAAACAATATCATGAAAATATGCCTCTAGCCCAAGCACATGATATTGCCATTGCAGCATTACAGCGTCTTGGTTTAGAACATATTGCTTTTAAGAGAAATCCATCCCTGAATAATGAGGAGAGATTTGGCGTCATGCTGCTGCGCGCCGTAATGGTACGAGACGCCATCGTAATTATCGACAGACCTTTTAAGATTATACCACATCTAAATAAAATTAATTTTTTCCTTGATACATTAAAAAAAATTGAAGATTTTTATATAAACTGTCATATATATGATTACAAATGGATGGAAGAAAGATACGGTGAATTATGTCCATAAGCCGTGAATTTAAAGTTGGCTTATTTATTGTTCTTACGACAATTGTAATACTATTGTCTTTGCTTTATCTTGCCTACGAAAAAGGATTCTTTGAAAAAGTTTTTACATTTACTCTATCTTCCAAATCCGGCGACGGCTTTACTGAAGGTATGCCTGTCGTCTTTTCCGGCTTTAACATAGGCAAAGTTCACGCACTGGAACTAAACGATAAAGGCATCGTTCTTATTCGCATCAAGATTCCTGAACGCCACGTCAAGTGGGTTAAACAAGACAGCTCTTTTATTCTTTACCGTCCCTTGATCGGTGCTTCCCGTATTATTGTGACAACAACCAATTTACATAGCCCGCAACTTCCTGAAAGGAAAATTCCTGAAGTGGATATTGTTAATGATATTAATGATGTAATTACAAAAGTTCCTCCGCTTATTGAAAAAATAACGCTTATTGCCTCTAATCTGGAAACGCTTTCTAACAACTTAGCCAACCCTAAAGGCGATTTTAACCGTGTCTTGAGCAATGTTGCCAAAGTTACAGAGAACCTCGATAACATTCTTAAAAAAGTAGATAAAATAGCTGATAAAACTGATGCTCAACTTTTTGGCAAAGATGGGACTCTTCCGCAAGTAAATAATATTCTGAAAGATATTGTTGGCAAGCTGGAAAAGCTTAATACTACTGTAGATAATATCAATAAAATCAGCCAAGAAGCTTCAGAGGGCGTGAAAGATTTTCACATTTTACGCTCCGATATCGATGATACCGTCAATGCCGTTAACGATGTCGTCAATAGACTCGATGATCTTATTTCGTCGAAGAAAGAACCGGAGTTCAAAGTACCATGAGGAAAATACTTTTTGTTTTAATTTGTTTTGTAATTTGCGCCTGTGGGTCAAAACAAATTCCTGAATGGAAAGATACATCTTCCAGGCAGCTTGAAAGTTATAAATATTACTTTCTGACAGATAAAGAAACTTCTTCGGAGCCTCATTTTGTCAAAGCAAAGAAGGCAATTGCCAGAAGTAACGATCTTAATCTTTTGGGCACAGCTTATTTAACAAAATATGCTCTGCATGTATCGATATTCGAAGATTTTGACGATTCTGATTTTCTCAGGATTAACAAACTGCAACCCAACGCAAAAAACTTTTCTTATTATAATTTTATTAAGGGTAATTTTCATGAAGTAAATTCATACTTTCTGCCTGCCCATTACAGTAAACTTTTAAAACCAGCACAGGAAAAAGATTTGGCAACAGCTATCAGAGAAATTACTGCTATTGATGATCCTCTTTCCCGTTTAGTTGCCTGCGGTGTATTGGTAAAATATTTGCCTTATGATGACAATATCCTTCAGATAGCCATTAGCACCTCAGCCGATAATGGTTGGGGAAGACCTCTTTTTGCTTACTTAATCAAACTGCAAAAATATTATCTTGACCAAAAGGAGACAGTTAAAGCTGAAAGCATAAAAGAGCGCTTGGAATTATTAAAAAAATAGTTGATTATCTTTGGCGTTAAGGTTGGGTTTTGCGTAAGCAAATAGCTGCTGGACAAAGCGATTTAATTATATATGGTAATATAAATAATATTAAATGGAGGAATGGACGATGCGAACAAAACAAATTATTGCTTTATTACTTCTGATCACTGGCGCAATATTTTTCTTTGCGGGATGTGCCGATAAATCCACAGAATTGCTTGCGGAAGATTATAAGAAGATGACCAATGAGAGGCTGCTGGAATATTTCTACCAGATTAATGATGAAATCGATAAACAGGAAAAATCTTCCGGCCCATCGGTTGGCATTGGACTTGGTGGAGGTTTTGGCCGCGGCGTTGGCGGCGGTGTTGGAGTTGGCACAGGCGGCACTGGCTATACAGCCGAAGATTTAAGGGCACGCCGAATCCAGCTGCGCCTGGAACTGAAGAGAAGAAATTTGAATCCTTGAGGAGCTAATTAATTTTAATAGGGTATTTCAGGGGTATGATGCTATGCGGCATTTTACCCCTGAATTATTTGGAATTTATTGTGAAACTCCAATTCCGCAAGCTTAGTGGAATTGGTAAGTTGAACAATCCCGCGCAGCTTGCTTTGGGGTTCATACCCGTGATTCTGGAAGTGAATAGATATCCGCGCAGCAGCATTCTTGAAAACCGGCGCGCTTGTAAACGGCTAGCCCATCTTTGGAAGATTGTAAAATACAATATTTATAACCAGCTGTTTTAGTGTATTTTATAGAATTCAATATTAATGCTGATGCAATTCCTTTGTTTCTGTATTCAGGAAGCGTCGTGACAAAATAAACTCCTGCATTATCGCCATGCAAAAACAAAAGAGAGGTGGCAACCGGCTGACCCATAAAGTAGGCAACAAACAATTTCTGCGGTGATCTTGCACTGATATCAAATGACATTACAAATTTATTATATTTCATTCTTGTTTCCAGCGGCATTTCAAATCCCGTAAAAGATATATCCCCCCACATTTTTAGTTCTTTTTCGTCTTTAACAAATGATATTTCAATATCATTACATCTTGTCATAGTATGATTTATTGTAATGACTTCTAATGCCAGACAGGGGATTGATTCTAAATAATTTAAGCCCTCGTTTTGCAATGCTTCATTTGTTGTTGCGGACTGACCGCAAGGATAAACCCACCACCAGAAGTGCAGTTTTAAATCTTTATATTTATTTTTAATTTGATTTATTATTCTTAAGTCATTACCTGTTAATGGCCTTTCATTCCATGTCCAGTTGAGGTCGGCAACTTCAATGCCCGTGTTCATGGATGATATTTTTCCATTGCCACTTATGGAAGAATTAATAGCTCCCCAGTAACTTCCAATAGCAAAAAAGTTATTCTCTATGATTTTTACTAAAGACATCTATTTCTTCACTTATTAGGTTATGATGATTATTTCTTATCTGGTTTCGAGGGGTCCTGCCTTGTTGGATAATGTTGATAATCCGTTTTAATCTGTGGATTATCAAAATCATCCTGTGACATCTTAGAGATAGTCTCAGCAGCTGTTATATCTAATTTCAATCGTTTAATCTTTGCGTCATAGGCAGGAAGAGCTTTTTTATAACGCATTCTCTGGGCAGCTTCCATAAAAGGGTGATCTTTTAGTTGCTTCATTATTGAATCTCTATTGGCATTAGTTTCGACCAATACTTTTCTAAGATGTTCGATTCTTTCGCCAACATCTTTATATTCAAGAGGTGCAGATTTACGCAAGTCTTTCTCTATTGTATCCTGCATAACTTCCTGACTGGTCTTTTGCATGGCAGGTTTACCAAAAACTGCGGGATTTATTTCCTTTGGGTTAAATACACTAATATCCTGCGCATCCCTTCTATCTGGCAACTGCTTTTCTTCCTTCTTCTGCAACTGTGATTGAAGACAAACGTCAATAACAAAATCGCCACATTCAGTCTTAAAAGGTATCACAATGCTTGGTCCCTGGACAACATGTCTGATTGTGTGATTTTTACCGAAAACGACAGTTGGAATAGCCGCAAATACTTTTAAATTGTCCTTTTCCATTGTTTTGCGTGATGCACCGGAAATCATATTAGTTAATTCACCTACTGCATCCATAACTTCCCTGCTAATTTCTGTATAAGATTCGCCCAGCATGTTGCTGACAATACCGATGATACAATCTTCACTGAATGTCAGAGCCAGAGAGCCTATCGCGTCCCCTGTCATACCAATAATCCCGGAAACATCTCCGTAGGCTGAATCGTTTGTTTTAGCAAAGGGTTTCCCGGCAACAGGTTTCAAGCGAGCCATTTTTGTTAACACTTCCGCCGTACCATCTAGAAACGGATTAATAAATCTTACGTCCATAATTTACTCTTTCTTTAACCTTAATTAGCATTATTGATATAATATTTCGATGTTCGCTTTGCTTCAAGCAACTCTCGCCATTCTCGCCCAGCCGCAATTCTGCCAATCATTATCTGTATTAGCATTCTCATTTGTGTTGCATTTCACACCACATTTTGTTGCAAAATATCTATGAAAAGCCAGACTTTCCGTCAACTCCGGGTGAAAAACAGTTACTAAAACATTATCACTTTCTGCGGCTGCTATATAATCATCAATTTTTAGCAATACATTAATATCTTCAGCTACTTTAAGAATTTTTGGCGACCTGATAAATGTCAAAGGTAGCGGTTCATTATCAACTACCTTAATTACTGCATCGCTTTTAAAACTATCCAGTTGACTCCCGAAGCTGTTGCGCTCGACTTCAATATCGATTAAACCAAGACAATTTTCTTCTCCAACAACACTTTTTGCAAGTAAAATTGTGCCCGCGCAAGTGCCCCATATTTTCATGCCCTGATTATATGCGGCAATTATCACTTCCTTTATTTCAAAAATATTCAGCAATCGGCTAAGGCAGGAACTTTCACCACCAGGAATTATCAGACCGGCCAAATCTTCAAAATCTTCTTTATCTTTGACTCGTCTATATGAAATTCCCAGCCGATCCAAATGATTCAAATGCTCGTGCACTCCACCTTGCAAGCCCAGAACACCAATTACTGATTTGTTTTCTTTCATACGTTGCACAAAGTTATTTATTACCAGCCACGTCCGGCCAATATTTGCTCCGGCGGAATTTGTGAAATTTCTATACCGGGCATTGCCTCTCCCAAACCCATTGAGGCTTCCAACACTTTCTGCGGATCATTGAAATATGCCGTAGCCTTTACTATTGCCCGCGCTCTCAATTGAGGATTAGAAGATTTAAAAATGCCCGAACCGACAAAAACACCATCGCATCCCAGTTGCATCATTAAAGCGGCGTCTGCGGGTGTCGCTATACCTCCGGCGGCAAAATTAACAACAGGAAGTCTTCCCAATTGTTTGATTTTTAGTGCCAGTTCATATGGAATTCCATTGTTTTTTGCAAAACCGGTAACTTCCTCTATCGGCATTTGAACCAATTGACGAATCTCCCTGTTCATAGCTCTCATATGACGAACGGCCTCGACAACGTTACCAGTACCTGCTTCACCTTTTGTGCGGATCATTGCTGCTCCTTCCGCTATTCTTCTTACTGCCTCGCCAAGATTTCGCGCGCCACAAACAAAGGGAATATTAAATTTTGTTTTGTCTATATGACATTCTTCGTCTGCCGGTGTCAGCACTTCACTTTCATCTATGTAGTCTATGCGCAATGCCTCCAAAAGCTGTGCTTCTACAAAGTGTCCGATTCTTGCTTTTGCCATTACAGGTATTGATACTGCTTTCTTGATTTCAGCAATCATTCCCGGATCGGACATTCGAGCGACCCCGCCATCCTTGCGAATATCTGATGGCACGCGCTCCAGGGCCATAACCGCGACAGCGCCGGCTTCTTCAGCAAGCTTTGCCTGCTCCACATTTGTTACATCCATAATAACGCCGCCTTTTAACATTTGCGCCAGTTGGACATTTAATTCATACCTTTTTGCATCCACCGTAAATTGCCTCCTGATTTAATAAAACTATTATAATACTTCTGAAGCTTGTTTCCTAGTTAAATATTGATCAATTTACCAAAGCATTCTTGTTTTAATTTCATGTTCTTTTAAATATTGCTTGATCTCGGTAATTGTATAGGTGCGGTAATGCACCATTGAAGCGATCAGTGCCGCGTCAGCTCTACCTTTCGTCAATACATCGGCTAGATCCTTCGGTTTTCCTGCACCCCCTGAGGCTATTACAGGAATCTGGACATTATCTGATATTAGCGAGGTTAAATTTAATTCATATCCCTCCTGTGTACCATCAGCATCAATTGAGTTTAAACAAATTTCACCGGCTCCAAGACTTTGAGCTTCTTTAGCCCACCAAAGAGCGTCAATGCCCGTATACTTTCTTCCTCCATGAATAACTATCTCATATCCTGAAGGTATTTTTTCCGATACCTTAACTTTTTTAACATCCATTCCTAAAACAATACACTGGCTGCCGAATGCCCTCGCGCCCTCAGTAATTATTGAAGGATCATCAACCGCGGCGGAATTAACGCTTACTTTTTCCGCTCCCGCCATAATCACCCTGCGCATGTCTTCCACATTTCGGATGCCGCCTCCAACAGAAAAGGGAATGAATATGGTTTGCGCGACACGCTTAACCACGTCAATCATGATATTCCGTCCTTCAGATGATGCCGTAATATCGTAAAAGACTATCTCGTCCGCTCCCTGCTCATAATATTCCCGGGCGACTTCGACCGGATCGCCGATATCCACATTGCCCTTGAACTTTATTCCCTTTGTCAGCTTGCCGTCACGCACATCCAGGCAGGGGATAATTCGTTTAGAGATCATTGCCCCTCCACGCGCAGAAATTGCGCAGAATCTGCAAGCCAGGCCTGCCGCTCTTTTCCGGGTGGAACTGCATGGCTACTAGATTCTTTTGCGCCAGCACCGAACAAAATTTAATTCCGTAATCCGTTACACCAAGGACAACCGAATCATCGGCCAGAGCCGGATAATAGGAATGGACAAAATAAAATTCAGCATCTTTGGAGATTCCTTCAAATACCGGATGTGATCTTTTGAGCTCCACGTTGTTCCATCCCATATGCGGTATTTTTAATGACCGGCCGGATTCTTTCAGGTCCGCCGGAAAAAGTTTTGTCGATCCACGGATAAGCCCGATGCAATTTGTTTCATTTTCCTCGCTGTAATCCAAAATAATCTGCGTGCCCAGACATATTCCCATCAAAGGTTTGCCTGCCTTAATCCAGTCTTTAAGCCAGGCATCCAGTTTCTTTTGCCCCAGATTTACCATAGCATCACCCGCCGCGCCGACACCCGGAAAAATTACATGCGATGCCCTCTCCAGCTCTTTTGTATCATCGGTTATGATGAATTTCTCGCCGATATTTTGCAGCGCGCATGCGACACTGGTTATATTCCCTGCTTTGTAATCAATAATTGCGATCATAAGTTTATATTAGTTTAATGCCGCTGTTGCGGGACGAACGTTAATTCTCCGCAGCTTGCCGCGAAGTGATTGTATTAGGTTCCTCAATATTTCAATATTTATGAACGGATCTTTTTCAAATCCCGATAGAAATTTTCATGTACCCCAATGGCAAGTAAAAACAAAGTTTCTTTATTATACTCGTAGGCCAGAAGAAATTGCTGATCTTGTACCCGGAATTTATAGACCAATACTCCCGCCAGATAACATTTATTTTTCTCACCACAGGGCGGATCAGATAATATGTGGTGAATTGCATCATTTACGGGCTTGATCTGATTGGCTTTAAGCTTCTTATAGCTATGCCGAAAATATCGTGTTTGAACTAAATTCATTCTACACCAAACTCAAATGGTGTAAAGTCACCTTGTTTTCTGGCAGCCAGTATGTCACGTATTAACTCCACCGGAAGATCCGGATTATCCAGAGCAGCCTTGCCTATCTTGGCCCAATAGGTCACTTGTAAAGGCACCGTTCGACATTCTGAATCAGCGCTCTTTTTTGCTTCTTCATATAATTCATTATCAATACGTATTGCGATACTCATACAACACCTCCTGTAACAATTGTAGCACATCACCACAAATAATCAAGATTTACTTCATGGGCAAATTCTGAATTCTTTTCCATCAGATATTTGCACCTTCTAGGCAGCTTTACACCAGTGGAGGGAAAAACCGGAAAAAGTTTGACTTTATTTACGAGTATCATAATTATAGAAACTGATAA
>JANXZU010000068.1 GCA_025355345.1 Syntrophaceae bacterium
CGTTTATGGAGGCAAAATGGATTCATCATAGGTTAATTTGAAAGCCAGCAATGGTAAGTTTGATTTTCATCTTCAGTTTTCTTCTGAAAAATTTGTCCAAATTTGATTACCAGCGGTATTTTTGCTTTTTTCAAAGGTCTCTAATACTGATAGCCGATTCTGTTGGCTGGAACCATCAGAACATACTCAAAGAAAGCAATCCCCCAACTTACGGCTATAACTAGATATAGAGGTTTATTATCCATGTCTTTCAAATATCCATACCAAGCATAAGTCATAAATATATTAGAAAAGAAAAGAAGGATAATTCGTTTCAACAAAAAATCAGGAACCTCTCGAAAAGTTTATCTACACGCGTCATTGACGATGTGCTCAATAGCTTTGGAATATTTTATTCCCGCCCGCTCAAGCGCAACAGCAAAACCGGCTTCAAGAGAAAGGCAGGGATTAGCATTTATTTCGAGCACCCAGGGGTTGCCATCTTCGTCCACCCGAAAATCAACCCGCGCATAACCACGCAAACCGAAGAGATCCCAGCAGCGCAAGGCTATGTGACGAAGGTTGTCAATTAATGCGGCATCTTTTGATGCAATGTCCAGTGTGCGTCTGGTATGATCGTACTCAAATGAATCTTCAACCCATTTAGCCCGGTAATCCAGAAGTTTTAATTTATCGGGAGCATAGTCCAGAAAAAGCATTTCTGCGGCGGGAAGAAGCTGGACCTTGTTTGCAGATGCCAGAAGCGCTATGTTAAATTCCCGGCCATCAATATAAGCCTCGGCAAAACAAGCAGAACCGAGTTTTTTCTGCTGATTCTGCATGGCTTGAATAATTCCGGCTGAATCAGACATTTTAACAATAGAAGTTTCGTCTAGCCCTACTGATGCATCTTCCCATGACGCTTTGATTAAATACGTATCTGAAGGTGCTAAGCCAACTGAAAATGCTTCCGCAGTGATCCAAGGCGGTGTGGCAATACCGGCATCATGTAATATTTTTTTAGCCAGCGGCTTATTGGATGTAAGGTACATAGCGTCTGTGCGACAGCCAGTATAGGGCATTTGCAGGAAATCCAGCAAAGCGGGGGCAACATGTATTAAGTTGCCTTTGCCACCAAGAGTCTCCACCAGATTGAAGACAATGTAGGGATTTGCATGTTGTAGGGATTCGATATTTTTACCTAGATCAAGAACGAAAGGTAATAATACCGGTTTATGGCCGAGAGTCCGCAGTGCTTCAGCAATGGTGTCGGCTTGCCTTAGACAATCAAGTTCGTCTTCACTGGCATCAGGCGCAACGTCACTGTGTAAAATTACTATTTTCTCTTTTTTTCTCATTTTTTATTTACGCCTTAATTCAGCCGTCTTCGGTTGATTATTGATTATTTATATTAGCACGTTTGAGTGCGGAATATATAATTGAGCTTATCAATTTGGGATAAGTAATTTCTAGAAGATTGCACATAATAGGCAAATCTGAACGTATGGGATTCAAACCGGCAAGAGAATTAACTTCCATGAAATGAGGTACCCTCTGGGAATCAGAGCGTAAATCCACGCGCCCGGCATCTTTCAGATCCAAACCGCGCCAGGCCGCAAGTGATATTTCACTGGCATGCATGGCTTCATCATCATTAACTAAAATATACTGAACCAGTTTATCGTAATGTTCCTTATTCTCATAAGAATATGCATTCTTCTCTGCTGCGGGCTTTAAAATTACTTCGATAACACCCAGTGCTCGGGCATCCTTGCCGGTACCTAAAATACCGACGGTAAATTCGCGGCCGGGCAGATAAGTTTCAATAAGGACAGGCTGGTTAAAGCTTTTCAAAAGGTTAGAACAAACGTCAATTAGTTCCTTGCGATTGTTTATTTTTGATAGAGCGGTTATGCCCATACCAGTTCCTTCAGCAACAGGTTTGGCAAAAAGTGGGAAAGGGAAATTAATAGCGGAAATATCTTCTTCGCTGTAAACCAGTGCAAAATTGGGAGTGGGAATTCCGAGATCACGGATAATATGTTTGGTCATGCCCTTATGCAGAGTAAGGGCATGACCTAATGGTCCGGAAAAGGTGTAAGGAATTTTATAAGCATCCAAAAGAGCAGGAATTTGAGCTTCACGGCCAAAACCATGCAGTCCTTCGGCAATATTAAATACAAGATCCCAGCTATCTCCGGCGACCAGACGCCTAGTTAAGGCTTTAATATTGCCAATTCGATCAGCTTGAAATCCACAATTGATAATCACTTGCTCGATGGCTTCTATCGTATCGGGCAAATCGAGCTCTGCCGTTTCTTCGTGACCATATCCTTCTTTCAAATAATCATCGCGTAAGTCATAGGTCATTCCAACTTTTAACTTTTTGACGGCTTTGCTCAAATTGATACCAAGTTGCTATGAAACATTAGCCCTACTTAGCTTCGCAAGTAGGGTAATTCGACTAGCGCTTCAAACTTCACTTCGTTCGTTTTCAGCGAGTCTCATTAAAGGTTAATTTATCGGGCATAAGAACAAGTAAGCTTTCAAAAATTCAATTATTTGAAAGCAACTTGGTCTTAACTATCGCCCCCCTGCTTCTGCTTCTGACATTTATCAGTGGATATCTTTCGATTCCGCATGATTATCGGGATAACGAAATATATTGCCTTCGTAGTTCCTTAAAATCAAATCGCCTTTATCCCAGCCGACAGCGTATTCAGGAAGCAGAGGAATTTTTCCGCCGCCGCCGGGGGCGTCAACTACATAAGTAGGTACAGCATAGCCGGTAGTGTGACCACGCAGACCCTGGATTATTTCCAATCCTTTGCTGATTGGCGTACGTAAGTGGGAAGAACCCGGAATCGGATCGCACTGATACAGATAGTAAGGACGAACCCGAATTTGTATTAAACCGTGCACTAATCTTGCCATAGTGGACACGTCATCATTAATGCCGGACAAAAGAACGGTTTGGCTGCCCAGCGGAATTCCGGCATCCGCCAGGCTAATGCAGGCGGCACTCATCTCTGGAGTCAGTTCATCAACATGCGTGATATGAATGCTCATCCACAAAGGATGATATTTTTTTAGCATGGAGATCAGCGCAGGGGTTATTCTCTGTGGCAGAACAACAGGAACCTTAGTGCCGATACGTATAAGTTCAACGTGAGGTATGTTTTTAAGCCGTGCAAGGATCCATTCGAGCTTTTCATCTGACAATGTCAAAGGATCTCCGCCGGAGAGCAGTACGTCTCTTATGTTTGAATTATTTTCAATGTAGTTTATAGCTGCTTCCCATTTTTCCATATCTACAAAATGCTGATCATCGCGGCCGATGATCCGGGAGCGTGTACAGTAGCGGCAATAAGTAGAACAAATATCGGTTACTAGAAACAGCACACGATCAGGATATCGATGGATAATGCCGGGCACGGGAGAATCGGCATCCTCACATAGAGGATCTTCTGCTTCTCCGGAAGTATGTAAACATTCATCTACAACCGGAACAACGCAGCGACGCAGCGGCGCTGATGGATCATGAGGATCGAGTAAGCTGGCATAGTACGGGGTAATAGCAACCGGAAGCGCGCCTGATTGATGCATCATCGCCTGACGCTCGTTGTCCGATAGTTTGAGCATTTGTTCCAATCTGCTGACATCCCGAATAGCGTTGCGCATCTGCCAATGCCAATCAAACCATTCAAAGCGGGAAATGTCAGGATAATGCCGCTTGCGGAAAATCCGCGATCGGGATGAGTCTTTAAAGGGAAATAAATATCTCTGTGGCTTTTGTTTAGCAAGGTATGTCTGGTTGGTTTCAAGTCCTAGTGAAAAAAAATCTGTCAAATTATTTTTAACCTTAACAAGACCAGGCACGGTACCGGGAGGTTCCGCATCTTCGTTGAACAGGGCCTCGTTTTCCATTTTGTTCCTCCTTAAGGAAGTATCCTTCCTTTAAAAAAATATTTTTAAAAATAAAAAAGGCTTTTTTGAATTTACCTGACAAGAAAAATTTGTCAACATTTTTTTTGCATATTCGCGCTTAAATTGAAAATAATTTTTTAAAAAAAGGATGCTCAATAAATAAATTGAGCTCTCTTTTTTTTGCAAATTGATGTCAGCTGACTTTTTATAGATTATGAAGCTAAAACATTTAGGTATGCCTTGATGAAACATAGACGCAGCAAGGCCTGGCGCTGGAAGAGCTTATATTAGCATTAATTATTTGGTTTATGCTTCGGGAATATTATTTATCAACACCTGACATAAAGTTGGATTCACACGTTTCTGCGACGAAAAAATATGTAGGCAAAGAAATTTTATTTTAGTAAGAATTGATTGTAGTTTTTTAATTCTAGGTTTGGAGGTAGATAATGCCGGAATTACCTGAAGTAGAAACTCTTTGCCGACAGCTTCAGATAAAAATCTGTGGCGAAAAAGTACTGGCGACAGAAATATACGATGATAAGTTAGCCTCAATCAAAAACATCAAAGGGCATGAAGTAACTGCGGTTGAACGCGAGGGCAAAAGAATCGTCATCGTTCTTGATAACGAAAATGCGATATATATTCATTTGCGCATGACAGGCAGGCTTTTGTGGCAAAAGGACTCCGTAAAACCAAAGTACGGACGCATACGATTGACTTTTCCCAATGGAAATATTTTCTTAGATGATCCGCGCCGCTTTGCTACAGTCGAAGTACTTAAGAAAATGGATAACGATCCATCCAAAGATATTTTTAAGGCATTCGACCTTAAATCTTTTCTGGGCAGGCATGCCTGCCGTAAGACAAGCGTAAAAACTCTGATTATGGATAAAAACGCAGTAGAAGGCATTGGCAATATTTATGCCTGCGAAATTCTTCATCGTGTGAGCATAAATCCAGAGCGCCCGGCAGCCAGCTTAACTAAAGCCGACTGGATCAAATTTTTTAAGGCAGCCAAAGTTGTGCTGGAGAAGTCGATCACCAAGCGAGGTACCTCAATTTCCGATTGGCAGGATTTATATGGCCGCAAGGGTGAAAACCAACATGAGTTGAAGGTCTATGGGCAGGAAGGAAAGTGTTGTTCTCAATGTGGAGGCATCATCCGACGAATAAAGCAGGGGGGGCGAAGTACATATTACTGCCCGAAGTGCCAGAAATAACCGTACAGTTGACCTCATTGTAACATTAGCAGTAGATAAAAATGTATTACTAGGCAGACCTTGAAACAAACAGTGCACGCTAGCCGCCGCTCAATGATATTTGCAGCAGATTAATAACAATGGCGATCATCACAGTAAAGATAACAATGATTAGACTCTGCAAAAGAGTTTTTTAAATACGGTTATAATCATATTTGCAAAAAACTTTTATTTCTTATTTGTTAGATTCTGCGGACTGATTCAAGGCGTCAATTATCCACTGTCGGATTTTGCTTTTCGGCGAAACTTCCCCGACGGAGACAACCTTATTATTTACAACAAGAACCGGTGCACCCATAATGCCAAAGTGCGCTATCTCTTTGGGATCTGTAATATGACGTAAGTCAGCAGCAATTTTCATTTCGGACAATAGATCGCGAACATCAGATTCCAACTGACTGCAACGCGCACAACCTGCACCAAATACAGCTATTGTTAATCCATTAAATAAATCTTTTTCAACTGGTAAATTATGCGCGATTTTGAATTCGCGCAACAGTGCAAGTCTATAAGCTTCGAGTGCTGCAGCTGGGATGTAATTGTTTATTGATACTGCCTCAAGCAATCTATTTTGAGTTTCTTCATCTGTGCTTCCCTGAAGGGATGGAGCGGTCTTCATAATAACATCGTCCAAGCCGACGATGCCTACTAGCATGCCGGAAATTATTACCTGCCTTACTTCACCTTCAGCCATTGCGTCTCCTTCAAGATGTAATACATATTTTTGTTGATAATTAAAAACCGGCGTGTTTAAAGATTCATATTAATATATTATTAAAAGTAATGCGATTCCGTCAAGATAATAGTAACTGTGTTTTAGTGTAGGATAAATTGGCAGAATTTAAACTCAATGTTTAATGCTATGACTATAGGTTATAATATTAATCTTATATGTATTTAAATAATTGATATTATTGCATTAAATGCGATAATCAGCAATAATAAAAATATGGTATTTGGGGGTACAAAATGAAAAAGTGGGAAATTATTGAAAAGGCAAAAACCGAAGGCAGAACGACATTAACAGAATCAGAAGCAAAGGATCTATTAAAACAATTTGGTATTCCGGTGGTAAACGAAATAATCGTACAAACCAAAAATGAGCTGGAAAATGCAGCACAATCAATGGGTTATCCGGTAGTTTTAA
>JANXZU010000072.1 GCA_025355345.1 Syntrophaceae bacterium
AGGGAGAAAAGAAAACACCGGAAGAACTGGCTCAGATGATTTTCCTTCCCGGTTTTTCCACAGCCGAGGTTGTTACTGAAGTTTCCGGTCGGGGCGTTGGTATGGATGCAGTAAGATGCTTCCTGAAGGACGAAGGCGGGAAACTGGAGATTCGTTTCCTCGATACGAATGAAAAAGCCGAATATCGTCCCTTTGAAGTAGTCGTCAGCCTGCCGGAAAAATTTGCCCTGCAAGTTGATTGATGATATAAAGTGACCGTGTAAAAGAGCGCAGTAAGGAAAACCATGACTTACAAAATCGACAGATTACTCATAAGGTGCGGGATGTAAATACGATGATATCTTCTATCATGTTTTTTTTAATGGGGCTTTTGTTAGGCTGTTTGAGTACGGGCCTGATTATGATTAATGTTAATAAAAAGAAACTTAGTCAGATTAATGAAATACAAATTGAAAAGCACGAACAGGCAGAGCAAACAGAACGGGAATTACTGGAAACGACAGTTGGCCAGCTTCAATTAACTGAACAGCAGGAGGAACACGAACAGATCCTCAGGCAGGTGCATGAAAAAAATGAAGAGCTCAAGACAATGGTTTCTGGGGATTACACAAAGATGGCCACTGGAATTAACGAGCTTCATGGATTGATTAAAATATTCGAGCGCTGGCACACGGAAATGAATGTGTTACTGGTACATAACATGGAAATGCACAAGAGAAACAAAGAATTTTTTTCTATTGTGCAACATGTGATTATAGTCGCCCTCAACGCATCCATCGAAGCTGCCAGGGTTGGGGAACATGGCAGGGCTTTTGCCGTTGTGGCTGATGAAATTCGCAGTCTGGCTACGCGTCTGGCGAAATTTTCTGAACAATACAGGGATAACCTTTTTAAAAATGATCTTATCACGACCACTACTTTTCAAGACATGCAGGCAGGCGGGAAAATGATAACTGCCGCGGTGGTTGGTCTTGAATTGTTGAATAATAAAATTAAAGAGAAACTGGCTGCCGACATTGTTGAATACGATGATAAGTGAACGAGCAAAAGACGGGTTTAACCACCTCTTGCAGGAATCATTAAGAAAGAATCTGGTCACATCGTCGGAAGATGTTTGTGAAATTGAAACTATTACCGACGTGAGTGAAATGAAAGAGAAGGAAATTGTTGTGATGAGCATTTCATCCTACCTTTTTCGAATTATCACTTTTTTCTATTTTACCCTGAATGATGCTACGAAAGGTCAATTTGCTAAGATCATTAAAGTCCAGGTAGCAGATATTGACGAAAGTGCCTTTCATGATGCCATCGGTGAATTTGGAAATATGTATTGCGGTTCATTGAACAGAGATGTTGGCAGGTATTTTCCCTATGTGGGATTGTCAACACCTAATATTCTGGAAAAGAATTGTGCAGCCTATATAACTGCTCTGGATTGCGGTTATGTTGAGCATTATAGAGTTACCGTCAACAGATCGGCAGAGTTTCACGCCAGTTTATGCATCTGTGATTATGCAGATCTTGATTTTGTTGTGGAAAAGGATGCAGAAGGTGTAAACGATGGTGAGTTGGAGATGTTTTAATAATACAATAAAAATTGAAGAGGGATATTATGAATGATAATGCACGTTTGGTGAGCAAGGTCCTCGTTCTGGACAGCAACAAAGAATATTTTGATCGAATCAAATCTTTTTGTGACAATAATAATCTTGTCGGGTTAAAGGCACTGGAAGACAATGTGATGGTTATTCTGAAATCCAATGTAGATTTGGGCGCCATCCTACTGTCGGAAAATTACAGGGGAGATGTCTGCGGCGGAATTGCCCTGGCGCGGGAGATTCGTGATATTCGGCCGGAATTACCCATTTTCCTGCGCAGAGAGCACGATGAAAGTTTAGCCGATCTTCCGGAAAAGGAACAAAAGATGTTTTGTGCTGCATACACGATCAATAACATATCCAATTTGAAAGCCGTATTCGATAAATCTATTTTCAGTCTCGTTTATCCCAATGTGCTGGTTAGAGGTATTACGGAAATCACCTTAAGTGCATTGAAAAGTCAATTTAAGGATGTTGAAGTTAGTACAGAGTCCCCTCCATATATTGTCAGAGATCGCATTATATACGGGGAAGTCTTCAGCCTGATTCCTCTGGAAAGCAGCTGGTGCAGGGGATATATGATGCTCCAGACAGAAGAGGATAGCATGCTTGATATGGTCAAAATGGAAAAAACACATATGAAGGTTGATGGCGCAAACTTCAGGCATCTTGATCATGTTATTGGTGAAGTCACGAACCTGATTTGGGGTTCTTTCAAGAACAGATTTATTTCCGATGTTGAGAAATATGATCATTTTAATACGCAGGTGCCGATTCTTGTCAACCATAAACATAAATACATCTCATTTGGTTCTGAAGATCCACAGCTCTGTTTCAAATACAAATTAACGGATACGCAGGATTCAAGTAAAAGTCCTCTTATTGTATATCAACGGTTCATTTTCAATTTGAACTGGTCTCCCAGTGATTTCAAGGAAATTCAGGCATCGGTTGAAGAATTGGTTGAATCAGGTGAGTTGGAAATGTTTTAAATATATTATCTTAGGAAGGAGATCGCCATGGCGCAAATATTAATTGTAGATGACTCAAGTACGGTAAGAAATGAAGTAGGTGATTTTTTAAAAAGTAATGGACTGGATATCGTAACGGCAGTCGATGGAAGGGACGGTTTGGATAAGTTGAAGGCCGATTCAAGCATAAAACTGGTGGTAAGTGATGTTAATATGCCGAATATGGATGGCCTGACGATGGCAGAAAAAATACGGAGTGAGCTGGGCAACAGCACTGTCAATATAATCATGCTCACCACTGAAAGTAGTCCCATTATGAAAGAACGCGGCAAGGCCGCCGGCATAAAAGGATGGATAGTCAAACCATTTAGTGGGGAGAGTGTTCTTGGTACCTTCAAAAAACTTGTCGGCGTTTGATCTTGTTTAGGTACTGGCGAGTAATTTGCAGTTGGTGCTGGAGTGCAGAAGAATCACTGTTGTAAGTCAAGAATGAAACTGACTTTAAATTGTGATTTTACACTCCGGCAATTACCTGTCTGTTTTTAAGCTCGGCAAGTTTGCCTTTGTTCCAACTGGAAATTTTGCTGAAGTATTTGGTAAGGCGAGCGATACCTTCGACATCCGGTGAACCGCAGTAAATACATATTTCAGCAAGACCCGGCGCAGTCTTGCCGCAAGAGGCACAGGAAGTGAATTCCGGAGAAAAGCCAATCTGTCGGTTTACAGATTTATAAAAGACATCGTGAACAAATTTACTTAGGACAACTTTCCCGGGATTTGTGCCGCCGAGTTGCAGATGGGTAATTACTTCTCCTTCCAGATATTGGTGAAAGAGACCCTCGGTAATTACTCTTTGCATCGGTTCAACATCCACAGAAACATTCAAATGCGTCGAATTTGTATAATATGTAGCTCCTTCGGCGATATCGCCTTTTACATAACGGCCGGCTGCAGGTGAATAATATTTTAAATCCAGCCTGGCAAAACGATAGGCAGTAGTTTCCGCCGGGGACTGTTCCAGAAAAAATTTAATCCCCAGTTCTTTTCCCATGCGTTCAACTTCATTGTGCAGAAATTCTATTATTTTCAAACCAAACTCCATAGCAGCAGGTGTTTGATGCAACTGGTTTCCCTGATGAATCTGCGCAAGTTCATTTAAACCGACAAGACCGAGAATATAGTAAGCGCGGTTCATTCTTAAGAATGGGAACCCGTCATTGTTCATGGCCAGTACCGCCAGTGGCCCATGCTCTGCATAAGAAAGCAGCTTTTCAATAAAGTCTTTTTTCTGGATGTGAGCTTTTATTGCAGTAGCGGTAATATCTTTCAACAAACTAAACAGTTTTTCCTCATCACCACTGGCCTTATAGCCTAGGCGAGGTAAATTCAGGGTTACGCTTTGAATGGCTGCAGAGCGTATTAACCATGGTTTATCAATCTCTGCGTTTGCTGCGTCATTCTGCCGAAAAGCGGCGTTACCGCAAGCAAATGATTGTGCGTACTCACCTCTGTCAAAAACAAAACAGACATTTCCTTTGCAACCGGCTACGTCACAGGCATGCTGTAAAAAATCATCAACACCTTCAGCCTTCCAGAATTCTTCTGTTATGTGCAGAAGCGGTCGCGGCAGGATAAAAGGTTTGCCGGTTGCATCACCTTTTTTAAATACATCCAGGATAGCCCGGGCAAAGCGCCTGGTATCATGCGCGTAATCACCATAAGTTTTTCCTGTAGGTTTGCCTCCTTGCCCAATTGCGGAAAGCCCAGCCCAGTGAGAAGGTATTTCATAATACAGATGAATATCGGTATAGAGAGCCTGTCCTCCGCGCGTAGCCGAAAGTTGGGAGAATTCATAGATGAGCATTTGCGCAAATTGTCGCACATCATTATCGGTCATAGAACCAAGATAAGGCGCAAATGAAATATTTAGAGCATCCCAGCTGATGGTACCGGTGAAATGCCCCTGTAGAATGGCGCTGAAACGAACCATGTGCGCCAAAAGAACTTCGGCATGTTTGGCGGGCTTGGCGGAATTCATCGCCTGCGGCAGATTCAATCCGTTAATCTTCAGATATTCCAGTGATTGGCAACAGCTGTACGGACGGTCGATATAACCCAACCCGTGAATATGAATGTCACCGGCGACATGCGCCTCACCGACATCGGCAGAAAATACATCAAGCAGAGAAAATTCTCTTTTGATACCTTCAGCAAAGAGCAGATTGGTCCCCTCGGGTGAATGAGGTGTGTTGGCGTTTTCCTTGTTCTGGTGCAGAATCAATTGCCGTACATCATATAGGGGAAATCCCAAACGTCCATGCAGTCTTCTTTCCTTTTCCAGACCTCTTTCGATCAGTCTGGCATTAACCAGTTCACGAACCAGCGCTGTGGTTAAAAGACCTATCCCCGAAGATACAATCTGCTTTTCCACTTCCTTAGATATTTGTGTCGCAAGCTGTTCATCAATACCGGCTTCACGCGTCAGAGCATCTACAATGCGCTGGCGGTTCCACGGGGCAATTTCCTCCGCTGAAGTACGGATGAAGAGAGTCAAATCTGTCGTTTCGGAATTATCAAACATATCAAACATTTGTTGGTGTTGACGCTTCAGTATTGCTCAATGCTTTTTCCGCCGCCACAGAAAGTTCTTCGTCATGGTCGTGATTAAGCGCAAAAACCCTGAAATGCATGACTCTTGCGGGTATAAAGCGATAAATATCCAAGAGCGGTTCCGGCGATGTTATGCCGGTTGTCGGATTGAAAATATTAATTCTCTTACCGGGGACTGCCATCGGATTGAGCGGACGAGGATCCTGGGTTGCCAGATCCACCTTGAAAGAAATGTCTCTCAATTTAGCGGGTAGCCTTTCTTTTATTTTTTCTTCATAATCTCTTGCGCTGACAAAACCGGTACCTCGATGTACTTGATCGATGGATATTTCAGTGGAAAAGGACATCTTCCACTTTACTTCCCGTGCATAAATTCTTTCCCATTCATTGGCGAGCTTGCGCTTTTTAGCATCTTCTAGCGTAAGCCAACCCTTAACTTCATTGAATAATGACCATTCATCACAATTCATATAGGTATCTAAATTCGTCGATGGATTATCCGGGCAAATAAGTTTCATTGTTTCGTGAAATATCTCCTGCAAGTGCAAATCCAGAGCGCGAGTCGTCCGGTGAAAATATACATTGCTGTATAAATTAAGGCGGGCATTGAGAAAGCGTCTAAGCGCCGATATGCCTGACTGGTGCAACGTCAGACCTTCTTTGGTAAAAAAAGTGTAATATCGAAGACGGGGAATATCGACCATGTCCAGAGAAAAACCAGTCATGTAGGCATCGCGCTGAACATAATCGAGATTATCTACAGTATAAATACCGGAAAATAACTGCCGAAGTAATTGCAACCAACGCGGCTGAAGACTTTCTTCGGAAGCCGCAGGCATGAGAATTAAATAGGCAATCTGATTGGGGTCAATTTTCTCACCTCGGGCAAAAGCACCGGAAGGACTACGCCGGATGCAGGAAATGTCAGCGCCCAGCTTTTTGACAATAATCTGCTTTCCCATAATTTCATGAGTTAATTTCCAATCACTCAAAAAGTGCTGATCAAAGAAATGTCCGTAAGGACCATGTCCGACATCATGCAGTAATCCGGAAAGACGCATTAATTCCTCCACATAATTAGCGGAAGGAACGTCTTTACAGACATCATAAAGACTTGCGTAAATATGTCTGGCAAACTCACCGGCAACATGCATTGTGCCTAGAGAATGCTGAAAGCGTGAATGTTCCGCCGCCGGATAGACCCAACGGGCACTCTGCAGCTGATAAATCCTTCGAAGCCTTTGTACCCAGACGGAATCAATCAGGTCTTTTTCTGTTTTTTCATCACCTCTACCATCTTCCGGGACTGTAAACGACAAATACTGGTGGATCGGATCAGCCATCAAGGCTAATCCCTGATAAATATTATGATGTGATGCAACAGTTTTTTTCATAGTTGTTTGTTTATAGTATTTAGACAGAAAGATCAATTTTAATCATTGCTTCATAACCACACCAACTTATTTAGGCGGCATGCGAAGAGCCCCATCCAGCCTTATACAACATCCGTTGAACATTGTATTTTCGATAATATGAATAACCAGACTGGCAAATTCAGCAGGCTTACCTAAACGGCGTGGGAATGGAATGGTCTTGACCATTTCTTCTTTTACAGCAGGCGGCAGACCGGCCATCAGCGGTGTTTCAAAAAGCCCGGGGGCGATTGTGGCTACTCGAATTCCATAATCAGCGCATTCTCTGGCAATGGGCAGCGTCATGCTGACGATGCCGCCTTTGGAAGCGCAGTAAGCCGCCTGACCAATCTGGCCGTCAAAAGCGGCAATTGATGCAGTATTGACGATTACACCCTTTTCGCCTTCTGTATTAGGTGTGTTATTAATCATTTGCTCAACCGCCAATCTGATCACATTGAGCGTGCCCACAAGATTAACCTGCAAGACTTTGTTGAATGATTCCAGCGACAGAGGACCTTTCTTGCCCAGAATCTTTCCCGGATTAGCTATTCCCGCACAATTGACAGCAACATTAATTTTCCCGAAAGTATCAATAATTATTTTTAACGCCTGACGAATATCAGCTTCACTGGTTATATCGGCATTAACAAAGATTGCATCCGCCCCAATACTACCGGCAAGTTTCTCGCCTTTGCCCGAATCCATATCTACAATAGCTACCTTCGCGCCTTTTTTTACCAGTTCAATGACTGTGGCCTCTCCCAAACCAGAAGCACCGCCGGTAACTAAAGCAACAACATCATTATTATCCATATCACCCATCCTTAGTTTTATTGTTGAAACTCCAATTCCAAAAGCGCAGTAACCTAAATAACCTGAAGGTTGCCGTGGGGTCATCTGCGACGTAACGGAATTGGTTAGTTGAACAATCCCGCGAAGCGGAGGGAATAAACCCCAAAGCATGCTCTGGGGTTTATTCCCGTGGATTTATTTTTGCCAGAATTTTGCCAAAGGGCTTGATCATTTCTACTTTCATTCGTTTTACAAATTCACGGCGTATGAACGGAATTTTTGTAAGTGAGACAATAGCACTGTTAATCAACCGCCATTTGTAATTATTATTGGGAAAATTGTAAAAACCGTTTTTTTTGTAATATTTATCGTCGGCCTGAAAAACTATGCGCAGTTTGCCAAAAACCGCATCCCGGAATATTTTTGTTCCCCCCACCCCATAGAATTTTTGGGGCTGAGTATATCCATTTTTACTATACATAACAGCGTTTGCCGAAATGCCTTGCAGCGCATCGTTAATTTCCTGTGAACTGCCCATATCGTCACTTACGAATCCTACCAGATTCGCATGCTGCATATCCGCATATGCTTCCAGAATTTCCCGCAGATTGAAAAGTTGACTGAACGATCCTGTAATAACAAAACCGATTTGTTTCCCTTCCAGTACGGGTATATGCCCGTTAAAAAAGCTGCGGTCAAAAAAACATTTCCACTTCGACGATAGAAATCTGTCATGAATGGCACCTGCAAAAAATAAAATATCCGCGGACTTAATCTGCTCATTAAAGAAATCAATAAATCCGTCTTTGCCCTGGTAAACGCAACTGTTGTCAATACCACACTGCATGCACCCCAGGCAGCCACCCTGAATATCAATATCCTTGATTTGCATAAGTGTTGCGGTTGGTGAAAAAGCTTTTTGAAAATTGTCCAGCATCGGGCGGAGATTAAGACTGCCTGCAAAATCGTCAACCACTATCAGGACTTTTTTGCCGTCCGTATCTATCGGCGGTAGTAACGCCGGTTCATAGACGACGGCCTCATTAGTTAATCGTTTAGCACTTACTATTGTTCCGCAATCATCTTTAATCGCCTGAATGAACATTTGACCGAAAAGTGAGAGTCGGTGTCTTTCTTTAGACTTGAAAAGATCGTACATATCTGCCGAATATGATCCAAAAAACTTCATCTCCAAATCACCGCAAATATCACGCAGATAATTGTGGGCGGTATGATCGAAAAATTTGATTGATGTTGTCAAAACGGCAACCGGTTTTCCCCGAAAAGCTGAAGTAGAATTTCTCTCAAAAATTAATTCAATAAATCGTTTATACTGCGAAGAAACGAGGAAAAAATAAAGAGGAAAAGCCCAAAGAACGGCATCCGCAGCTGCTATTTGACTGATTATCTCTCCAAAGAACTTGTCATCTTTTTCCAGTTTTTTGATTTTCTGCGCAACATCAAATATTTGAAATTCAATCTCAGGGGACTTACGCTGGAGAACAGAAACATATTGCAAAGTAACGCTAATCTGTCCTTTAGGAGAACCATTCAAAACTGCGATTTTCATAATACACCCACCAGAATCATTTATATTTTAACAACAATAGTTGTCTAGCATAAGACAAATAACATGACAATAAAATATCTGGAACTGCCATTTTTCTTTGGGGCACATAAAAAAATGTTTCTGAAGTTTTGATCTCAATATGATCGAGTATCAAATTCTTCTACGCTTCGCTTCGGGGATAATTCCCAATAGCCTGTGGCTATTGGATAGTTCGACTTACACAATTCAGTTCACTCTGTTCCTGAATTTTGATTCTCACCACGCCTTACGCTTCAAGCTTCACTTCGTTCGTTTTCAGCTTGGCTCACTATTAGCTAGTCTCATTAAAAGCATACGCGATGAACCTGCCGTCATGGCTTAAACTAATATCTATCGCAGATCTTTTGCCACAAATATATACTCCCGGAGGTTGAAGTTCTGCTCCTGTTTTTATCCTCCGAATTTTGATATCTTTGGAATCTATGTGCAAGAAACCGGAAAGGCTGCGGACAAGACACTGCCTGGCAAATGAAGATGAATTATCTTTTTGCCCATCCTCTTTGTGAGGGAAAACATCAATACCCCACCTTAAATAATCCAGGGTGGAAAGAGAGTCCGCCCCAACACAATGCACATAAGCTGGATGGGAAAAGAGTCCGACATATACCGCCTCTCTTCCCGGTATATTAACCCGCCCTTTTATGTAACTTGCTTGGGTTTGAGTATCTTGATGGATATTGTTTATCAGACAGTCATTATTCTCAGCACCCGAAAATGCAGGGTGTTTTGCTGACTGCAAACTGATATCAACGGACCAGCGACGAGGCACAAAGGAATTTTCATGATGATATTTTTTTATGACCTTATAAGCAGCTTCTTTACAAGCCCAGAACGACCACAGCGCTGCATCAGAGCTCCCGGACGAATTAACAATTTCAATCTCATGGTCTGTGAGAATTTTCTTTAGGAATCGCGAATCCATGCTTTTCCCGACGTTGGCTGAATCCTGCAAATCTACGATATCGTTCCCTATGTGCGGCAAAATAATTCTCCTCCATTTGAGCCAGGCGGTTGATTATCTGCGTGGCATACTCACGCTGGGCGCGAAGACCTGTTTCCGCAATTGGCTGGGGCGTAAAAACTTCAATTTGGGCTGAGAATTTTTCTCCCCACGAAGGCATAGTGCTGTAACTATCCTGCTTATCGCCGCGCATGTAGATGCACATCACTTTACAGTTTTCCACATCTTTTATGAAGCGTCCAACGCCATAAGAGAAACCTTCTTTATTCACCCGTCCGGAACGAGATCTTCCGCCTTCAGGAAAGATCATAACATTATGACCGTTACGCAATAGATAAGCACATTTATCCAAAGTCTTTTTCATTTTTTCGCGAGGTCCGCCGCGATCAACAGGAATGCATTTCGACAGATAACACATTAAAGCCAGTAATATATTGCTTTGAAAATTGCTTCTTTCCGGCAAATTCCACGGTAGATTCTTATAGCCGGTAATATGCTGGCGCAGGTTGAAAATTGCATGACCCAGAAGATAAGAATCAATCATTGTTAAATGATTGGCGCAAATAATCCATGGCCCTTTGTGTTTGGCAAATTCGTCATTACTCTGTCGCCGGATTTCCCTTAAATTCTGTACTCGATAAAAGAAAATAGACGCTAATAAAAAGTATAAAGGCGCAATAAAAATAATGGTTAATCGCCCCATAAAATCCTGCACACGCAAAAAAACTTTGGACTTTGTATCCATGTTTTTCACCCGAGTTTTTGTTTGACTATCCTGACTGCATCGCCAATTGTCCGAATTTTGTCCGCTTCATCATCATCAATACTAATGCTGTAGACATCTTCACACTTAATGACTACGTCTACCAAACGTGCTGAATTGACTTTCAAATCATTTAAGATGTGTGTATCCATTGTAGCTTTCTCCAAGAGAGACGGATCCTTAGTGTAAGTCTTCAAAATATTAATCATTCCATCAAAAATATTTTTTTCATCCATAATAAATAAGCTCCTTTAATAATATTATTTTTCTTCCCATTTTTTATATATTATACAACTATTAACATCGCCAAAACCAAAACCTGCTTTAGCAATAATCCTTACATCTGGAAATTCTATACACGAATGCGGAATCTTTGCCGCATATGCTGCAATGTCAGGGTGAACATCTTCACAATTGATTGAGGGATGGATAAATCCCTTAAAAATCTGAAGCACGGTGGCCACGCTTTCAATGGCACCGGCTGCGCCGAGACAGTGCCCAATTAGTGATTTTGTAGCGTTAATGAAAGGGAAATTATCCGGAGTACGCTCTAATGCAGCTGCCCAGTTTCCTACTTCGATAGGATCCGCGTAGGTGGCCGTCAGGTGGCCATTGATGGCATCGACTTCTACCGGATTAATGCCGGCATCAGCAACTGCGGCGCGAATGCATTTTCTTACACCTGCAGGATTGGGAGCAGTCATAGAACCGCCCATTCGTTGCCCTCCGCTGTTAACAGCACCTCCGATAACTTCCGCATAAATTCTTGCTCCCCGGGCAATTGCTGTTTCCAAATCTTCGAGTAAAAGCATAGCTCCACCCGATCCCGGAACAAAGCCACAGGCACTGGCGCTAAGGGGTCTTGATCCAGCTGTGGGGTTCTCATTAAATTTACGACACATTACCCGCATGGAGTCAAAACCTCCCCAGATGTAAGGCGTCGCGCCTTCTGAACCACCGGCAATCATGCGTTTGGCAAGCCCCATTCTGATTCGCCAGAGGGAATCAATAATGGCTTCATTTCCGGTACTGCAAGCTGATGAATTGGATGTCACCTGATTTCCGACAGCCAGTATGCCACCAATGCGCGCGCTTGTTCCACTGTTCATCACCTGTTCAACAATACGGCTGCCCAACCTTCTTACTCTGCCTTCGTTAATCATCGGCACGACATTTTGAGCTATCGTGTCCATGCCACCAATGCCTGAACCGGCAACAACACCGGTATCCCAATCGACATTGTCATCACCACTTTCCGGCACATTGAATCCCGCATCTTTCCAGGCATCCACTGCTGAAACCGATGCAAACCCGATATTGTCATTAATCGACATCAGCTTTTCATTATCAAAATAACTTTTACGGATAGCATCAAAGTTTTCCGGTACTCCCGCAATTTGACAACCAAACTTCAATTCTGCAAGCAAGGGTTGGAAACGAATACCGGAAGCGCCCGCTCTCAGCGCCTGTTCAAAATTATCAAGACCATGCGCATTTGGTGCGACAACGCCCATGCCTGTAACAACAACTCTTTTCCTCATTTTGCTACTCCCATTCCGGCTAATTGTCCCACACAAACTACCTCGCTACTTTCTCTTTCCATAGTAACGTCCACTTTCAATACATCTTTACGTAAATATATTTTTCTGCCTTTCACAATTACTCTTTCCCCCGGATACACTATTGCCCTAAATTCAATATTATCCGCCAGAGAAAATAAGCTCAGCGGCCCATTTAACTGGGCGGGCCGTACATTTTTCTGGCAAGACAGAAGATACATTCCAAAGGCAACAACGCCGATTTGTGCCATAGTTTCAATAAGAATTACTCCAGGAGTAATCGGACGTCCCGGAAAGTGTCCTCGGTAGAAGAACTCATCCTCACGATAAAGATATGCACCGATGATCTCCTCTTCATTGAGGCTGATAATTTCATCAATGAAGCGAAACGGCTGTTGTTGCGGCACAAGCGCTAGCACTTCTTGTATGATTGCGGCATCAGCCACCATAAAGCCCGCCATTGACGTGGATCACACTACCTGTGATATAAGTGCCTTTTTTAGCAAGAAATGCCACAACCTCCGCTATTTCATCCGGTTTACCAATGCGACCAAGCGTTATATTCGCCATGATTTTTTCTTTTACTTCAGGTGGCAATTCTTCGGTCATGTCCGTTTCGATAACACCCGGGGCTACGGAATTAACCAGGATGTTGCGTCCTGCCATCTCTTGAGCCAGAGATTTGGTAAAGGCATCGAGCGCCGCCTTTTCCATTGTATATGGTGCTTGGCCTGCGTTGCCTATATGGCCTACAACACTGGATATATTGATGACGCGACCCGCCGAACTTCTCAGCATGAATTGCCTCAGGATTCTTTTCGTCAAATACCAGATGCCTCGTGTCAGCGCCCGCTGCTCATCGAACTGTTCTATCTTCATGGAAAGAATGTCGGCATTAATCGAATGACCGGCATTGTTGACCAAAACATCAACGCATCCGGTAATGTCCTTTAATTTTGCAACCATCATGTCAATTTGTTCCATGTTGGTAAGATCTGCCTGAATTAAAAAGCCATCTTTTATTTCTGCAAGTAAATTCTTTGCACGCTCGGCGCTTTTGCGGTAATGAATTCCCACATGAAAGCCTTCAGCGACAAGGGCACGGCAACATGCCGCCCCAATCCCCGTAGCACCTCCAGTTATAAGTGCAACCGGTTTGTTAATCATTGCCCCTCCAGCTTTATCCCACTGAATGAAGATAAAGCATTTTTATACTATCTCTCGTCCGATAATCATATTCTGCACTTCCCGCACACCCTCATAAATATCGATAATGTGGGCATCACGGGAAAGTTTGGAAATTTCGTAGTCGGTTGTAAAACCGTAGCCGCCATGTAAGTGCAGACCTTCGGTTGAACAAAAAACAGCGGCTTCCGCTGCCGTATTCTTCGCAAGTGAGGCATATATCCCTGCATCTTTTGCTTTTTCCTGAATTTTACAGGTGGCTCTCAAGAGTGCCATCTCCGCCAGTTCCACCTTTTTCCACATTGTGATCAGCATGTCTCTGGCCACCGGCAGATCACAGATTCTCTGGCCGAATTGTTTGCGTTCACGCGTGTAATCCAGCGTAAGAGCAAATGCACGTTTGGCCAAACCAAGGCCAATTGCCGCAACCATCGGTCGGGCAAAATCCAAAACATCAACGATGTATTTGAAGCCGAAGCGCCTGTCTCCAATAATCTGATTCGGTTGAATAATAACATCTTCAAAAGTAACACTGGCAGTATTGGATAGTCTTTGTCCTAATTTATCTTCAGGTTTACCAATAATTATTTTGCCGCCTGTCGGAACTTGTATTTCTCTTGTTGAATTGCCAATGTCCGGAATATCGGCTGAAGTGACATGCTCAACCGGAATAATTACACAAGCCATAAAATTGCTCGTAGGTTTTCCCACTTTGCAAAGGACTGTGTACTGTGAAGCATACGAGGCATTGGTAATAAAACATTTTGATCCGTTTAAAATGTAAGTCCCGTCATCTTGCTTGGCAATAAAACTTGTCATCATTGAATTATCTGAACCGGCACCGGGTTCAGTCAGGCAAAAGGAAGCCAGAAGTGGTTTTTCCACAAAAGGTCTTAGAAATAATTCTTTTTGTTCTTCTGTCCCGTGCAGACTGATGACGACATTGGCCAGATCATTACACATCGCCGAGGTGGAGATGCCCGTATCACCGTAAGAGATTTCCTCGATGATCAATGCTGAAGATAGCGTATCAATCTCAAAACCTTTAACCGACTCGGGAATGCATAAATTAATTAGACCCATTTCCCATGCTTTATTGATAATCGGCCATGGGAAAGCGTGAGCTTTTTCCATCTCTAAAATATGAGGTGTTATTTCATTTTTCACGAATTTCCGCACCGTATCCAGATACATTAATTGATTTTCACTAAAACTGAAATCCATATGGCAACCTTTCGTTTCTAAAATTTTAATATTAGTTTATAGAACTCTTATTTAAAGATGATCCTCTTTTTTTGAAATGTTTTTGTTATTATCCCTTCAAGTGACGACATTATCAGTGGAAACCATTTGCTCAAGCGCTTACAGATTCACTAATCCCATATTTTGTTTGCAGAAATTTCTCCATGGTTGCGGGATATAAGATATATGCAAGGACATCTTCGTCATTGCGCGCAAGATGACCAATGTTTTTTGCGGCAGCTTCCATTTCCGGTTCCAGATAATCAGCAGGCCTTCCTGATATCGGTTCCTGTCCGCGCTTGTAATTTTTCAGAATCTTTTTGGTTAATTCCTGATCAATCGGCATCGGGGTCTTGCCATACATCCCCAAAACCAGATCCTTAAGCTGATTGGATATTCTTACGTAACGCCCGAAGAGAACATTCAAAACCGCCTGCGCGCCGATTATTTGCGACACCGGTGTAACCAGAGGAGGACTGCCCATTTCTTTGCGTGTTTGAACCACCTCTTCATAGATTTCTCCCAGTCTATCCAACGCGTTCATTTCCTTCAACTGCCCGGTCAAATTAGAAATCATGCCACCGGGAATCTGATGGGCAAGAACGCCATTATCAATTATAGAAAGTTTATTGTTAGACAAAAAATTATTATATTTAGGAGCGATACTTTCCAGGTGTTCGCTCAGCACCAGCAGTTTATTTAAATCAATTCCTGTCTCCCGCGCTGTTCCCCGCAGGGCGGCAACCATTGGTTCAATGGCGGGCATTGATGTTCTCAACGCAAAAGGCGCCAGGCATGTGTCCACAACATCAACTCCGGCTTCTATCGCTTTTAAATATGTCATTGAAGCCATGCCGCTGGTGTAATGAGAATGCAGGTGCAGAGGCAATTTAATTTCTTTTTTTATGGCGGAAACCAGATCGTAGGCGTCAAAGGGGGAAAGTATGCCAGCCATGTCTTTAATGCAGATAGCGTCCGCGCCCATTTGCTCCAGTTCTTTCGCTTTCTTCACAAAATATTCAAGGGTGTAAACTTCTCCTCCCAGACGAACACCGGTCAATGAATAACATACGGCTCCCTGAAACTGTTTTCCATTGGCTTTAATTCTTTCTGCGCATGATTCCATGTTGCGGAAATCGTTGAGCGCGTCAAAACAGCGGAAAACATCAATCCCGATTTCGCAGGCTTTATCAACAAAAGCACGTACCACATCGTCGGCGTAGTGGCGATAGCCAACCAGATTTTGCCCACGTATGAGCATGGCAAAGGGAGTTTTGGTGATGTATTTTTTCAAAATCTTCGGACGCATCCAGGGGTCTTCGCCCAGAAATCTATGCATGGTGTCAAAAGTCGCGCCGCCCCATACCTCCATTGCGTGAAAACCGCAACTATCCATCTCCTCGGCAATGGGAATCATATCCTCTGTTTTCATTCTGGTCGCATAAATGGACTGATGGCCATCACGGAAAGTATTGTCCTGGATTTTTACGGGATTTGATGGGACTGTTTCTTTACTTTTCATTACTACCTCCTTAATACATGCTCGGGCATTTTTAATTTAAGATATTTGTAATTGGATTAATTCGCACCGGTAAAGATTTTTTCAGCAATAGCGAGTCCCGTGATTGACTGACAGGTCACACCGATTGTTTTGAAAAAATCACGCAGAGGACGTCCTGGACCGATCTCAAATACTTCCCTGGAATTATCAGCCAGACATTGCATGTTTTTGCGCCAGTTAACAGTATTGCTTAGTTGGTTTACCAGATTCTCTCTTATTGATGCAACATCATTTTTGTGGAAACTACCGGTAAAATTTGATGTTACTTTAAGAGCGTTTTGTGGATTTAAATCCCCTGCAATTTCCTTCAAAGTATCAGAAAATGGCTCTTCAATTTTTTTCATAAAACTGCTGTGAAAAGGAGCGCTAACATTCAATTGGATAAATCTATACGGTTTATCGGCCGGGAAAACTTGCGCTATTTTTTTCTCTATTTCCGGCAGTGCAGCAGCTTTGCCACTGATAACTATCTGATTGGCTGAATTGATATTGGCTATATCAACAGGCATATTTTCCAATAACTTGTTTAGCATTTTAATGTCAATGTTCTCAGAGATAACCGCGGCCATTCCACCAATGCCCACAGGTACTGCTTCCTGCATTAGCTTGCCGCGTGTTCGTACTATCTTTAAGGTTTCGGCAAAAGGCATGACACCTGCGGCAACCAGCGCGGTAAATTCGCCCAAAGAATGACCGCCAAACCACCGGCCGGTAAAATCAAAACGTTGCGACAAGCCACGCAGCATGGCGATCTCTGTTGTAACGATACATGGTTGGGTATATTCGGTTAAATTAAGACGATCATCATCGTCAAAACAAATAGAAGAAATATCCAACCCAAGGGCATCAGAAGCTTCTTCATACGTCTGGCGGCAAGCAGGAATCTGCTCATAAAAATCCTTACCCATTCCCGTTCTTTGAGAACCCTGCCCGGGGAAGACAGCAACTATATTCTTACTATCGATCATGGATGAACCTTCCTGCAAAAAACTATCTATAATATTTGTTATATTGATAGGTGACCTGCTAAAAGCACAAGTCGTGCCATCTGGCCATAACTTTAATTAAAACTACAATCACCTGAATGCATTTATGATTTTTACCAGACAGAAATACAATTTTTAGCAAAAAAGTTTTTTCCTGTGTAAAATAATATACACTGCGAATAAAATTTCGCACATAATAATTATTGTGGGTGTTTTATATACTAGATTTAACTTAATATCAATTCATGATAATAGAAATCAATGCTGCCAGAAATATTGAAGAATGTTAATTATTAAGGATATTATGACCATACTTGATCAATCATTTTACAAACAGGGTACGTTGAAAGTCGCACGCTCGCTCATCGGGAAAAAGTTGGTGCGCCTGATCGGCGGCTTGGAACTAAGCGGAATGATCATAGAAACAGAAGCTTATTGCGGTGAGGAAGATAGTGCCTGCCATGCTCATCGGGGAAAAACAAAACGAAACAGCGTCATGTACGGTCCGCCAGGATATGCTTATGTTTATTTCACGTATGGTATGCACTATCTGCTCAACATTGTAAGCGAAGCTGAAGGTAAACCTTGCGCAGTTCTTATACGCGCCATATTGCCTATTGCCGGATTGAGTGAGATGGAAACCCGCCGCCGAAGGTGCAAGCATTCCGAACTTACCAACGGTCCGGCTAAGCTTTGCCAAGCGCTGGGGATAGATAAATCTTTAAACGGCTGGAATTTAACATCAGGCATCGGACTATGGGTTGAAGAACACAAGAACATTCCAGCAAAACAAATTATAGCCAAACCAAGGATTGGCATTGATTACGCTATGGAAAAACACCGCAATGCTCTCTGGCGCTTTCTGGTTAAGGCAGAATAATCTGATTCACCCTTCCGTTAGAACATCAATTTCCCTTGCAGCAATATCTTTGTTATGCTACCAGTGCGCCACTTTAACAGGCTGTTGAAAAAGGCTCATCTGCTTCGTTGCGCTTCGTCTCTCGCTGCTCACTCCTTGCGCGTCTAGCATCTAAAACTTTTTGAACAACCCGCATATATGCACCTAATTAAGAAGGAGCTCCCCCAATATGATTCATTTCAGTGGCATCAGTAAACAGCATGGTCCGCAAATCCTGTTTCGGGATGCCAGTTTTCAGATACTGCCCGGCAGCCGTAACGGTTTAGTCGGCCCAAACGGCGCAGGCAAAACAAGCATCTTTCGTCTGATTATGGGCGAGGAAGAGTTCGATGCTGGAGAAATCACTAAAGCGCGCAATGTCGTTTGTGGATATTTTTCTCAGGATGTCGGTGCCATGTCCGGCCGGTCGGCGCTGCAGGAAGTAATGTCCGCATCTGAGACCGTTACGCAACTTGGCTTACAGGTTCAGAAGATGGAAGCAGCCATGTGTGAGCCTATGGCCGAAGATGAAATGGCAAACCTGCTTGAGCGCTACGGCAACATTCAGTCAGAGTTCGAGCATCGCGGTGGCTACGATCTGGAAAGCCGCGCGCAAATTATTTTGACCGGTCTGGGCATCGGGCCGGATGATTACAATCATCCGGTGGAGACATTCAGCGGCGGCTGGAAAATGCGCATTGAACTGGCCAAAATCCTCTCCATCAATCCCGATGTGCTCTTACTTGATGAACCCACAAACCATCTGGACGTAGAATCTATCATCTGGCTGGAGGAATGGCTATCCACTTCATTCAAGGGCGCACTGTTAATGACCAGTCATGACCGGGAGTTCATGAACCGGGTGGTGACGCGCATTATCGAGGTGGCCAACCGTGCGATTACCACTTACGGCGGCAATTACGATTTTTACCTGCGTGAACGGGAAATCCGGCGTGAACAGCTTCTGGCCAGCCATCGCCGCCAGCAGGAAATGCTGGCCAAAGAAGAGGACTTCATTGCCCGTTTTGCGGCACGCGCATCTCATGCGTCTCAGGTTCAGTCACGCGTCAAGAAGATTGATAAGATTGAACGCATCGAAATCCCGGCCGAGCAGCGCAACATCAAGTTCGATTTTGCCGAGCCGCCGCGCAGCGGTGATGATGTTATCAAGCTCGACGGGCTTGGTAAAGTCTGGCCCCGTCCCGACGGTAGTGAAAAATCGGTTTTCGGCGGCGTATCGGGTATTATACGGCGTCAAGAAAAGATCGCCGTTGTTGGTGTAAACGGCGCCGGTAAATCCACTTTTTTAAAGGTGCTGGCCGGTCAGGCCAATCCTTCAACAGGTAGCATGAATCTGGGAGTAGGCGTCTATCCCGGATATTTCAGTCAGCACGCCATGGATATTCTCGAGCCCCGAAAAACAGTGCTGGAAACCTTGCAGGATGCCATGCCGACGGCGCATCTCGGCACGTTGCGCAATCTCTCTGCCACCTTTCTATTTCAGGGTGATGATATTTACAAACGGATTGATAAATTATCCGGCGGTGAGAAGAGTAGGGTGGTTCTGGCAACAATGCTGGTGCAGCCGATCAACCTGCTGATCCTTGATGAACCGACTAACCATCTTGATATCCAGTCACGAGAAACTCTGCTTGCAGCGCTGAAAAACTTTACCGGTACGGTAGTGCTGGTGAGCCATGACCGTCACTTCCTGCGCTGTCTCATCAATCGCGTTTTTGAAATTGATCATGGTGAGATGCGTATTTACAATGGCAATTACGAATATTATCTGGAGAAGTCAGGCCGGGAGCATCGTGCGGCGTGATACAAAAATTGGTTAAATATACGACACTACGCTATTGCCTTATGATTCTTTTAAATCACGCTGCTCCAACCAGTCTTTAACAGCTAGTCCTGTGCCGAACCGCCAGGGGCGCATCCATGCTTCATATGTCAGCATTGGTCAAGATTTCCTTGACATACAAGTGTACTCTTCGTATACTCTGACGTCAAAAAAAGAATTTTTTATCAATAACATAAAGAGAAAATCAGCGGGTAATGTACCAATAGGAGAAAGAATCACAAAAGGTATTTTTAGAAATGTTTGACTCTTTTCTATCAATTACAAAAAAGAGTTTTTGTGCTAATTCCAGTGAAATAATGAAAAACAGAACCGGCACGGGAGGACAACCAAAATGATGAAGTCCTTGAAGTTCCAAAATTTTACTGCATTCGATTTGCTGGATATATCCTTTTCTCCTGGGGTTAACCTGCTGATTGGTGAAAACGGCACTGGAAAGACTCATGTTCTCAAGGCTGTGTATGCCGCGTGTGACATTACCAAGAGTAAAAAGGGCTTTGCGGAAAAAATCAATGATGTGTTTTATCCATCCGGTAAGCAAATTGGTAGACTTGTCAAAAGAGCAAAAACAAGTTCAAATGGTTCATTGGAGATAAGCAGAGCAATGCCTGATGGCAAAGTAGTGTCAATTAAATTATCTCTTACGAGCCACATGCTTACACCTAATAAAGCAAAAGTTACTGGTGCTACCAAGATTTGGTTAGAAAACCCTTTTGAATCCGTTTTCATTCCTGTCAAAGATATGATGGCCAATGCCCCGGCTTTCCGCTCATTGTATGCAACACGAAACATACATTTTGAAGAAGTATACGCAGATATTATTGATCGTGCGTTTTTGCCTGCGTTAAAAGGACCTACCGAACATCAACGAAGTAAATTGCTTGGCATTCTTCAGGCTGCCATGGACGGTAAAGTCATTACAAAAAATGAAGAATTTTTTCTAAAAAACAAACAAGGGGAACTTGAGTTCACCTTGTTAGCCGAGGGATTCCGCAAACTCGGCCTCTTGTGGCTGCTTATTCAGAACGGAACGCTCTTGAGCGGAAGCGCCCTGTTCTGGGATGAACCAGAAACCAACCTGAATCCCCGCTTGATGCAGACCGTGGTAAACATTCTCATGCAACTGCAACGCCTTGGGGTTCAGATATTCGTTTCCACCCACGACTATGTTCTTCTCAAGGAATTTGACCTGGCAACTCTTGAAGGGGATCAAATACGTTACCATAGTCTATATCGGGATAATAATACCAGCAAGATACTACACAAAAGCTGCGATACGCTCGCTGACCTTGACCCTAACGCCATTGACGCTACCTTCGGTTCAATTATCGACCGACAGGTATCGAAGGACATGGGAGGACTGGGAAAATGATTGTTGTCGCGGATGGTTACCGTTTCAATTTTAAAGATGCAATAAACGTTTTCAAGTTCGATGAAACCGACCCTGCATCACAGACATTTCATGGAGCTCCAATGAAGGCAGTAGATATTATTGCCGAACTTTCCGATGTGTATTTATTTATTGAAGTAAAAGAATATCCGGCATCGTATGATCCCGATGCGATTACCGGCGAAAAGGCGTGCAGTGAAATTGATTGCCAAAAGAGACCGAAACACTCTGAATGGCTCAAGAATACTTTGAAGTACAAATTTCGCGATTCATTCCTATATCGATATGCAGAGGACAAAACTGAAAAACCTGTATACTATCTGTGTCTGCTGAATTTTGACAATGCGCTCAACTCAGTCATGCAAAAAAACCTCCGTAACGAACTTCCGGTGGGCAAAGCTTCAGCACGATGGGTAAAAACACTTGCACAGAGCTGCCAGGTACTCAACCTTGAAGCGTGGAACCGCAATTTCCCTAAATGGCCTGCACAAAAAGTGAGTGCAGAATAAAGCAATAGACTGCAAGTCTTTTACATCAACAACATAGCCCCCCAAAAGGTCTCACTCCTTAACGATTAAAATGGTGTCATAAGTTATTATCCGACTATCAGTAACTTCTACTTACTCGAATTAATATATTCAGTAATTTTGGCAGCGATGGTTTTTACGACATGTTCAAATTCATCTACGTCCTTGTCCAGCAAAGTCATACGGAAACCAAGCAGCGGCGAGAAGAACGATGTTAGCGGTACGACGCAAATTCCTGTAGCTGCAAGCAGATAATAAACAAATCGTTTATCGTATTCGATAGAGCCTTTTGTCAGTTCTTCTATATATTTTTTGATCTCCGGCTGTGCAATAGGCAGGGTCTGACGGTCATTGAGCACCGATTCATTGAAGATAACCGTATTGTAAAACGCGCCGTTGGTTTTGTTGGCAATCAGAAAAGGAACATCCTTCAAAATGCCATAAGCGATGGCGGAAAGCTTTTCGTAGTGCTGTGTGCGCTCACGTAAATAATTATTATATTCCGGATGTTTCATAATGCGCGGAATCGCCATTTGCGGCAACGTTGTCGAACATACTTCCGACATCTTCTGATGCAGAATGGTATTGATGAATCGGGCGAAGATTGGGTCTTTATCGGCGTTATACACTTCCATCCAACCACAGCGCGCGCCGGGCCAGGGAGCTTCTTTGGAGATGCTCTTCATAGAGATAGCGGGGACATCGCCGATAATATCACCAAGCGGCACAGTCGTTTTGCCGTTATAGACAATATTAATATAGGTTTCATCGGAAATTACAAAAAGGTCATTTTCTTTGGCAATCCGGACGACATTCTGGAGCGCCTCAACCGGATACACAAAACCGGTGGGATTATCGGGATTGATAATCAGAATGCCTACAATCGCCTTATGGCTTTTGACTTTCTGCTCCAGTTCCCTCAGATCCGGATGCCAGTTGTTGTAAGGGTTCATCCTATACGTATTGGACGGAAAAGACGCATGGAGCACTTCCGCCATAAAATGAGTGGAATAAGTCGGCTCCGGCATTATCATGCGGGCATCCACCTGGATGGAGCTGTAGGCGCGGGCAATCGCGTCGCCCAGGCCGTTAAAGAAAATGATGTCGTCGGGTGTAATCTGAACTTTGCCGCGCGCATTGACGCGCCCAGCAATAAAAGCACGTGTGGCATCCACTCCCTTGGTGGGTGAATAAGCGTAAGAGGCGTCTTCCCTAATAATATCAATGAGGACTTCTTTCATCCAATCCGGAATTTTTTCGCCTTTTTGGATCGGGTCGCCAATGTTTTCCCAAATGATTTCAATGCCGTATTCTTTGAGTTTGTTAGCGATGAGTACGATATTGCGGATTTCATAAGTAAGCCCGCTGCCGCCACGGGCAATTTCAAAACGCATAAGTTGTTTAACTCCTTAGATATTCTTAATTTGTTCATAGTACATTTTTATCTGATTTTCCACACTTTTTTAGTGAGACTCTAATTTCAAAAACATAGTGCGTTGAAATTGGTTAGTCGAACTACCCCTGTGCTTTGCGCAGGGGGTAGTGGATACTTTTATGGTGTTCACTCCGTTGCTGATGACTGGTGTGATTAATCCCTCGTCGCTTCGCTTTGCGGGATAATTCGTCCAACAAATTTCAGTGCGCTTCGCTTCTGAAACTTGGGACTCATTAAAATTTGAAAGACAAATTCTTTTTTTCATGTTATCAAAACTAAAATTTAAAAAACCACACTCAATATAAATGCAAAAAAGGATCACATAATGGAAGAAACAAAGAGTTTTGCGGAAATGCTGGACGAAACAGATCTTACCCCAAAACGTTTTGCCCCCGGTGAAAAAACAGAGGCAATCGTAGTAAAAATTTCACCGGAATGGATATTTATCGATTTAGGCGCAAAAAGCGAAGGTTATCTGGATAAAAATGAATTCCTCGATGATAACGGCAATTTGACAGTAAAGGAAGGAGATACAATTACCGCTTATTTCCTTTCTTCACGCCACAGCGAAAGATTATTTACGACAAAACTGCTCGCCCGCAAAAGCGTTGACGACTTTTTGCTCAACGCATACAGGAATCAGATTCCCTTGGAAGCATCGGTGGAAAAGGAAACCAAAGGCGGCTTTTCGATCAGAATAAGCGCCAGCGCCAGTGGTTTTTGCCCATACTCACAAATGGATATGAAAAAAATCGACAATGTCGCTGATTACGTCGGCAAAAAATTTGATTTTATTGTTATGGAGTATAGCGAAAATGGCCGCAACATCGTACTTTCACGTCGCCCACTTCTGCAAAAAATCGAACAGGAAAAAATTAATGTCCTCAAGGGTTCGCTGCAAAAAGGCATGACTGTAAAAGGGGTGGTTACCTCTGTGCGCGATTTTGGCGCGTTTGTAGATATCGGCGGCATACAGGCGCTGCTGCCGGTTTCGGAAATGACCTGGGGTAGGGTGGAGGACACCAAAGCCCTCTATGCTCCCGGTGACAGTATCGAGGCAAAAATAATCAATCTCGATTGGGAAAATGACCGGATTACGTTATCTTTCAAAGATACACTGCCCGATCCATGGAATGAAGTAGTGGCTAAATATCTCGAAGGAAGTGTCCATACGGGAAAAGTATCCCGCCTGACTGATTTTGGCGCTTTCATAACTCTGGAGGCTGGCATAGACGGCCTTTTGCATATATCCAAACTGTCGCGGGGCAAGAAAATTAAGCATGCCCGCGATGTTCTTGCCGCTGATTCTCAATTAGAAGTCCAAATTGAAAAGATCGATCGCGACGGTAAGCGCATATCTCTTAACATTCCAGGTAATAATCAGGATGTTTCCTCCGAAGGAGTAGGTGATGATTTCCGCAGCTACGTTCCCGATGCGCCCAAAGCCATGGGCACTTTTGGTGATTTGATGAACAAATCAAAAAAGAAGAAATAGAAACATATATATCCTGTAGTGGCATGAAGAATAGCCTGAAGGTTATAGTCGTGCCCCTACACCTTAATCCTTCAAAACAATCAACGCATCCGCTACAACCGGATTGGCTCCACTGATAATAATTGGGTTGAGATCAATCTCGGCTATTTCCGGATGCAGAAGGGCTATATCTCCAATAGCTCGGATTATTTTGATGAGTTTTTCTATTTTCACCTTCGGCATACCGCGAAATTCCTTAAGCAATTCCTTGGCACGGATGTCAGCAAACATTTCATCTACATCCGCATCGGCAAGAGGCGCCATGCGTATCGTCGTATCGCGATAGATCTCGGTAAAAACTCCGCCTAGACCAAACACAACACATGGTCCGAATCCCGCAAAACGAGTCATACCGGCCAGAAACTCCCTGTTCCCCCGCAGCATTTCCCCAACCAGCACAGGTACTGGTTTCCCTGCCGCTTTCTGTATAGACGAGAAATTATCTTTGAGCTGAGTAGCATTCTCTATATTCAACGCGATAAGTCCTTTACCGCTTTTATGCATAATTTCCCAACTACAGGCCTTGAGCGCCACAGGATAACCAATTTTTCGGGCAGCATCCAAAGCCTCCGCCTTCGTTGAGACCAGTGCCTCTTTTGTAACAGGTACGCCGTAGGCTGCCAGTAATTTTTTCGCCGCATGTTCGTCCAGTGCCTTTTGACCATTTGCTTTTGCCTGTCCGATGAGACGGAGAGCAAGTTTGCTTAATGCAGGGAGATTGACAATGCCTTGCGGTTTGCGATCTCTAATTAGTTTGTAGTGATAAAGAGAACCCAAGGCCCGCGCAGCATTTTCCGGAGAAGAAAAAACCGGTGTGTTTGTATCCTGATAACCTTGAGTATAACCATCTTCCCGACCGAAAAATGACGATATCAGCATAGGCATTTTATACTTATGGGGAAGTTCAAAGGCCTCGGCAATGACGGGCTGAGTCATCTTTAAAAATTCTTCGAGGCTAATTCCGCCAATAAGATCATCAAGATGAGTATAAATTTCCTGCATAAAACCGGAATGCATGATTCCATGCAGGACTATCGCATCCACCTCCCCACTTTTCATCATGATCTCCGGCAGGGTTACGGCAAGCTTTTCCATGCTCAAATGAAAAGTCATATCCACAGGATTAGCCGCGGACGCATGCGGCTCGATATATTGCTTAATTTCTTTTTGCAGATTCTCGGAGAATCGAGGAACATCCATTCCGACTAAATCACAGGTGTAAGAAATGGCCGTTGCAGGTCCGCCGGAATTAGTCATAACTCCCACGCGTCTTCCCCGCAGAGGCGGCTGCGTTGCCAGTGTCCAACCATGTGTGTAGAGCTCCTCAATGGAGCCAACACGGATTACACCAGCTTGCTTCAGGATGCCGTTATAAAGAAAATCAGGACCGGCCATAGCGCCGGTGTGGCTTGATCCGGCACGGGCACCGGAGGCCGAACCGCCAACATATTGTGCCACTACTGGTTTACGTTGAGTTACCTTACGCGCTACTTCCACAAATCTTTTCCCGTCCCGTATTCCTTCAATATAAAGAATAATCGCCTTTGTTTGTTCATCTTCACCCAGATAAGCAAGTGCATCCACAATGTCGATATTGGCTTCATTGCCTAAACTGATAGCTTTGCTGAATTGAATTCCCCTTTTTCTCAAATATGGCAGAGACTGCGTCACGTAAGTACCGCTTTGTGAGGCAAATCCGAGCAGACCCGGTTTGGCAGGAAATGGAGCAACCGTAGTGTTCAAATTAATCTCGGAATTAATTATACCCAGACAATTAGGACCGACAAAACGTATCCCATAACACCCTGCTATTTCATTGATCTTTTTTTCCATATCCAGGCCGGTTGCACCTGTTTCCTTGTAACCGGCGGTGACAATAATGGCTCGCTTAGTACCGATTTTACCAAAATCTGTAAGCAGCTCGGTTATTGCCTTATTTGGAACTATAAAAACGACCAGATCGGGAGTTTCAGGCAGATCGGAAGCGGCAGCATAAGCCTTGTGTCCCAAAACTGTTTTTTCCGTCAAATGAATAGGATAAAACGTGCCTTTATAGCCGTCTTTTACGATACTGAGCGCCTGAATAGTTCCCATTTTCATTGGATCATTACTTGCGCCCACGACAGCAATAGATTTTGGATTCATAAGTAACTTCAAAGGATTTTCCGGCATTATTCAACTCCCTTCAAAACGATATTCAGTAGAATTATGACCGGGAGTACAGAATAAAATAATACATCTGTCAAGAGAAATCACGGATCGCATATTCGTGATTATACAAACCAGTCCAAAAAACGTCAAATTCGTCAATTATATGACAATCAATTTATGATTTTAACTTCAACACAATCTCTAAAATTGTAGTTCAAAAGATACCTTATTGTAATCTATCTGATATAAAATTATGGAGTAAACAAATTTAGATTACCGAAAGGATAGATTAAATTGTATAACCGAGACCATATATATTTGATGAACTATGATTATTACGGAAGTAACGATTTTTGAGAGGAACATTTATCTTACCATGCAATACAGCCCTGCAAATAATACTGTATTGCTAAAGCAAAAAAGCATTATATAAAATAAGTGGTACTAAAGACGGACACAACAAATATCTCAAGACATAACGTTTATTAATCTGGAAATCGTCTCATACCTGCGGCAATATTTTACCTTTTAACCCTTTTCATTAAAGATCATGCCAACCAGTTCACTCATTTTAGACTGAAGTGCCTGCATCTCTTTGGGAGGTATTTCACGAATCACATTACCAGTATCTTTGTTTACTACCTTTACAGCTATCTTGCTTTCATGCGCGCCATAAAGAGTATATTGAAGGCTGATGTTCATACTGTCAAGTTGGCCTTGCATGTCCGCGACCATAGCTTTTACTTGCCCGATAGTTACAGCTTCATCACGACCTGCAGCCTGTGCAGGTTTAAAAGATTCCGGCGTCTGACCCGGCGTATTCACAGTTGCCGAAGAACCCGCCATTGCACCACTCATTTCCACAGAGCTGATATTCACTTATCTCACCTCCTCTTTGTGTTATTTTCCCTTTGGTTTTAATATCGACATTTTACAATAAAAACTTTAATAATTTGGATCAATTTCCGTATATACCAGAGTACTGTCATTTTATCAGGATACAGCCTTGTCACCATAAACGACATAAATTTGACGATTTGATAATATCTTTGCTGCGCCAAATATATAAAAGCTACATAATCTGTATGATCCCGCTATAGTGGTCGGCCTTCAAATCCAAGGTTTTAATGTGATTATATCGTCTCAATGGAAAATAAACTTAAGCTCCATACTTGATGCTTTCGAAAAAAGCCCACTGATCGTCATGCCAAAAATGGCGCAGAGACAGATTTTATCTTGCTGGGCGCGATATCGCATGCATCAGATGTTTTAATCAAAGCAGGTTGAAAATGATTTCCACTCTAAACATAACATTATTACAATTTTTAAAAAAGTGAATTGAACGAGGGCGAATTTTCTGTTTTTACCTTTGCAATTCAAGGACATTCGCATATTTAATTCTTTGAATTTTTATGCAAAATGGCATTAATATTGCAAAACTATAAATGGTTTAAGAAGATACATCCTCAATAATGCAATCACTTTGGTAACTGAGAGGGCGGAGCTGTATCTGCATAAAAGATTCCCTGGAGAACGGATCATTGTTCGATAATATTTACAAAAGCAAGACAGTGCTAATCACCGGCCACACAGGCTTCAAGGGGTCATGGCTGGCTATCTGGTTGAAGGAATTAGGTGCTAACGTCGTCGGTTATGCACTTGATCCTCCCAGCCAGCCTAACAATTTTGAAGCAACAAAGCTTCGGGGGAAAATAACTCATATACATGGAGATATCCGCGATCTCGAATACCTCCTCGAAATCTTCAAAAAATATCAGCCGGAATTTGTTTTTCACCTTGCCGCCCAATCCATTGTCCGCCTTTCCTACGACGAACCGAAAACAACATTTGACACAAACGTTGGCGGCACGGTCAATGTCTTTGAGGCCGTACGTAAAACCCCAAACGTTAAGGTGCTGGTCAACGTCACCAGCGACAAATGCTATGAAAACAGGGAGTGGATATGGGGCTACAGGGAAAACGACCCGCTGGGTGGTCATGACCCGTACAGTGCCTCCAAAGGTTGCGCGGAACTTGTTTTCAGCGCTTATCTGAAATCGTTTTTCTCTTTGAACGCTGGGCAAAGCATGGGTATTGGTGCCGCTTCCGCCCGGGCAGGCAATGTCATCGGCGGCGGAGATTGGGGTGCAGACCGCCTCGTACCCGATTGCATTCGTGCTTTGAGTAGTCATCATCCCATCGGCATCCGCAACCCTCATGCCATCAGACCATGGCAGCACGTCTTGGAACCTCTTTGCGCCTACCTGTTGTTAGGCGCAAACATTTCAAAAGATCCGATAAAATATTCCGGTGTCTGGAATTTCGGTCCCGATGACAGTAGTCAGTTGAACGTTTCAGAAATGGCTGATAGTTTAATAAAATACTGGGGAGATGGGTCATGGGAAAACCTTTCAGATTTCAAGGCACTTCATGAGGCAAGACTTCTCAAACTTAATTGTGACAAAGCTCATGCCGAGCTCAACTGGCACAGCGTTCTAACCATAGATGAATGCTTACAGATGACAGCAGATTGGTATAGAAAATTTTACGATCGAAGCAGGGATAACGACCTGTATTACTACTGCGTCGAACAAATTCATCATTACAAAGAGTATTCAGATCGAAACGGAGATAGACTATGAATCAAGACATGCAGGTAGTAATTCTTTGTGGTGGCGTGGGAACGCGCCTTCGAGAAGAAACGGAGTTCCGTCCTAAACCAATGGTCAATATCGGTGATCGTCCTATCCTCTGGCACATCATGAAGTATTATTCGTACTTTGGATACAAAGACTTTGTCCTTGCCCTCGGTTACAAGGGAGAAATGATCAAAAACTATTTCTGCCATTATGAACTCATGAACAATGACATAGCAATTGAGCTGGGGCGGCCGGAAAGAACGTACATTCATTATGCCCACGACGAAGCCGGCTGGAAAATAACCCTGGCTGATACAGGCGAAAAGGCACTCAAGGGCGCGCGTTTAAAAAAGATTGAAAAATATATCACCGGTGATACTTTCATCATGACCTACGGCGACGGCATCGCCGATGTGGATATAAACCAGCTGCTGGCTTTCCATAAGGCTCATGGCAAAATAGCAACCGTCACGGGAATCAGCCCTGCCTCGCAATTTGGCGAGCTGAAAACAGACGGCGATCGTGTAGAAGCTTTCCGCGAGAAAGCCCAAGACGGCGAAGGCCTCGTCAGCGGTGGCTTTTTCGTATTCAACCGGGCGATTTTTAATTACCTGACGACGGATGATTTATGCGATTTTGAGATCGGCCCTTTGGAGCAAATCGCCAAAGAGGGACAACTGATGGTGTACAAACACCGGGGATTCTGGGCCTGCATGGACACACTGCGCGACATGGAATTCCTCAACAAAATATGGAATGACGGCACGGCCAAATGGAAGATTTGGAAGTAAAACAGAAAAATCGTTTCGATTTCCATCCCACGCCGCTTGCTGGACTTTCGGTTGTGCAGCGGAAACCTCTCGATGATCAGCGGGGCTTTTTCTGTCGCTTCTTTTGCGCCGAGGAATTCCAGGGTTACGGATTTAAAAAACCACTCGCCCAGATTAACCATACACATACAGTAAAGAAGGGCGCTGTCCGCGGCCTCCATTTTCAGTATCCACCGCACGCAGAATTCAAGATCATCAGTTGCCTGCGGGGCGAGGTTTACGATATCGCCGTGGATATCAGGAAGGGTTCGCCTACCTTTTTGCAGTGGCACGGTGAAATTATTTCCGCTTCCAATCTCAAGAGCCTTCTTATACCGGAAGGCTTTGCTCATGGTTTTCAGACGCTTGTTGAAGATTGCGAATTGATCTACCTGCATTCCGTACCGTTTAACGACCACTCAGAAGGCGCCATCAATATCGCAGATCCAAAAATTGGAGTTGTATGGCCCATGCCGATAACAGATATTTCAGATCGCGATCTCCGTCATCCATTTATAACCGAGAAATTTCAGGCGGTGGAAATATGAAATGCCGTCATTGTGGAGCGGATGTTACTTTAACGCTAATCGACCTTGGCAGTGCCCCTCCGTCCAATGCGTACCTAACAAAATTGACCATGCGACGACCGGAAAAATGGTTCCCGCTAAAAGTCCTCGTGTGCGAGTCCTGCTGGCTGGTGCAGGCCGAGGCTTACTCCAGAGCAGCGGAATTGTTTAACGATGAATATGCTTACTTCAGCTCTTTTTCGGCAATATGGCTGGACCATGCCGCTCACTATGTCCGTGAAATGGTAGAACGCTTCAGCCTGAGTAACGAAAGCTTTGTGTTGGAAGTAGCTTCCAACGATGGTTATCTGCTGCAATATATTAAGCAGCGAGGCATTCCCTGCCTTGGCATTGAGCCTACCGCAAGCACAGCCTCCGCAGCGCGTCTCAAGGGCATTGAAACTTTGGAAGAGTTTTTCGGTGTCGGCTTGGCAAATAAATTGGCCAACCAAGGCAGGCAGGCCGACCTGATGGTAGCCAACAATGTTCTGGCCCATGTGCCAGACATCAACGATTTTGTAAGAGGCTGTGCTTTACTGCTTAAACCGCAAGGTGTTGCAACCTTTGAGTTTCCGCATCTGATGCAGTTGATTGAGCATAAGCAGTTTGACACTATCTACCACGAACATTTCTCTTACCTGTCTTTCAGCACAGTAGATCAAATCTTCAGATACAACGGTCTCTCAGTATTCGATGTCCAAGAACTTTGCACGCACGGCGGCAGCCTGCGTGTCTTTGCCCAAAGAACTGACACGGGTAAGCATCCGGCCAGAAAAAATGTTGCCAAGCTGCTGGATAGAGAAACCACGGTTGGAATGAAAAGTGCCCTCTATTACCAGGGTTTTCAGGAACAGGCAGATAAGGTAAAGAATGATTTACTCACTTTTCTTCTGGAAGCCAAGAAGCAAGGAAAAGCTGTCGCCTCCTACGGTGCTGCCGCCAAGGGAAACACTCTGCTCAACTACACCGGGGTCAAACCGGACTTGTTACCATACGTCTGCGATGCGGCACCTTCTAAGCAGGGGAAATATCTCCCTGGCAGCCGCATCCCTATTTTGCCACCTGCGGTACTAAAGGAAGGCAAACCGGATATTGTATTGATTCTACCATGGAACATTGCTGATGAGATAGTTAAGCAACATGCTTACGTGCGGGACTGGGGCGGTGTATTTACCGCAGCGATACCAGCCATGAGGATATTGTCATGAGAATATTTGTAACGGGCGCTTCCGGTTTCATCGGCTCGCATGTAACAAAGGCTTTACTGGCTAAGGGACATTCTGTTGTAGTGTTAGCAATCCCGGACGATCCATTGATGCGTTTGCAGGATGTGCGTATTAGTTTTGAGGTCATAACCGGGACACTTAGTGATGTTAGTATTTTACAGCAAGCACTGGCTAAATTCCAACCGGAAGCTTGTATTCATCTGGCGTGGTATGCTGAACCGGGAAAATATCTGCAGGCGGCGGAAAACATTCAATCGTTAACCGCAAGTTTATCACTTTTAAATATATTATTAAAAAACGGATGCCGCCAGGTGGTTATGGCAGGAACGTGCGCAGAATATGACACAGATTTTGGCTACCTGAACGAAAGTACACCCACGCGGCCGGCCAGTCTTTACGCAGCAGCAAAGCTTTCCTGTTGTCTTCTAGGCCAACAGTTAGCGGCACAGGAAAAGATTAATTTTGCCTGGGGACGAATATTTTATCCTTATGGTCATCAGGAAGACAAACGGCGACTGATTCCCTCAGCTATCGACGCTTTAAAGCAAGGCGCTGCTTTCCCTGCATCACAAGGGGAACAGATCCGCGACTACATTCATGTTGAAGACGTTGCCGAAGCCTTTTGTGTAATGACCGAAAAGCAGGCCAACGGCGTATTCAATATTTCATCAGGTGTACCCGTATCCATTCATCAATTGCTAGAAACTATTGGAAACCTGATGGGCCGTGTCGACCTGATTCATTTTGGTGCCCTGCCATATCGTAACTGGGAGCCGCCGTTTATTTGCGGCAATAATTCGCGTTTGAAAAATTTAGGCTGGCAACCATCATATTCATTGATAAGGGGATTGTCGGAAGCTATAGACTGGGCATCTCAACAAAGGGATAGTCAATGAAGGCAGAAATAAAGCCGCGCATTGAACTGGAGAATCGAACAAAGCTGGAAGAGGTTATCCCATTGGAGACGCCTTTTTTGATATTCCTCGACCCCTCCGACCTTTGCAACTTCAAATGTAAATTTTGTCCTACAGGCAACAAAGCATTAATTAAAAAAACTAAAAGGTGCTCTGGCCTGATGGATTTCGAGCTGTATAAAAAAATTGTTGACGATTTGTGCATATTTGAAAAACCCATCAAGGTTTTGCGCCTTTATAAAGACGGTGAACCGCTCCTGAATCCGCGATTTGCTGACATGGTCCGTTACGCCAAAGAACGCGGCTGCGCTTTGCAGGTCGATACGACCACCAACGCCTCCCTTCTTGAACCAAAGAAAAATTTGGGACTCATCGATGCTGGGCTGGACAGGATATATATTTCGCTCAATGGGCTGTCTGATGAATCCTATCGGGAATTCACTAACTACAAAATGGATTTTAATAAACTGGTCGATAATATCCGGCATTATTATGAACATCGAGGAAACTGCCTGGTCTGTATCAAAATGGTCGGTGACAATCTTTCGCCCGATGATCATAACCGTTTCTTTGAAATATTTGGAAACATCTCGGATAGAATCTTTATCGAGCATATCGCGCCATGCTGGCCGACATTCGAAATGACGGATGCCACACCGAACAAATCGGTCGGCATCTACGGACAGGAGATAAAGGAAGTGGAGGTATGTCCTTATATTTTCTATTCTCTGAGCATCAACTCGGACGGCAAAGTCAGTCTGTGCTTTCTGGACTGGGCAAGGAAGCTGATTGTGGGCGATGTGAAAACGGAAAACTTCAAGGACATTTGGAACAGCGATGCACTTTTTGAGTACCGTAAAATGCATCTTCTGAAAAAGCGCAAAGGGCACCACATTTGCGGGGCATGCGGTCAATTATCCCACTGCCTACCGGATGATATCGATTCTTATGCGGAGATATTATTAAAACGTGTAGATTCTTCTGTACACATCAATAAGCAGAAGTAAGATTGAGAATCTTAAAGAGACTTAAAAAAAATGATTAGGCCGTCAAAAAAACTGCTATTTATAATTCCTCCTTATTTTGATATTAGTAACTATATTTCTAAACAGCTCAAGGCAAGGGTGCCAATCTTCACACTTCCTACGGGTATTCTTTCCATGGCCGCTTATGTCAGGGCTCATTCAAAATATGATGTTCAATTTAAAATATTGGATTTGAACCGTGAAACATACAAGATGAGACCTTTGAAAAAAGCAAAAATACCGCTGGTAATCAAATTTGGACAAATTTTTCAGAAGAAAACTGAAGATGAAAATCAAACTTACCATTGCTGGCTTTCAAATTAACCTATGATGAATCCATTTTGCCTCCATAAACG
>JANXZU010000123.1 GCA_025355345.1 Syntrophaceae bacterium
CTCCAGTATATACGGGAATTCAATTCACATTGTAAGTTGTACAATTTTTGGATCTGCGCTTGTTTTGCTCTACACAGCTTCAACTCTTTACCATAGCTTTCAAACACCAAAATTAAAGTATGTGTTCAGGATATTGGACCATTCCTGCATTTATATATTAATTGCAGGAACTTATACTCCCTTTACGCTTGTAACTATACGCGGAGTTCTGGGCTGGAGTATATTTGCGTTAGTTTGGTCTCTAACAATAATTGGAGTTGTACTCAAAGCATTTTTCGTCCACCGCTTTAATATTATTTCTACTATTGCTTATATTTTAATGGGTTGGATTGTTATCTTTGCAATTAAACCTCTTTTTCAAACATTGCCGGGAGGAGGTCTCATCCTGCTTATCTGTGGCGGACTGGCCTACACATTAGGCACTATTTTTTATTCTTGGAACAGGCTTCCCTTCAATCACGCAATCTGGCATTTATTTGTCCTTACCGGAAGTGTTTGTCATTTCTTCGCCGTTATGCTGTATGTCATACCGATAAATACTTAAACTAATAATGTAATAACCATCAGTAGTTTTAACGAATGATTCTATCTTCACAAATCATTCTTGAATTATCAGTTTTTAAATGCTAGAAACACATGCCGTAAATGTTTACGGCATAAAAAAAGGAGCTAAATATGCGAAAAACTTTTCAATATATGTTTTGTTTAGTTATTCTTCTCTCTGCCACCGGTTCTCTCTGGGCGAAGGATAAATACTCTGTAACTGTGTTACCTTTTACATTTAATAGCGCAGATAAAACTGACGATTATCTGAAAAAGGGAATCCCGGAAATGATTTCCACGCGAATATCGGTCAATAGTAAAATTGAAGTGACCGATAAAGATGTTGTTCTTGCGGAACTAAAAAAATCTAATTTAAAAGAAATTACATTAAGTGACGTATATAAACTGGGCAAAAAATTAAAGTCCGATTATGTCGTCTGGGGAAGCATCACTAAAATAGGCAACTCTCTTAGTATTGATGGGAAACTGGTTGATATTTTCGCCTCCAAACCTGATATAGGCATCTTCACTCAATCACAAAATTCAGATGAAATAATGCCAAAAATTAACGATTTTTCTCAAAAAATCGTGCAACATATCCTCGGAACATCATCACCACAAACCGCGCCTGCGGTTCCCGCGCCTGCTGCCGTTGGAACCGCTAAACCTCCAACTACGGCACTTTCCCGCGAATCTCAAATAATTGCCGGTATGAAAACCGGTGGCAGAAAAGGAACTTTGACTTCTGCCATCAATCCTGATTTTATCAACACACCGGATCCTACTAATCGTCAGGGATTCTGGATGAGCCAGAAAATTCCTACAGAATTTAAGGGCATGGATATAGGGGACGTAAATGGTGATGGCCAAAACGAAGTAGTGGCTATAGACAGCAACAATGTTTACATATATCAGAAAACCGGCAATGAACTAAAATTATTAGAAAAAATATCAGGAAAATCATACCATAAATACCTTGCCGTAGATATTGCTGATATTAACAAAGATGGCAATAAACAAATATTTGTTACTTCTCTCAACAATACAACGCTTGAAACCTTTGTTCTGCAGTTTAAAGATGGTAAATATGTCAAAATTGCATCGGATGTACGCTGGTTCTTACGTGTACTTGATACGCCATCTGGCATCCCTATATTAATTGGGCAAAAATATGGTTTCGACAAACCATTTGATACGCCCATTTACGAAATTGTGTGGAAAGACGGTAAATATGTTGATGATCATCAAATGAAAATACCTTTAGGCCTATCCATTTACGGTATAAATATTGATGATTTTGGCACTGGCGGTACTGGTGAAAAAATAATCGGCCTGGATGAGCTTGATTATTTATGCATCTTTGCAAAAACAACAAAACCTTTATCCAGAATTTTAACTTTTGGTTTTTCTAACGATGATTTAATCTGGAGAAGCGATGAAGTGTTTGGTGGCAGCAACAACTATTTTGAAAACATTGATAAAACAAAACCTGGTGAAAATGAAAAAAGTGCTTACATTAATTTACGTATACCTATTATTACAACCAAGGATGGAAAAAAACAGATTATTATAGTTAAAAATAGAGATTCCGCAGGCCGCGCATTTAAATATGCGAAATTTTTTACTTCCAGTGAAATATATAATCTGGAATGGGACGGACTGGGGATGGCGGAAAATTGGCGAACAAAAAAAATTAACGGTTATGTAGCCGATTATTGCATTAAAGATATAGATAATGATGGTAAGCAGGAAATTGTACTGGCTTTGGTCCTGTCTGTCGGTGCTTCTCTGCGTGAAAAAAGTGTAATTGTTGTTTATAAGATGGATACCGATCAATAAGTCATTGACAATATTTGCGCGCTTGGGTATAGCGTCGCACGAACCAATTTTGTCAGGATCTTAATTGCAATAACGGCGGTGTAGCTCAGCTGGTTAGAGCATACGGCTCATATCCGTAGTGTCCCCTGTTCAAATCAGGGCACCGCCACCATAATCAAGTCTCCCCGCTTATCAGGCGGGGAGACTTTGTAAAATTAATGAAAAAAAATAAAATAAAACTTAATAAAACATTCAATCCCTCATTTGTTTTTAGAAGTCCTCATCTCCAGTCTATTATGGCCAGTTCACAGCTGCGCGTGCCCCGAAAAAACATCATGCTGGATTGCTCCCGTGAAATAATAATCGACACATCTGTAGATTCCAGATTACAGGCGTATATTTCTCATCATGCTGCTTCCAGAGGAATGATTATTATCCTGCATGGATGGGAAGGATCTTCTTCTTCCGCTTATGTTCTCTCGACAGGAGATTATTTTTACAATCTTGGTTTTTCCATTTGCCGTTTGAATTTGAGGGATCATGGAGATTCACACCATCTCAATGCAGGGCTTTTTCATGGCGCTCTTCTGGAAGAAACATTCGATGCTGTGAATTATTTATCCCGACAATCAGATAACCTTCCTGTATATCTAATTGGTTTTTCAATGGGAGGAAATTTTGCTTTGCGGATCGCTATGACACACGCCAGCATACCGATAACAAACTTAAAACACGTTTTTGCCATCAGCCCGCCGCTTGATCCCCATAAGACCACATTGGCTATTGATAACGGTTATTTTTTTTATCGCAAATATTTCCTGAAAAAATGGAAGCGGTCATTGGTCAAAAAGCAGCAGCTTTTTCCTGAGAAATATAATTTCAATAAAATTATGCAAGCTGAAACATGTATGGAGCTGACGGAAAATCTCATGCCTTATTTCCCCGAATTAACTACATACCGCGATTATTTTAAGTTATATACGTTGCAAAACGATTCCTTCCAGAAATTAAATATACCGGTAAAAATATTTATTTCCGAAGATGATCCGGTTATTCCACTGGTTGATTATCAATCTTTGCAGGAAAATGAATTTTTCCGGATATCAATGCAAAAATACGGTGGGCATTGCGGTTTTCTGGATTTTTTCCCGGTAAAATGCTGGTATCAAGAAATGATTGCCGAAGTAATATTAAATTGATTTTTTAGGATCAATATGGATTTTTCTCTATTTTCTCAAAAGGACAAGTTCCCTCAATTTGTATCTAAAAAACTAAACTCGGTTTCACTTGATTATAAAGATAAGCATGAATTTATTGCCAATAGTAAGACTGTACCAAACCAACTGGCAGCAGGTATTGTTCTGCTGATTAATTACAGATCAATTCAAAACGGTTCTCAATACGTTTTCCAGTTAATCAAACGTTCCAGCACAGTCACACAGGCGGGTGACATCAGTTGCCCCGGCGGTATTTTGCATCAGCGATTGGATAGAATAATAAGCCATTTATTAAAAACAGGAATAATTCCTAATATAAATGGCCATAATTTTAAATCATCTCAATTCAGGGACAACAAAACAGCTTCTTTAATTCGTCTTTTTTTAACAACGGCTCTAAGAGAAGCATGGGAAGAAGTAGGTTTAAATCCTTTTAATGTAAAATTTTTAGGTGCGCTACCCTGTTATTCACTTAGTTTTCTTGCTCGAACAATTTTTCCTGTCGTATGTCTTACCGAAAAACCATTTCAATATAAGCTGAGTTCAGAAGTGGATAAAATATTAGAGGTTCCGGTAAGCTATTTCTTTGATCACTCCAATTATGCCACGCTGGAAATTAAAACAGCTGCGACGAATGATCCTGAGCACCTTTTGTATCAGATGCCCTGCCTGGTCATTCCTGATGACGTGGGAGGCGAGGAGGTTCTTTGGGGCGCTACTTTCAATATCATCACTAATTTTCTACGCATCATTTCTGATGATGGATTACCTGCACCCTCATCTTCTCGAACAATAGATAAAGTGCTGACGGATAATTATATCAAGGGAAAACATTAATAAAATGTGCCTGAAGATTTATTTCCGACAATATATATCGGCATCTCTTTAATATTGACTATTATTGCTATTTGCGTAATTATTAAGTTAACTCAAATAAAAACACTATGAAGATTAGCGTGCGCAGTTTACTGACAGGGGAAATAATCATAGTTTCAGAGGGTGTTGGAAACAATAACTATTGAGGTGAAGTACTATGAAACGAATTATACTGATAGTACCGGATCAGATCAAGATGGTAAGTGGGAGTCGAACTAATAATTACTCAAAATATTATGATGTTACCGAAGACCTGATAATTAAAATGCTTTCGGGCATAACGGACTATCACGAAAGCATCCTTTTTGAAGATGCTAAAAGTATTCGGGTGGAATCTATTGAGGATGTAAAGTGAATTATTCAACCTGACGATAAACAACATATAATTTAAATTACTCTCGAAAGAAAAAAAGAGATGTACGTACTTATGCAGAAAACTCTTACATTGCTCAATCATGTTTATCATATTATACGCGCCTTACCGGTTGGAAATATCAGGCAAAGATTATTCGTTACCTGTTTGATCGCAATTACTCTCGCCATAAGCGTTATTCCGGCAGCCGCAATCAAGACAACTGCCCCAGAAAAAATAAAAATAATTGTCGGTGGAGAAATTGGTTATCCGCCTTATAGCTTTCTTGATAAAAATGGTAATCCCACCGGATTCGCGGTGGAACTGACCAGGGCTATTGCAAAAACCATGGGCATGAATGTAGAAAACAGGCTCAGTCCGTGGCCTGAAACACGTAAAGCACTTGAAGACGGCACAATTGATATCATCCCCGGCATGTTTTATTCGGAGGAACGCGCAAAGATTTTTGATTTTTCCCCGCCCTTTGCCATTGTAAGCGATGCAATTTTCGCCCGCTTAAATTCACCATCCATCAAGTCACTAGAAGACCTGCGCAATAAGGAAATCATCGTCATGCGTGGCGAGGTCATGCGTGGCGAGGTCATGCACGACTATATCCTCAAACATCACCTGACTGACAGACTGCTCTTGACCGAAACACCAGCCGATGCACTACGGTTACTTGCATCGGGAAAAGGCGACTATGCCCTGGTTGCCCAGATGCCCGGATTATACTGGATCAAGGAGCTCAAGCTTTCAAACATCACATCTGTCGGTCATTCCCTTGAGCCTTTCAAAAACTGCTTTGCGGTACGGAAAGGCAATAACCTTCTGCTTTCACGTTTTACTGAAGGACTCAATATTCTTAATCAGACCGGCGAGTACCAAAAACTTTACGACAAATGGCTGAGTGTGCTGGAACCAACCAGGATTACATTAGGATTGGCAGTCAAATATGCCGCCATTGTGTTTATTCCCCTAACTTTGCTCCTTATCGGTTCATTGCTATGGACTTGGATGTTACGCACCAAGGTGAATCAAAAAATAAAGGATCTGAAGGAGAGCGAGAGTAAATATCGTTTTATGAATGATAATGTCGCTGATATCATCTGGACGGTAGATATGAACCTTAATTTCACCTACATCAGCCCTTCTGTCCAAAAGGTTCGTGGCTTGACCGTAGAGGACGCAATGTCACAAAAGATAAATGAGGTATTAACACCAGCGTCACTGCAAAATGTTTTAAGAGCCATGGAAGAAAGCAATAAGGCCTTAATAAACAACCCTGAACATATAACAGAAAAGCTGACCATTGAATTGGAAGAATATTGCAAAAACGGATCAACTATATGGACAGAGAATGAATTGAAATATCTCCCCGGAGAAAACGGCAAACCGATCGGCATTATCGGTGTAACAAGAGATATTTCAGCACGCAAGCATGCCGAGGAGGAAAAACAAATCCTTGAAGAACGCCTTAGTCGTGCTGAAAAGATGGAGGCACTAGGCACAATGGCCGGAGGTGTCGCCCATGATCTCAACAATGTTTTGGGTATAGTCGTAGGTTACGCGGAACTTACCCTTGATAGTCTCGACAAGCAAAGTCCCTTAAGGAATAGACTGGAGAACGTTGTGAGCGGCGGTCTGAAAGCAGCAGCAATAGTGGATGACATGCTGACCCTCGCCAGAAGAGGCGTCCCCGGTCGAAGCATTATTAACCTCAACGAAATCATTGCCGATTGTCAAGGATCACCGGAACTTTCTAATTTATCTTTTCACCATCCAGCAGTAACGATTAAAACCAATCTGGAATCTGCTCTGCTGAACATTTCCGGTTCTTCCGTCCATCTTGGTAAATCGCTATACAATCTGGTCTCCAATGCCGCAGAGGCCATGCCCAAAGGCGGTACATTAACCATCAGCACAACCAACCGGTATCTGGACAAACCGATTTCCGGCTATGATAAAATCCATGCGGGAGATTATGTTGTCCTTTCCGTATCCGATGAGGGCGAAGGAATATCAGAGTCAGACCTCAAACGCATCTTTGAACCATTTTATACCAAGAAGATTATGGGCCGCAGCGGAACTGGTTTGGGACTGGCAGTTGTCTGGAGTACAGTTAAGGATCATAACGGATACATCAACGTGCTCAGTGAAGAAGGCAAAGGAAGCACATTTACCCTTTATTTTCCCGTAACGAATGAAGAAACTCCCGCTCAAGGCCATGAAATATCTATTTCCGGGTACATGGGCAATGGTGAATCAATCCTTATTGTGGATGATGTTAAAGAGCAGCGCGACCTTGCGGCAGGTATGCTTACGTCGCTCAATTACAATGTATCGATTGTCGCAAGTGGTGAAGAGGCGGTTACATACTTAAAAGAGCACCAAGCCGACTTAATCGTTCTGGACATGATAATGGATCCCGGCATGGATGGACTCGATACTTACAAGAGCGTTCTTAAAATTCATCCTAAGCAGAAAGCAATCATTGTCAGCGGCTTTTCGGAATCTGATCGGGTGAAAACCGCCAAAGGCTTAGGCGCCGGTGCATACATAAGAAAGCCTTACATCAAAGAGATACTGGGCATGGCTGTAAGAAAAGAACTTGACCGATCTATCTCTTCACAAGTAGTATTATTCAACTGACGGACATGACTTTGTTGCGTTATTAAAATTTGAGTTTTACAAATAAAAGGAATAATCAAATGGACATGGCTTCAATTATTGGTTATATTGCGGGGGCACTGACCACCATCGCTTTTGTTCCCCAAGTTATAAAGATTTGGAAAACAAAATCGACGAAAGATATTTCTCTCACCATGTTTATAGTTTTTTGCTTCGGTATTTTTTTATGGATGATCTATGGTATTATGCTGCATTCTTTCCCGGTGATCATCGCCAATGCAACCGGACTGGTATTGGGACTTCTCATAATAATTTTTAAAATTAAATATAAGTAAATTTATCTGACGATAAAACAGCCTTAATTTGCAAAGGAGCAATATGGAACCAACAGCCTTCTGGAAAAAAATAGACAGCATTAAAGAATTGCCAACGCTGCCGATGATTTATTTCAAAGTCAACAAAGCATTACAAAATAACGATGCATCTGTAAAAGGCGTGGCCGGTATTATTGAAATGGATCAGGCCATGAGTTCCAAAGTATTACACATAGTGAATTGTGCCTTTTATGGATTTCGCTCCAAAATAAGTTCTATTCCTCAAGCCGTAATGATTCTTGGTTTCAATACTGTGAAAAATGCCATTGTATCTGTTTCTATTCTTGACGTTTTCGCCTTAAAAGAAAAGTTTCAGGGATTTGACATAAAGAATTTTTGGAGCCATTCTATCGCTGTGGCCGTACTCAGCAAGCATCTGGCAGAAAAAAGCCGCATCGCCCCACCTGAAGACGCTTTCATCGCCGGGCTTTTACATGACATGGGGAAGCTTATCATGATCCAGCACTTTAAGGAAGAATTCAGCCTGGTCTGGCAGAAAAAGCAAAAAGATGGATTGTCTTTTTATGACGCGGAACGCTCTATTGCACAGGTTGATCATGCCGAGATTGGAGCATATCTGGCAAAAAGATGGCTGTTTCCTGATTCTCTGATTGAAGCTATCTCATCTCATCACACAAGCAAGATTACTTCAGCGAATGCCGGATTATCTGCCTGTGTCATTCTTGCCAATCTTTTTTCCAAATATAAAGAAGACAAGCTACCTCTGAATAATGATATTTTTCCGGATAAAATCAATCAATCATTAAATACAGTTATTGAAAATACCGGAAGCTTTTATCAGGAAACTCAGGCGGAAATAGAGATGGCGAATGAATTCTTTCTGGAAAACACTTAACACCAATTAGCTATCGGATACTAATAGTTTGATTACCGTGCATAATACCAAGTAAGCTTTCGAAAATTAAAATCTTAGTGTTTGAAAGCAACTTGGTATAATATGAACAGCTAAAACAATTCTACATTATCACCTAAATCATCTTCCTTGACGGGAGATTTACCGGGCATAACTACAGACAATTGATTATTTGTTGAAGCGTCTATTTTCAAAGGCATTCCTGCCTGGGCAGGCTTCGCCGAGCCAAGATGTGTTTCTCGCTCAGAATGCATTGTATAGCGTTTAGATAAATCATCAAGATGGCTCGCACCTCCGGACGTCGGGCTTGCAGCTTTATTAACTCTCACCTTTGCCGAAATATTACTCAAATGCAGAACAACGTTTTCTATATTTTCATCAATTCTATTATGAATAACAACGTTTGCTGTCAATTGGCCGATATCATCGGCCAGCATTTTCCCCGCCTCATCAATGCGCGGCAAAAGCAAATTAATTTCATCATCCATTTTTTTTATCGGCTCAATAATCTGTTTCAGATTTTTTTTGATTTTCCCGGCTTTGTCCTGAACAGTTAAGTTATCCGAATTTGCTTTTGTCGCCAGATTTTCGGCATTAATGATAACATCTTTAAGATTCAGTGAAATAAAGCCTACCTGAGTAGTTGTTTCTATTGCCAACGAATGAATGGAATCAGCCAACACTCCTAAAGTTGCTCCTTGATCACCAATGTGCGCGGCATGCACACGGGCATTCAGAGCAAGTATCTGCATTTCAATACTTAGCTTTTCCATTTCCCTCATATAGACAGACATACCCGATGCTGTTTTTGCCACTTCCAGCATTGCTACTGATAAATCCTTGTTTAACTTCATGCATTCATTTATGCAATCGTCAAGATAATCAACATCCTGCTCGAGTTCCGGTATAAATGAGCCTTTCCTGTCATTACCGCTACCTGTAATTTCATATATATCTTCCGACATTGAACCGGCATGCCCGGCAATATTTGTCAAATTATCTAATATGCGAACGACCGCGGCGACAAAAGCGTCCCGGGCACTACGCAATTGGGCTGTTTGCAGATCACAAGTGTCGGCAATCAGATCCGCGTCTGAATATTTTCTTCTCGAAGTCCCGCTGCCTTTATCCGTATTATTCTTTAATAATTGATAAAGCCTGTTCCAGCCGCTTCTTTCTTTTCTATTATTAGAAATCTTTTCCGGCAATTCTTTCAAAGCGTCGCGGGCATGTTCAAAGCGTTGACGGGTGATATCATGAAATTGCATTGACTCCACGACTTCAGCCATATTAGCCGATATTATTTTCCATTTTTCAGCTACTTCATTCATCGAATTGGTAGACATCTTTGTTTTTTCAGTAAGCATCCCGATGTTGGCAACTATATTTTGTAAAATAATTTTTGTCTGATTTTCATTTTTTGATCCCAGATTTTCTATCAGGGAAAGATTTTCTTTTAGCAAAAGTGTAAGGCAATCAGTTTTATAAACTAAATCGGAGGTTTTTGTTCCTATTTCTGCGGCAATGCGGCGCACATCATCGGCCAGAGCATTGAATCCTGTATCGGATCTCCCAAGGCACGCAATCTCAATTTTTATAAAATTACAAAGAATGTTCAGATTGCGGACAACCTTCTCAAAACCGATAAGCGGAGAACGAATTTTTGAAAAACCATTATCGATAGACTTAAGAATGTCTGTTTCCGTAACGAAGCCGCCTTTTAAATTTTCGGCCATTGATAAAACAGTTTTGAAGTCATCAATAATTGTGCCCATTTCTTTTCCGGCAATATGCTGTGCCGCTTCCGTAGTCATAGAAGCGACATCACTTGCTCTTTGATGAAAATCAAGCAGCTTCTCACCGACGGATAGAAATTCACTCTCAGTCGAACCGATTAATTCACTTAGAATATTCACATTGGGAATGAGCTCGCTTCCTACTACCTTTAATCTAAATTTCCCCGACAGCAATTCCATAAATCTCCTACTGATATTTTGCTTCGCTATCGATTGCAATTCCGCAAGACCGCGGCAGCAATGTCTTCCAGAGGATAGACTTTAGCTACCGCCCCAAGCTTAATTGCCTCCTGCGGCATGCCAAAAACGACACAGGATGCCTCATCCTGCGCTATCGTATAGACTCCGGCCTCTTTCATTTCCAGCATACCTTTGGCGCCATCATCACCCATTCCTGTCATGATCACACCTACAGCGTTTCCGCCGGCATATCTGGCAGTCGAGCGAAACAAAACATCTACCGAGGGCCGATGACGTGAAACCAGAGGTCCTTCCTTGATTTCAACATAATAGCGTGCACCACTGCGTTTAAGCAAAGTATGAAAATTACCCGGCGCGATAAGCGCCCTCCCCGTCATTACAGTATCGTTATCTTGAGCTTCTTTTACTGATACCTTGCAAAGAGTATCCAGTCTGTCGGCAAATGATTTTGTAAAGTGTTCAGGCATATGTTGAACAATAACAATGCCCGGCGCATCGGCGGGCATCTTTTCTAAAAAGACTTTAATAGCTTCAGTTCCACCGGTAGAGGCTCCGACAACGATCACTTTATCTGTTGTCTCTACCATAGCATTGCTTCTGGGCTTGGGCATTATCGCATCGGCTGTAAGTTTTGGTTCAACCTGACGGTGTTTTGAAATGGGCCTAACCCGCGCTATTGCCGCGGCTTTTATTGCATCGCATATCCTTATCCTTGATTCTTCTAAAAACTGTTTTGTCCCGATTCTTGGTTTCTGGATAATCTCCACGGCACCATATTCCAGTGCCTTCAATGCCGTTCCCGAAGAATCTTCAACCAGCGAAGAACAAATAACAACAGGAATCGGATGCTGACTCATAATCTTCTGCAGGAAGGTTATTCCGTCCATACGCGGCATTTCCAC
>JANXZU010000124.1 GCA_025355345.1 Syntrophaceae bacterium
GCCCTGCAGCGTATTATGGAAGTGGGCAGGGGCTATTCCAATCTGGAGTTTGATTTGATTACAGGCGAGCGAGGTCAGCGCTATGATCATGTAAGTTCATTAATTTGCGCGCTAACTGGAGCCGAAGACGCATTGATTGTCAATAATAACGCCGCTGCCGTTTTGCTGGTTTTAAATACTCTGGCCGAAGGCAAGGAGTCAATCGTGTCGCGCGGAGAGCTTATTGAAATCGGCGGCGAGTTTCGCATTCCCGAAATAATGAAGAAGAGCGGTTCCGTCTTGTGCGAAGTAGGCACGACCAACCGCACACGCCTTGCCGATTACGAAAAAGCAATTTGTGACGCAACCGGTTTAATCCTGAAAGTGCATACCAGCAACTTCCGCATAGTCGGTTTTACCGAGGAAGCGGAAATCATCCCTTTGGTTGCTCTGGGGAAAAAGCACGCCATCCCGGTTTATGATGATCTGGGCAGCGGCTGCTTGATTGATCTGGATAATTATGGCTTGCCCCATGAGCCCACCGTGCGTGATGTTCTATCCGCCGGTGTTGATGTGGTCACCTTCAGCGGTGATAAATTGCTTTGCGGGCCGCAGGCGGGAATTATTGCAGGCCATAAAGAAATTCTGGCTAAGATCAAGAAAAACCCGCTCAACCGCGCCCTGCGCATTGACAAATTCACCCTGGCCGCATTAGAGGCAACGCTGATGCAATATCTCACGCCTGCATCCGTGACAAGTAAGTTAAGATCGTTGCAGGCTTTGACAGAGCCTGTAGCTGATGTTAAAAAACGCGCAAGTAATCTGATGGATCAATTAGGCAAGGCTAATCTTGAATCGTATGAATTTGCTCTGCGTGAGGATTACGCCGCGGCAGGCGGCGGATCGCTGCCGACAGAAAAGATTCCATCGGTTCTGGTTGCCGTAAAATCTAAAAACATGACCGCTGTAAAGATGGAAGCAAAACTGCGAAAGCTGGAAGTGCCGATAATTGTGCGTGTGGATAAAGATGAAATCCTGATTGACCTGCGCACCGTGGCTGAAGATGAATTTGGCTTTATTGTGGAAGGCCTGCGTAAGATATTGCAATGACTATGAATTAAATAGAACCGTCCCCATTATTTTCTCGCATCTTATAATATGTGTAATGGAGATGCTTGCCTGAATTCCGGTTAAATTGGCCTTCTTGGCGACTGAGCAGACCAAAAGGTGTGAAGATTTCTCAATAGAACGAATGTTGCCAAATACCTTCAGCGGGGTCATCCATACAGCATCCCATATCTTGTGGCCAAAATCTTCTTGACATACAAGAGACGGCTTAATATACTTCGACCCACAAAAAGGAAGTTTTTATCAATACTAATGGATAAAAAATACAAATACCTTTTTATTGCATTTTTAATTATTGCTTCTTGCGTCGCTTATGGCCGGATAATTGAAAATGATTTTATTAATTTTGATGATGATGTTTATGTCACACAGGAAGTGCATGTTCAATCCGGAATAACTCTAGCCGGCGTTCAATGGGCATTCACTACACTGAAGGCGGAGTTCTGGCATCCTCTGACCTGGCTGTCATTGATGTTCGACTATCAACTCTATGGCTTGAATGCCGGCGGTTATCACATTACCAGCCTGATTTTGCATATCCTTTCTACACTGCTTTTATTCCTGCTTTTTAATCGTATAACGAAAAGCACCTGGCCGAGCGTTTTCGTTGCGGCCTTTTTCGCCCTTCATCCGATCCACGTAGAATCGGTAGCCTGGGTAGCCGAACGCAAGGATACACTTAGTGCCTTCTTCTGGATGTTGACTTTGTATTTGTACGTTTACTACACGGAGAAACCGATTATTCACAGGTATTTGATGGTTTTATTGAGTTTTGCCTGCGGCCTAATGAGCAAATCCATGGTGGTTACCCTGCCCATTATTCTTCTTCTTTTGGATTATTGGCCGCTTGGTCGGCTTATACAACGTACCACTTCATCCCCTGCAACGAGCCACGGGGAAACAGTCGGTCTCCAACGAGAGGAACAGCGGCGCAAAGCATTGAAAGGAAAAAATAAACAATCAGTTCCTTTAGCTGTAATTCCTGAAAGGCAAGCTGGTTATATGTTATGGATTATCCCCCTATGGCAGATAAGAGAAAAAGCTCCATTTTTCCTTCTGGCATTTATTTTCAGTGTGCTCACGGTATATGCGCAAAATGTTCTATCTGCTGAAACGTGGCCGTTTTGGTCACGGATCGCCAATGCTTTTGTTTCATATATGACCTATCTGGTGAATATATTCTATCCGCAAAATTTAGCGGTTCTCTATCCTTTTGTGGCACAACTGCCTGTCTTCAAAGTCATTGCCGCCTCATCACTATTGATAATGATTACAGTTGCGGTTGTATTCAACGCGAAACGCTTCCCATGCCTTTTCGTCGGGTGGTTTTGGTATGTAATCACACTTGCCCCGGTGATCGGTATTATCCGAGTGGGCAAACATGCGCTGGCCGATCGCTATACTTATTTGCCGTCCATTGGTATTGGTATAATGCTCGCATGGGGACTGCCATATTTATTGCCGGAGGAAAGATCGCGAAAAAAAATTCTAATTCCGCTTGCGGCGTCTATGCTAACGATTCTAACGATTTTAACATGGAGGCAGTGCGGTTACTGGAAAAACAGCATTACTCTTTTTAACCATACTTTACTCATAACAGAAAATAACTACCGGATACACAATGGTCTCGGTATCGCCCTTGCCGCCGATGGAAAAGACAGCGAAGCAATCGCACATTATCTTACGGCCATTGAGCTTAATCCTGTGAGCTCCGACTCCCATTATAATTTAGCCAATTTACTCATGAAAAATGGAAAGTTAAATGAGGCCGCTAATCATTATAGCGAGGCAATTAGAATTGATTCTAAGCATGGCGAGGCCCACTATAATTTGGCCGAGGTTCTTGTTAAGCAAGGGAGGATGAATCAGGCCATGGAACATTTTCGTGAAGCGGCGCGCATAAAACCTTCCTTCAAAACGCTCAATAATCTGGCATTCCATCTGGAAGGGCAGCTTTATCATGATGAGGCCATTCATTACTACCGGCTGGCCTTGCAATTCGAGACTCAGGAACCTGGTATCTATTTTAATTTAGGCGTTGCTTTAGGTAATAAAGGCGAATTTAAAGAAGCCATTGAAAATTTTCGCCGGGCGATTGAATTGAAGCCTGATTATGAGGAAGCCCGCCACTCGTTGAAACTGGCGCTGGAATTGGAGCAGCAAAAGAGATGAATAGGCAAGGGGTCACCCATTAAAAGGAAAGCAAAGGGGTCAAGTCCACTCTTGACTCATGTTAACGGTTTTCATCTGCCAATTTAACACAGCCGATCGCTTCGCTCCGATGGAAAGCAAAGGGGTCAAGTCCACTCTTGACTCATGTTAACGGTTTTCATCTGCCAATTTAACA
>JANXZU010000048.1 GCA_025355345.1 Syntrophaceae bacterium
GTCTTGTTCTGTTAAATGATTGTAGGGCATGAGGGGCTCCTTTCTGTTTGGTGTGTTGGTTGTGCTTCACACTTTACCAGAAAATCCCGTCATGTCCTTTTATTTAATCTATGGTGGTGCACTTTGAAGTTGAATGTGCCATATGGAAGCCACTCTTTTATGTCAAGGAAATATAGGCAAATATGGCTATTTTGCGTAGTTTCCGAATGACCAGGCTTAATATTGTGCCTAAAGTTTCTTCCGCTTCTTGAGAGTGAAAAGGTTACAGTCCATATCGGAATTAGCAAAGACTTCAATAGCGGGCATGCGGACGGATTTGAAGCCCATAACGCGGCAGCCATAGGGGAATTTGGCCTCATACGTGATGTAAAGGTGTTCGCAGGAAAAACAATTTATTGATGTTGTCGCGTTTTGATTTTCTGCCATCTTATTCCAAGTCAATAAGATTTTCTATAATCAATTTTTCATCAAGCAGCAGGTTGGCTTCAGCCAGTTTTTCGCTTGCGGAATAGACCGCGACCGCTTTGAATTTAGCGGCTTCAGCAAAGTAATCTTTCAAGGTGTCTTTGACAAGACGAGGTGTTGCCGCGAAAACATTATCCCGGAAAGTTTGTCGCATTTCGTCTGTCGCTCCGGCAAAAATACGCATCATGGCGGCGTAACCTCGTCCGGAAGGATCAAGGGGTTTATCGAGCGCGCCGATTGTGCTGATAATGGCTTTTTCCATGTCATCGTCAGCCATTTCGTTTTGGCAAAAATAGGCCTGTGCGTCTTTAAATATTTGCAGCGTTTCCGCAATGTGCGGGTCACGGTAAGAAATAAATGAAAACAAACCCAGTGATGGATCGAAAGAAGACATGCCGCCGTAGGCGCCGCCCTGGACCCGAATGTGCTTGTAAAGATAGCTGTTGGACAGCTCTTTGGATGCGAGCATTAACATTGCCGAAGACGGATCAATGTAAGACGGAGTTTTTAAAACGCTGGCAACATAAGATACGGAAGTGGGTACAGCAATACCCGCGTAAACCTGAGCCAGTTGAGGTTGCTTTTGTTCTTGAACAGCTTTATTAGCGGACAGCTTTTGCAAAAGATGTGATACGCTTTCTTGTACCAGTTTTATCCCCTGCTCATCGGCAGTAATGTTGATTATCAGATTTTCTTTGTTGAAGATCAGTGATTTCAGGAGTTGCAACTTTTTCTGCAAATCGGTTTTTGCAGTCTCAAAATTACTGGCCTTTTGCTGGACAAATCTCAACTGGGTGCGGCCATGCCACTGTTCATCGCGATAGGCAGGCACAGTTACTGCGGCTCCTGCCGCTCTCTTGGCAAATATATGGCCGGAAGGGACTATTGCCGATTGCAGACTATTTTTTCTCTCCGCTATCAAATCGCGCATTCTTGCTTCGTTGCTTAAGTCGCCTGCGCTAAGAATATCGGTGATAATATTGACGGCTTCAGGCAGGTTGCGGTAAAGCGCGCTGAAAGAATAAATCATTTTCTGAAAACTTGTTTTAGCGTCCGCGGTAAATCCGGCGGAAAGATCGTAGCCGAAACCACCCATTTTCAGAGCGATGCGCTTGGACATTTCTTCATAACTAAACCCTGCGGCGCCCATGCCAGTGGTCATTTTTCCCAAAAGCGGAAGATAAGGCTGAAGTTCTTCCGGTATATGGCCAAGATCAAAGGCCAAATCCACATAAACAATGCCGTTGGTAAATATATCATGCTCAAGAGTTTTCACATCTCCCAGCATACCTTTTTTAGTCGGGATCGTTTCAATTGAGCGTGGAATATCTGCAAGCTTTAATTTAGGCAGCATTGCCGCTGCCTCCGGCGTATCAGCTTCCGATTGAAATTGCTTTAGCTTTGCCGCCTGAGCATCGATTTGGGTCAGTTCTTCTTTAGTCAGCGACGATTTCAATTTATTCATTTTATCCGAAAAGGCTTGGTCATACTTTGCGCTGAAATCCCGGTCCGGTTCCATAACGGCCAGAAGACGATGAGGGTTATCCACCAGCCACTGCTTAGTAATCTTTTGAAAAATTTGCGGATCATCTGCCCAGCGCTTGCGGACATCTTCAATAGTCTTGGGAAAATCCAGGCCAATCAAAGGATCTCCGTCGTATAGCCATGTCTGAAAGATATGACCCATGAGAGATATGCCGTAGGGATAAGAACCACGAACTATTTCCTTCCCGTGAAACTCGACCTGATGGAGGATTCCTTTAATAAGCTCACTGTCGAATCCATCGGCAACAATGTTTTCCAACGTCTTTAAAATAAGTTTTTCTATTTTCTTTACGTCGGCGCTTTGAGCGTTTCTTAACCCGGCGCAAAACATCAATTGCTTCAAATCAGCTTCCATGCCGGAAGTCGGCGTGAGATCTTCGCCCAGTCCCGAATCAATAAGTGCTTTGCGCAAAGGGCTGGCAGAGCTTCCGACAAGCAGGCCGGAGATGATCTCCAAAAAAAGAGTCGTTTCGTAATCGCAGTTTTCGGTCAGCATCCAGGCAATATTGACCATGGTTTTATGATCAAGAGATTCATCTTTACCCACGGGATAGGTGTTTTGCACACTGCGTGGTTTGGTAAGGCGCGGCTGACTTTTGATCGCGGAATCTACTTTTACTCGGTCAAATCCCGTAAGCATTTCTGCAAGAAACTTGAGATGATCGGTAGTCGGGATATCCCCATAGAGAAAAAAGCGGGAGTTTGTCGGCGAATAATATGTCCGGTGAAAATTCTTAAATTGTTCATAGGTAAGAGTAGGGATTACGTCCGGATCGCCTCCGGAATCAAAAGCGTAAATGCTGTCAGGATAGAGATTTTCCTGGATAGCCTTGTACATGAGCGAATCGGGAGATGAATAAGCCCCCTTCATTTCATTGTAAACGATACCGGAAATAATCAGCGGGCTTTCTAAATCCCCGGGTATGGCCAGTTCCATATGGTGGCCTTCCTGAGAAAGGGTTTCTTTTAACAGCCGCGGCTTTAATACCAGATCGGTATATACGCGGGCCAGGTTATAAAAATCGGCCTTGATTTGACTGGCTACCGGATAAATTGTTTTGTCCGGATACGTGAAGGCGTTGATGAAAGTTTGCAGCGTAGAGCGCATCAGCTCTTTGAAGGCATCTTTGAGCGGATACTTTTCAGATCCTGCCAGCACTGAATGTTCCAGGATATGGGGCAGGCCTGTGGAATCGGCAGGCGGTGTGCGAAAACCGATCGCATACAAATTTTCGCGATCAAAAGAATGCAGGTGGAGAACCTTGGCGCCGGTTTGATCATGCTCTATTTCGTAGGCGGTAACCCGCAGATCGGCAAATGTCTGGACACGCAGAACTTTAAATCCATGCAGTGCATCACCGGCCTTTAGCGTCGGTTGGGGAAAGTTTAATTGATTGGTCATTTATTTTTCTCCCGAAGAGCCATTATTTCGGTTCGAGTAAAAACTGATTCCACATGATCAACATGCTTTAAAATATTTTCGCGGCCGCCTTCTTCACGATCAATTAGGGTTATAACACTTTTAACAATGAGCCCGGCGTTGCGCGCTTGTTCAATTGCGGTAATGGTTGAGCCGCCTGTGGTAATGACATCATCAATAATGATAACGTTCTCACCGGCCTCAACATTGCCCTCAACAGCACTTTTGGTGCCGTGTGCTTTGGCATCTTTGCGGACGATAAATGATTTTATCGGTTTTCCTTTTTGGTAAGAAATTAAAGCCAGTGCATTGGCAATGGGATCAGCACCCAGTGTCAGCCCTCCTGCCGCGGTAATATCGTAGTCTTTGATCATATCAAAAATAATTATTCCGATAAGATTCATTCCCTCAGGGTCGAGGGTTGTGGGTTTACAATTAAAGTAATAATGGCTTTGCCTGCCGGAAGCAAGCGTGAAAGGCGGGTTGTCGCTATACTTGAAAGACCGGGCTAAAATTATTTGGCCTAGGCGTTTCTTGTTTTCTTTAATGGTCATTGATATATTTCCTCCAGGTTATTCTTTATGATGCAGAGTTGTCGTCATGCAAAACGAATTTGATGGGCAGTTTTACACGGACAGAAAAAGGCTTACCCGCTTTCTTTGCCGGTTCAAACTTCCATAGCTTTACTGCTTCCATTGCCGACTTATCTAAAATCGTATAGCCGGATGACTTGCTTACTTCCGTGCTGCCGACACTGCCATTCGGTAAAATTTCCGCGTTTACCAGAACAATACCTTCGTAACCGCGAAGCTTTGCTATTGCCGGATATATCGGCGGGGTATTCTCTCTGTACAGCGGGTTGGCAGTTATAAAGGTGGATGAATCTCCCGCTGTTGAATCTGAAAAATTAGTAGAACTCTTTGCGCCTGTTGCTGAGAGTGATTTGCCGTTGTGATCTTCTTTTTCTGAGTAATTCTGAAGAGGAATATTATTTGCTGCACTGGTAGTTGCAATTGTGGATGCTGACATTTGCTTCCTGCCTGCTTTCTTAGCTTGAGGTGAGTTTATAGATTTTCCGCTTCCTGAATCGAGTGAAACCCACAAAGGGTTTGATTTATTTAAACCAAGAGTGAAGGTCTGATCATTAAACATTCCCAGGACGAGAAATGACCCTATGGCAATGTGAATGGCAATAGACGCACTTACGGCCAAGAATTGGGCTTGTTTTGTATTTTCTTTATTTATAGATGTCATCAGGCAAAATACTTATTTCTTAATTAATTTTTCTACAACTCTTACGGCTTCTACTCCGTCTTTGGCAAAAGACGCCCCGATTGCGCTGGCGTAAGCTTCAGTAACGACTGCCCCGCCAACCAGAAAATCAGTTTTTATTCCTTTAGCCCGGGCAAGTGAAATCAAATCTTTCATGTTCACCATCGTTGTTGTCATAAGCGCCGAAAGTCCAATAACATCAGGATTTTCCTTTTTCACAGTATCAATTATCGTCTGATCGGGAACATCTTTGCCCAGATCAATAACATTATAACCATAATTTCTCAAAAGAAGGGCTACTATATTTTTACCGATATCATGAATGTCACCCTTGACCGTTGCCATGATTATTTTACCTTTACTTGCCGTTACAGTTTTCTTTAATTGAGGCTCCAGATAGGCTAGTGCCTTTTTCATTGTTTCCGCCGCAGCCATCAGCTGTGGTAAAAAGTAAATCTTCTTTTCGTATAAATCACCCACCCGGACAATGGCGGGGACCATAAGCTTGTCTACAAGCTCGGCTGCCTGCGTGCCGCAGGCAAGTTCCAGGTCAATCAAAGCTATAATACTTTCCCGGTCGCCTTCAAGGATTGCGGCTGTGATTTTCCCCCGCGTAGTCGCAGTTTCTTTTCCAACAAATGCTGACGATGCGACATCTGGCTTACCGGAAAAATGTTCGATAAAACTCAGAGTGCTTTTATCCTTAGCAGTAAGTGTGTCACTTGCTTTTTTCACATTCATCAGTTCAACACTTCCCGGATTGGCAATAGCCATCGTCAGTCCGCAATATTGAGCCATCGCAAGAAAGGAAGCATTAAGCCAGGGTCGTCCCGGCATGCCGAAAGAAACATTGGAAAGTCCGAGAATCGTTTTGCTTTTAAATGTCTGTGTGCACCAGTTCAATGTCTTTAAAGTTTCCTGAGCTGCGATGGGATCAGAAGCCACGGCCATGACCAGGCAATCCACAATAAAATCATCTTTGGTAAAGCCGAACTTTTTTGCCTTCAGGAAAATATTGTTAATTACAGTTTGACGCTTTTGTGCGGTTTTAGGCAGATCGCCGCCGGTCAGTGGGAGAAGTATAAACATGGCTCCATACCTGGCAGCTAAAGGCAAAAGCCTGTCTAGTTTATCTTTTTCGCCAGAGATGGAATTAATCAGCATCCGGCCCGGATAAAGCCGCAGTGCGGCTTCAATCGTTTCTATTCGAGAAGAATCTACTACCAGCGGCAGTTTGGTAGATGTTGCCAAAAGGTTGATGACATCTTTAATTATTTTTACTTCATCGATACCTGGCTGTCCTACGTTGACATCCAGTAAATTTGCTCCTTGTTTTTCCTGCTCATGCGCCATCTGGCGGATGATCGACATCTTTCCTTCTGCCAGTTCCTGCTGCAGGGCTTTCTTGCCGGTGGGGTTGATTCTTTCGCCAACGATGCAAAGGGGTTGATTATCCGCTAAATATAAAAAACTTCGTGCCGAACTAAGCGCGCTGATTGCTTTTCTTGCAGGCAATTTTGGTTTGGTGCTTTTTGTTGCCTGTGCCAGTTTCAAGATATGGGCAGGTGTCGTACCGCAGCAGCCTCCGATCATATTGGTTCCGGCTGCTGCGAGCTTCCGGCCATAAGCGGCAAAAGCTTTAGCGTCCATATCAAAGACCGTTTTCCCGCCTTCCAGACGAGGCATTCCCGCGTTGGGCTTAGCCAAGAGAGGCACAGTAGCGTAAGGTTTCATAGCCGTGATAAATTCCAGCATTTTTTCAGGACCGGTAGAGCAGTTACAGCCCACGGCATCGGCACCCAGGCTTTGCAGGGTGATGAGAGCGGCAATCGGATCAGTCCCGCCCAGCGTGTGGCCGTCCTTTTCATAGGTCATGGATACAATCGTAAATATGTCTTTAATCTCTTTGACGGCAATCAGCGCGGCGCGTGCTTCCTGAATGTCGATCATGGTTTCGATGACAATAAGATCACATCCGCCGTCAATGAGTCCCTGCGCCTGTTCTTTAAAGGCATCTACTGCTTCTTCAAAGTTCAGTGGTCCGAAAGGCTCGATAAATAAACCGGTAGGCCCGATATCTCCGGCAACCAGCGTTTTTTTACCACAGGCTTGTTTGACAAGACGAACCAGCCCGGAGTTAATTAGGTGGACATCTTTTTTGATTCCATATTGTTTGAGTTTGAAACGATTGGCGCCGAATGTACAGCTATAAACTATTTGCGCGCCTGCTCTGGAATAAGATGAATGCACATTCTGAATAATATTTGGATTATCCAAACACCACTGTTCCGGGCAAACTCCGGATGGCAATCCCTGTTTTTGCAGTTCGGTACCGGTTGCGCCATCCAAAATAATGATATTGTTAGTCAGATTATTAATAATTTTACTGCTTTTTGTCATAAAAATATCCTGATTTGCATGATTTTTTTAACAGGGTGTTTCTATATCATCTTTAACGCAAGAAATGTATTTTTTTATCGCAAAGATAGTCAAATCAATCATATCTTTACAGTAATTGCACGGATTTGTCGCATAATCCATTTTGAATCAAACCACTTGCAATTCCCCGTAAAGAGGAGTAATAGCATCCGCAATTGATTAGATGAAGACGGTTAAGGAGCCGTATTTATATAATATTATGGCATCACAAATCACTTTTTCCAATCTCAGCCGCAACGACGATTACACGATATTGCTCAATGGGCAAGCGAGGGGCACAGTATTGCCTCTGAAAACCATTCCGATTGATGTGGAACCGGGGAAATATGAGCTTGATATTTCGGGCAGCAATGAAGAAGGATTGCCGAGTATGTGCAAACCGATTCAGCTTAAGATAGCTGATTGCAAGTCCGTCCATTTGCGGATCGTAGCTGAGCATTTTGCGATCGGCATATACGATGAGAAGGGGACACAGCTAAATGCCAGGCAGGGTTTCCTTTGTGGATTAATTGCCGATGGCGTTCGCATAGACAATCCCATTTCATGAATATAAATGATAACAAGCCACAACAATCTTTTATTGAACGCATTCGACGCAATTTTATTGGTGCGCCGCGGGATATCAATGAGCCGTCCCTTTTTCACAAAATTTCTCTAATCCCGCTTCTGGCGTGGGTCGGCCTGGGTGCCGATGGTTTGTCATCGTCTTCCTATGGGCCGGAAGAAGCCTTCAAGGCTTTGGGGCCACATACATACCTGGCCATCTTTATTGCTATTGCCACAGCATTCACGGTATTCATTATTGCTTACGCCTATTCCCGCATCATTGAACATTTTCCTCACGGCGGTGGCGGTTACATGGTCGCCACCCATACCATCAGCAGCCAGGCAGGCGTCATTGCCGGGTCGGCCTTGCTGGTGGACTATATCCTGACTATCACCGTTTCACTTGCCTCCTGCGGGGATGCCATTTTCAGTTTCCTCCCGCTTGCCCTTTTGCCTTACAAAATGCCCTTTGTCGTGGGGTTGATAATCATTCTTGTTTTGATGAATCTCCGCGGGGTAAAAGAGTCCATTACTTTTCTGGCGCCCATATTCGTTATATTTCTGATTACCCATATTCTCCTTATCGGCTATGGCCTGGGGACTCATATAGGAGAGGTCGGGCCGGTATTAGAGAAATATCGAGGGAGCGTTAATTCGGATCTTTCGACAATTGGTTTTGTGGGGATACTGGCGATTTTTTTGCGGGCATTCTCCATGGGTGGTGGAACATATACAGGAATCGAGGCAGTTTCCAACGCCATGAATGTCATGCGGGAACCAAAGGTGCAGACAGGTAAGCGAACCATGGTCTATCTGGCTGTATCGCTTGCTGTTACGGCCTCCGGGCTTCTTTTTTGTTATGCGCTGTTTTCCATTGTGCCCGTAGAAGGAAGAACCCTTAATGCCATCCTCGCGGACAGGACATTCAGCGGTTGGTATATGGGCGGTGCACTGGCTTTTATCACCATTCTTTCGGAAGGCGCGCTGCTCATGGTCGGCGCTCAATCCGGTTTTGCTGGAGGTCCCAGCGTCATGGCCAATATGGCGGTCGATTCCTGGCTGCCAAGGCGATTTTCGGCGCTTTCGGAACGCCTCACCATGCAGAATGGTGTTCTGCTCATGGGCGCGGCATCTCTTGCTGTGCTTTTCTATACTCATGGTTCAGTATCGGCGCTTGTTGTTATGTATTCAATCAACGTGTTTCTCACTTTCTCTCTGTCTCAATTTGGCATGGCAAAGTTTTTTTTCCAGAACCGGCATAAGGACAAGAAGTGGGCAACACACATTGTTATTCATCTGATCGGCTTGATTCTCTGTGTGACCATATTGATTGTGACGGTTTATGAGAAGTTTGGTGAAGGGGGATGGGTTACCCTGGTTATCACATCAGTTCTTATTGGAATGTGCTATCTGATACGGCGTCATTACCTGAAAGTTCGGCAAGGCGTGCGTCAGCTTGAAGAGATCCTCTCTTCAATTCCATCCGGGCACGTTCCTAATGAGGAGCCGACTAATCCCAATGAACGGACAGCTATTATTCTGGTAAGCGGTTATAACGGTTTTGGTCTGCACTCCTGGCTTTCCGTCTTTAAGGAATTTCCCAAGCTCTATCGCAATTTTATCTTTGTCTCTGTGGCGGAGATTGATTCCGGTGCCTTTAAGGGTGAATCAGAGATAGAGGCACTGAAATTGTCGATCGGTGAGCAACTGGCCAAATACGTCAAACTAGCCCGTTCTTATGGGTATGCTGCTGATTACCGAATGGATGTGGGAACAGATGTCGTTGAGACAGCGACTAATCTCTGCCAGAATATTGTTCAAGAATTTCCTAAATCATCAGTTTTTACAGGAAAGCTGGTCTTCCGCAAAGAGCATCCCTTCCAGAGAATTCTGCACAACGAAACTGCCAATGCCATCCAGAGGCGCCTCCAGTGGGAGGGCATTACAACGGTTATCCTGCCGGTTAGGGTGAACATATAATAGCAATTTACTTGTAAGTTATCACCCTGCAGAAGGTAATTACCGGTAAATAAAAATCAGGTTATTATGTACTCTCCTGGCAGTAAAAGCTTCCGATCGTTGGCTAACTTTGTTGCATCATTGTCGGTTCCTTTCCGTCTCGATATCTTTACGTGAATCAATGCTTTCCCTGTGAAAGTATTTTGAATATAATCATGAATTATGCTATCAAACACTATATGCAGTATTAATGTTTAGAGGAAGCTGAGAAATTTAGTATTTGAACGTGAAATTGTATTAACTTAAGGAGGAAAGAAATGAAACTATTAATAAAAATTACTGTTTTTGTGGCATTTATATTATCTTTAGTTATCACAGCTCAGGCTGCGGAAATAAAGATTGGTATTGCCGAGGCGTTGACTGGCCCTGTCGCCAAATACGGCGTACCTATCAAAAACGGATTTACGCTTGCTGCCGAAGAGATCAATGCGACAGGCGGGATAAAAGGGAATAAAATTATCCTTATTGTGGAGGATGAACAGGCGAAAAAAGAAGAAGCAATCAATGTCTTCAAGAAATTTATTTTTCAGGATAAGGTGCTCGCTATCTTTGGTCCCACTCTTTCCAATTCAGCTTTCGCCTCTGATCCATTTGCTAATGCTCAGAAAACAGTCGTCTTTGGCACATCCAACACGGCAGAGGGCATCACTGCCATTGGTCCTTATGTTTTCCGTAATTCCGTTGCGGAAGCGGACATCCTGCCCATCGTTACCAAAGTGGCAACAAAAAAACTGGGCCTGAAAAAAGTCGCAATTATCTATGGCAATGATGATTCCATGACCAAGTCCAGTTATGAAATTTTTCTACGCGCCATTAATGCCGAGAAGCTGGAAGTTGTAGATACAGAGACTTTTGCCAAGGGAGATCTTGATTTTTCGGCGCAGCTCACCAAGATCAAAAGTCTTAACCCTGATGCTGTTTTTTGTGCCGCCCTTGTCGAAGAGGCATCGAATGTCATCCTGCAGGCTAGAAAACTGGGTTTATCGGATAAGGTTAAATTTATTGGCGGCAACGGTTTTAACTCTGCAAAACTAATTGAAATTGCAGGCAAGGCTGCGGAAGGTTCCATCAGCGGCAGTCCGTGGTTCCTCGATGATCCCAGTAAGAAAAACCAGGCTTTTGTCAAATCCTATACTAAAAAATATGGCATGGCGCCGGATCAGTTCGCTGCTCAGTCCTATGATGCGCTGTACATTATGGCGGAAGGAATCAAGGCTATAAAGTTATCCGGTAATCTGGAAAAGGACAGAACTGCCCTGCGTGACGCACTGGCTAAAGTTAAAAATTTCAAAGGTGTGGGTGGTACTTTCTCCTTTAACGAAAGCCGCGATGCCGAGCAGAAGGGACGTGTGTTGTCCATAAAAAATGGCAAGTTTGCCATCTTTGCCGAATAACAGTCTCATTGAAGGTTCCTCGCTGTAACATCGGATAATCTTCAATGCTTAAAGTATAGTCTTATTTGTTCAGCTCCAGCTTGCCCTGCCTCAGACGCTGGGTAAGCAGGTTGAGACATTAATTATTTGAAATGATTTTTGTTTACTGAGGTAGTAGAGGTGTTTCTACAACAATTTGTCAATGCCCTGGCTCTGGGTTCTGTTTACGCCCTTTTCGCACTTGGTTTTACGCTAATCTTCGGTGTTCTGGAAGTCATCACCCTGGCGCACGGCGCCGTTTTTATGATTGGCGCCTTTGCGGGGCTCACGGTTGTTACAAAATTTAATGTCAGCCCCATCACGGCAATTCTGGTTGGGATGATGGTTTCAGGCATGCTTGGCTGGCTGATAGATCTGGTGGCCGTTCGGCCTTTAAGAAAAAGAAAATTTCATCATCTTGCACCGATGATCGCGACGATTGGTTGTGCCACGATTATCATCAATGTGGCCCAGGGTATATTCGGCGCCGAGGTTTATCGCTTTCCCTTCGATTTCATGCCGGCCATGTCCTACAACTTTTGGGCGATACAGCTGACCTTGTTGCAGATCATTATTGTCGGTGTCGCCCTTTCTCTTATGATGATGATTATCTTCCTGCTCAATAGAACAAAGTGGGGCAAGGCCGTGCGCGCTGTTGCTGAAAGTCCCCGCACGGCAGCGTTGCTGGGCATTCCGGTAGAACGGGTTTTCCAGATTACGGCTTTTGCGGCTTCGGCTTTGGGCGGAGCTGCCGGAGTACTGACGGGAATAAATTTCAATGCCATTCACGCTTTCATGGGTGGACCGATCATGCATCGGGGCATAGCAGTAATTATTTTGGGCGGCATGGGTGATATTCGAGGCGCAGTGCTCGGTGGATTGATTCTGGGTTTTGCTGAGATAATGAGCGTTGCTTATCTGTCTTCCGATTTTCGCGATGCAATTTCCTTCGGTCTGCTATTTGTCATATTGCTTATCAGGCCGGCCGGCATCTTCGGCAGCAATTTAGAGCGGAAGGGATGAAGGCGGCATGATTGAATTTTTAATGTCCTTCTGGCAAACCTATAATACGCTTTTTTATACCGTCCTTGTCCACGGCATGCTGGCTCTTTCGATCTATATTACACTCGCCTGTGGGCAGCTGTCGCTTGGTAATGCCGCTTTTATGGGAATTGGCGCCTATACAGCTGCTCTGTTCACCATGAAGTTGAATGTCCCCTTCGGTATCGCCCTGCTTGCCGGCGGGATGCTGCCGGCCTTAATTGCTCTGATTATCGGAGCGCCTACTTTGCGGCTGTCGGGTGTTTATCTGGCCATGGCCACGCTTGGTTTTGGTGAAGTAGTCCGGGTCGCTTTTTTGAACATGAGTATCACCGGCGGTTCGGTGGGCTTAAACGGCGTGCCACCCAAAACAGAGCTTTGGCATCTATTTGCTGCAATGGGGGTATTGATTTATTTTTTCCTTAAGCTTAAAAATTCCCGCTTTGGCAGGGCGCTGGAGGCAATCAGAGAAGACGAAGTGGCAGCTGCGGTCATGGGGATCAAGACAACCTGGTTTAAGGTGTGGGCCTTTGCTATCGGTGCTTTTATCGCCGGTTTAGCCGGCGGCCTCAATGCTCATTTCACATATTTTCTTTCGCCGCGTGAATATGGATTCGACTTTGCCGTAGATATCCTGACATTTGCCATTCTCGGCGGCACCGGAACATTCTGGGGGCCGCTTATCGGTAGCACAATTCTGACCATTCTGCCGGAAATGCTCAGGTTCATAGGATCTTATCGACTGGCGCTCAACGGCCTGATCCTGGTTCTTGTAGTGATTTACCTGCCCAATGGGATTATAACGGTTAAGAAGAAGGATTAACAGGAAGGCAAAATGCTACAACTGGAAAATATAGTCAAGGATTTTGGCGGGCTGCGGGTTCTGGACTCACTATCTCTGCAAGTTGGCGAGGGGTTGATTTTTGGTCTGATCGGTCCCAATGGCGCCGGAAAAACCACTCTGTTCAACATTATCAGCGGCCTTTCCCGTCCTACGGCCGGGCGAGTTATCTTTAACGGGACCGATATCACCCATTTTGCCCCTCCATCGATCGCCGCTCGGGGAATGGGAAGGACATTCCAGAATATCCGAATCTTTAAGGAGCTGTCTCTTATGGAGAACTTACTGGCCGGTATGCATCGTCTCTATACCTATTCTCCCGTTGCCATGCTGTTAAATCTTCCGATACAACACAGAGAAGAAAAGGCCATGCGCGAAAAGGCAATGGAGATCCTGGAACTTTTTCATCTGGCCGGCAAAGCGCAGCGTCAGGCGGAAAGCCTTTCCTACGGCGAGCAAAGAAAACTGGAACTTGCCCGTGCATTGGCCACATCACCGAAATTACTTTTGGTTGATGAACCGGCCGCCGGAATGAATCCCGCAGAGACAGAAGAGTTAATGGGCGAAATAGTGCAGATCAACAACCGGGGCTATACGATCTGCCTGATTGAACATGACATGAAATTTGTGATGGGCGTGTGCCGGCAGGTGGCAGTGCTGAATTTCGGGGAATTGATCGCCCTTGGCACACCAGAGCAAGTCAAGTGCAATCCGCAGGTCATTGAAGCTTATCTGGGAAAGGATGTCTGCAAATTATGATTCTTGAACTCAAAGAAGTTTATGTAAATTATAATCACATTCAGGCGCTGCAAGGAATATCATTGAATGTTGGAGAAGGGGAGATCGTCGCTCTCATCGGCGCCAACGGCGCGGGCAAAAGCACGGCCTTGAATGCAATTTCCGGTTTGCTGAAAACCACCAGCGGAAAAATTACCTATGCAGGACAGGATATAACCGGGCATTCCCCTCAGGCGATCGTCCGGGGCGGCATCATTCAAGTCCCGGAAGGGCGTGCTATTCTTACCACATTAAAGGTTAGAGAAAATCTGGAAATGGGAGCATTTACCAGAAAAAATAACCGGATGAAAGAGGAAATGGATGACATCTTCACCCGCTTCCCAGTGCTTCGGGCAAAGGCGGAACTCCCCGCAGGGAATCTTTCCGGCGGCGAACAACAGATGCTGGCCCTGGGAAGAGCGCTAATGGCCAAACCCAAACTGCTTCTAATGGACGAACCGTCAATGGGGCTTTCTCCCATCCTGGTTCGTGAGATTTTTCACATTATTACGGAAATAAACAAGCAGGGCACGAGTATTCTGCTGGTGGAACAAAACGCGCAAATGGCCCTTGAAATCAGCGGGCGGGGATACGTGCTCGAAACGGGACGCATCGCGCTGGAAGACAGTTCGGCCAATCTACTGCATAACGAAAAGGTCATCCATGCTTATCTTGGCGGATGAATACTTTGCATCAGTTCACCGGACATCGCTGCTGTTGAATATGTTTTTAAATTATGTTGACATACAAATCCCCTCTCCCTTATAATCCCGACTAACGGTGGCAGATTTGTCGCGCAAAATTTATTACCAGACTAACAAATGTTTTTACGCGTTCAATTTCTACTGCTGAATAAAAAAATCAGGAGTAAGGTATATGAATGCGTTGACTCTGGTATTCGTTTCGTTGTGCGTTTTCGCGATTGGTTATCGATATTACGGAATATTTATCGCCAATAAAGTTTTGGGCCTCAAGCCGGAAGTGGCCACACCGGCCATTGCTATGGCTGACGGACATGACTATGTTAAAACTAACAAGTTCGTGCTCTTTGGTCATCATTTCGCGGCGATCGCGGCTGCAGGTCCTTTGCTTGGTCCTGTTTTGGCCGCCCAATTCGGCTATTTGCCCGGCGCTCTCTGGATTCTTGTTGGCGCAGTCCTGGCCGGGGCTGTTCACGACATGGTTGTTCTTTTTGCCTCGG
>JANXZU010000119.1 GCA_025355345.1 Syntrophaceae bacterium
TCTCTCCAATTTCCGCTACGCTTGCTTCAAGTTTCATGGCGCTTTCTCCTTTTAGTTTAGGTTTTTGGGGAAAAACCCTTCTAACAGGAAAAGCGCCTTTTTTTCTACCTGATTAATTTACACAAGATTCTTTACACTACCCATTGATAAGTTCTGCTTTGTTCATGTTACACCCCTTTTTAATTATTATTTTGTAAAACTGTTTTTTATATTATCACTTATTAATAAATATTAACCATCTTTTTTAAAAATAATCAGCCTTATCTTCCGGATTACTTCTCGGATATGATCATAGATCATTTAAATCTCTTTTTCATTGCTTGCTTCTTAAACTTTTTTTCACCGAAAATCAAGTCCTGTTTCTCAATAAAAACTTCTGTATCGGACGGCACAGAATGAGTCAACCAGACGTTTCCACCGATTACCGAACGGGCGCCAACCACTGTTTGTCCACCCAGAATAGTCGCATTGGCATAGATAATGACATCATCTTCAATCGAAGGGTGGCGCTTTTTATTTCTTAATATCTTACAATCCGCTTTGGAAAGAGACAATGCCCCCAACGTAACACCCTGGTAAATTCTGACTCGCTTACCGATTGAAGCCGTCTCACCAATCACGACACCCGTTCCGTGATCAATAAAAAAACTCTCATCTATATTCGCACCGGGATGAATATCAATGCCGGTGCGGCTGTGAGCGTATTCCGTCATTATTCGAGGAATCAAAGGCACTCCTTGACGAAAAAGCTGATGCGCCAGACGATAAACCATTATCGCCCAGATGCCCGGATAACTGAAGATTATTTCATCATAGCCTTTTGCCGCAGGATCTCCATCATAAGCCGCGCGAATGTCTTTAGCCAAAAGACCTCTTAATCCGGGCAAACTTTTCAGAAAATCTACAGTTATCTCCTGCCCTAATCCTTCACACTTAATACAGGCCAGGTTTTGGCGAATGCAGTCATGGCGAAGTGCCAATATTATCTGTTCGGAAAGTATTTCATAAAATGCTGTAACTTCCTGCCCTAAATAATATTCCAAATTGATTTGATCCAGACGACTTTTTATAAAATATCCCGGATAAAGAATAAGAGCCGAACGCCTCAGTATATCAACAATTGCTTCTCTATACGGTATAGGTTCGGCGCTTACATGGTCGAAACAACCGCCTTTATTACATGTTGATACCAGTTCATTTACTATGCCGGGAATTTCAGTTCTGGCGTGCTTGGCTGTCTTTATTTCGTCTTTGCATTCCTTGTTCTGTTCAGACCGCTTTATCATTTTTTACCTCTTATGTTTTGTTTACAAAAATGACTTCGTAAAAGGCTCCAGAGGAAAGGCGCGCTAATCTTTATGGATGAGACCTACTTTTGCGTAGGCCGCAATGACTATAAGATGAAGCGCAACGCAGCATATGGACATTTTACGAAGTCATTACTGCGTTTTGCAAGCCGGCTGAGAAGCATTCCAGTACGGTGACATACCGCGCAGCCGCTCAATGATTGCCGGCATTTTATCGATTACAAAATCAATTTCCGCCTCTGTATTATTGATACTTAAACTAAAGCGGATAGAACCGTGCGCCATGGTAAATGGCACTCCCATCGCCCGCAAGACATGAGAAGGCTGCAGCGAACCGGATGTGCAGGCAGAACCGGATGACGCGCAAATTCCCAGTTCATTCATCAAAAGCAGAATCGCTTCGCCTTCGACATATTCAAAACTGATGTTGGTGGTATTCGGCAGACGATTGGTCGTATCGCCATTTACTCTGCTTTGAGGAATCCTTTTTAAAAGTTCCATCTCCAGTTTATCCCTCAGGCGTGTGACATAGGTATTCTCTCTCTCCATATTTTTAGCGGCAAGCTCACAGGCTTTGCCCAATCCGATAATGCTAGGTGTATTTTCTGTACCACCGCGGCGTTCTTTTTCCTGATGCCCTCCGATCATAAATGGCGAAAACTTTGTTCCGCGACGGATATAGAGCACGCCAATACCCTTGGGCGCGTGCAGTTTATGCCCGGAAATCGAAAGCATATCGATAACATTATTTTTCAGATTAATGGGAATTTTGCCCGTGCTTTGCACAGCATCAGTATGAAACAAAATACCTTTTTCATGCGCCATGCGGGCTGCAGCTTCCACCGGGAAAATCACTCCTGTTTCATTATTGCCCCACATCAGACTGACGACGGCGGTATCGGGGGTCATGCTTTTTTCCAGATTTTCCAAATCCAGCAAACCATTCTTGTCCACAGGAAGTTCAGTTACCCTATAGCCCTGCGTTGCCAAATGAGCGCATAAAGCCTTAATAGCGGGATGTTCCACCCGACTGGTAATGATATGCTTCTTATCCGGACGAGTCAGAAGCGCGGAGCGAATAGCGGCATTGTCGCTTTCAGTGCCGCAACTGGTGAAAATAATTTCTTCCGGCATTGCGCCCAAAAGCGCTGCCACCTGCTCACGGGCTGTGCGAATTTTCTGACCAACCTGGCCGCCAAAAGTGTGCATGCTGGAAGGATTGCCGTACAACTCCCGAAAATAAGGCATCATAACCGCAAGCACTTCTTCAGCCACCTGAGTTGTGGCATTATTATCCAGATAAATAGTGTTCATTTGGAAACCTCCTCAACCACAATATCTGGCGAAACAAGTTCTTTAAGACGATGCTCCACAAAATTCTTCAAGGTTATATCCGCAGCTTTGCATGTCGAACAGGCACCGTGCATGGTGACAATGACGCGATTACCGATAATATCGATAATTTCTATATCACCGCCGTCATGCTTGAGTGACGGACGTATTTCCCGTTCGATCGTTTCTTCAATCAAACGAATCTTCTGAATATTAGTGAGCTTTGGTTTATTGTCTGTTTTCGGCTCAGCGCGGACATGATCAATGATTTGTTGTATCGCGTCATGACAGGAGCCGCAACCACCTCCTGCTTTGGTATAGTTGGTCACATCTTCTACCGTGGACAGATTGTTTTCGCGCACCGCGCGCTCGATTTCAAGATCTGTCACCCCAAAACATTCGCAAATAATTTTTGCGCCTGCTTCCAAGGCTGGTGCGCCACGGTAATTTTCTACCGCTTTTTCCAGAGCCTGCTTGCCCATAACCGAACAATGCATTTTCTCGTCCGGAAGCCCTCCCAGATACTTGGCAATATCCTGATTGGTGACTTTGAGCGCCTCTTCTACTGTCATACCTTTGATTATTTCCGTCAGAGCAGATGACGATGCTATGGCGCTGGCGCAGCCAAAAGTTTTGAATCTGGCATCTTTTATTTTTTTATTCTCATCGAGTTTAAATGTAAGCTTAAGCGCGTCACCGCAGGCGAGAGATCCTACTTCCGCCACACCGTCCGGATTTTCTATTTCACCAACATTGCGTGGATTGAGAAAATGCTCTTTGACCTTATCTGTATATTCCCACATAACTACTCCTTCAAAACGTGTCTGAGTCAGTCTGTAAAATTGTTCTATCTTGCCATTACGCATCTTACCCCAGTCAGCATGGCAATCTCTTAACTATCAGTGACAAATGTTGTTTTTTATTTAAGATTTATTCTTATTAAATGCAAGCTATTTTCAATAATATAAGGCAATCTGCTTTCTTGTCAAATAAAAAGCGATACTTTGATCAAGATAAATTACTACCGGAATAATCCAATTTATTTTTTTTACTATTTCATTTTCATTTAAGCCATTTTATTGTAGGATAAATAATATAAACATAAAGGAACTGAAAACACCATGAAGACATCAACATTATTTAAAATTTCCTTTTTCGTAGGGTGTTTATTGCTGATAATGCCGACAATGCTATCAGCAGAAACAATGATGGATAAGTGGCGTATTACAGGCTATACAAAATACCGCGACGCTGTCTTCGCCGATATATCAAGGATTGCATCCCCATCTTCTGCCACAAAATTAATCTGGGTTAAACTCGCGCCTGCAAATAAAAGTCAGTATTTGCGGATGATCAATGAATATCTGCAAACTGTAAACAAAAACGATAAGGGTTTTCGCGCAATCGAAATTTTATGCGAAATTAATTGCGCCAACCACCTCATCCGCTTTAAAAGATTTGTGTATTTTGATATATCCGGAAACATCATTCATCAAGCTGATGAAAATACCCCGAGCTGGTTTCTAGTCTTTCAGGGCAATATCTGGTACAATGTAGAAAAAGAGGCCTGTGCGAAAGGCTGAAATCATAAGTTTTATGTGGGCAGACCAGAAGAAATCAAGATGATTTGCTTCTTCCGTTCATGAAAGGTTAAAAGACTATGACAGTTAATACTAAATCATCTGACAAATCCAAAACATCTGTTAAACATAAAGCAGTGGTCAAACCTAATAAAAAGATCAGTTCCGGACGAAGCGATTTCTCCCATCTGGCAGAAGATATTATATCCAATATAAGTGTTGGAATATATATCGTGCAAAAAGGAAAATTTGTCTATGTGAGTCCTTTGTTTCTTGAGCTTGGCGGTTATGCGCAAGCCGATTTACTTGGCACGAATCCTCTGGATTATATTCATCCAGACGACAGGAAAGTGGTCCGAATAAAAGCAATCAGCAATTTAAAGGGTAAAAACACTACAAACTATGAATACAGGTTCATCAGAAAAAACAAACAGATAATCTGGGTTTTGGAGATGGTTACCCCCATCGTTTATAAAGGGGAACCGGCAGGTCTGGGAAGTTTTATGGACATTACAGCGCGCAAAAGGACGGAAGCAG
>JANXZU010000133.1 GCA_025355345.1 Syntrophaceae bacterium
ATCTGAACATGAAACCACAAGCCTATGCTAAGGTTGCCGCAGCTCTCAGTGCAACGCCAGCGGTTGCATCTTTTTCACCCCGACTTAAATTCGGCGGGATGTTCAGTAATTTTACAGAGACAACCAACATACGTTTAAACGGCATCAACCCCGATCAGGAATTCCGGACAGTCCCTCTTTTAAGCTCCCGAATATCGGAAGGCAAAAAGACCCTCAGCCGCGGTGAGATATTGGTCCCCACACTTCTGGCCAAAGGATTGAAGGTCAAACTGGGCGACGCAGTTGTCATTGTGGCAACAAACGCTGATGGCTCCGTCAACGGCAAACAGTTTATCATCTCCGGTATTTTGGAGAGCGCCACCGGCCCCGGCGGTCGCGATGGGTATATTCACATTGAAGATGCCGCCGAGGTTCTTCGTATGCCTGATGCGGAAGTAAGTGAAGTTGCCGTCCGGCTGAAAGATTTCAGCCTGCTTCCTAAAACAGTGAAAAACCTGGAGAGTAAACTTGTAAGCGAAGTCAACAAAGAAAATAAACCCATTTTTGAAGTCCACTCATGGGAGAAACTCTCGCCATTCTTCCACATTGCCCGAATGATCGATGTCATGACGTTTTTTATCAAAATTATGCTCATAGCCATAGTCCTCATCAGTATCATGAACGTTATGATCATGGCCGTCTATGAACGAATTCGGGAAATTGGAACTATCGCCGCTATTGGCACTCTGCCGGGCAAGATACGCTCCATGTTCATCATCGAGGGCTTCTGCCTCGGTGTCCTCGGCGCTTTAGTTGGCGATCTTCTGGGGTGCGCTATTATTTTGATTATTAATTGGCTTGGAATCCGTATTGACTTCGCTCAGCACGAGGGACTCCTTCTGCAGGCAACCATTCAACCTTCCGATCTGTTGGTTGTATCAATCATCGTCATCGCTGTCGCAGTAGCGGCCAGTCTTCAACCGGCTTTCAAGGCATCTAAGATGGAACCTATTGATGCCTTGCGCCACGTTTAACTCTAAGGGAGAATAGTATGATAAAAAAATTGTCGTTAACTTGTTTGTTAATTGTATCTTTCGCCTGCCCAACCTTTGCTCTGGACGGCACAAAACTTCTGGAGCAGGTGGATCGGAATCTCAACCCCGAATCGTATGAAACATACAGGAAATTAATTAATATCGAGCCCGATGGCCGGAAGAAGGAGTTTACCCTCTTTTCCGTTAAAAAAGGGCAGGAGAAAATCGCCGCACTTTTCCTGGCCCCGGCCAGCGACAAAGGACGCAGTACCCTCCGCGTCGGCGATAACATGTGGCTCAATATTCCCAATATCGGCAAGCCGATCCGCATTACCAGCCTCCAATCCGTTGTAGGCGGCGTCTTTAATAACGCCGACATTCTGAACCTGGATTACACCGCAGAGTACGATGTGGAAAAGGTTGAGGAAAGAGGGAACGAATACATTCTTTATCTCAAAGCCAAAACAAAAACCGTTGCCTATGATCGCCTCAAAATGTGGGCAGACAAGGAGAAAAAGCTGCCGACGAAAATCGAATGCCTAACAGAGGCGAATATGCTGATCAAGACTCTCTACTTCAAGGATGTAAAAGACTTTGGCGGCGGCATTGTCCGGCCGGCGGTAATTGAAACGAACAGTCCTCTTTATAAGGGCTATAAGTCCGTCATGATTTTTGCCAAGATCAAAGAAAAGATTTTCAAGGATGAAGTCTTTACCCTTACCTTCATGCCGAATCTGGAGTCTCTGCGATAAATGAAGAGGCTATTGCTTATCTCCCTGCTTTTTACATTTTGGTCAACCCCGGCATTCGCAGTTGCCGGTGAGGAATATACTTTAGACCCCACCGAAACTGAAAAGAAACCTTATCATGTCGGAGGGTACATCGAATTCAAGCCTGTTCTCCTCGGTCTGGATCGCGATTCGGCTTTTTACAAGCTGCGCTTTTTCAACGATCCCCGGGGGCAGAATCTACTGGAAGCAAACGGCAGGATTCAACTGGAAGGGAGTTATGAAAAGAATATCTTCCGGATCTATGCCAAGACGAATACTGATCTGAAATCTTCTTATTCAGGGGAGTCGGAAAGAACAACCTTTTACGAACTATATGGGTCCATAAAACCATTGGCCAATCTTAGGTTGGACGTGGGGAAAAAAACTTTGAAGTGGGGAAAGGGTTATGCCTGGAACCCCGTGGCTTTTGTGGATAGGCCGAAAGATCCTGACGATCCTGAGCAGGCATTGGAAGGTTATATAGTTGCCACAGCTGATTATATAAAAAGCTTTGATGGGCCACTGACGACATTTTCTTTTACGCCCGTTCTCTTTCCTGTTTACGATCATGTGAATGAGGCCTTTGGAAACAATTATAAACTCAACGCTGCCGGTCGATTTTATTTTCTTTTGTACGACACAGATATCGATCTTCTCTTCATGACCGGAGGCAGCAGAACCGACCGCTATGGCGTTGATTTTTCCCGCAACATCAGCATTAACTTTGAGGTACACGGCGAACTGGCTTATGTTCGTAATTTTCAGAAAAACGCGATAGATACAAATGGCAATCGCAATATGGTGGAAGGAGACGCTGTGAGTTATGTAATCGGCATGCGTCACCTGACAACATTTGACCTCACTACTATTATTGAGTATTACCACAATGGCATGGGCTTCAGCGGCAACGATATGAAAAACTATTACGATTACATCTCACGGGGGTATAACACTTATCAAACAACAGGCAACGCAACTATTCTTAATAATGCCCTGCAAATGTCAGAAGGAAGTTATGGCCGCGCAAACTCCATGACCAACTATTTGTATGTCCGTTTCAGCCAGAAGGAACCTTTTGATATTGTCTACTTTACTCCGGCACTTACCTGGATGATGAATACGGATGACCAAAGCTGGTCACTGACGCCGGAGTTGCTTTATACAGGCATTACCAATTGGGAATTTCGTATCCGTACAGGCATTATAGTTGGAGCAAGAAATTCAGATTTCGGCGAAAAGCAAAATGATTATCGTATTGAATTACGAGTAGGCTATTACTTTTAGATATAGGCTGACTTTATGCCTTCATGGAAATTATAAGAAATGAAACGACCGACTTTATTGGAAATTGTTAAGACTGCTTTATACATCGGGACTATCGGCTATGGCGGACCGGCTATTCTGGCCTTGATGAAAAAAGTCATCGTTAACGAAAAAGCTTGGATCTCCGAGGAGGAGTTTATCAATGCCTTAAGTCTGTCACTGATTTTGCCGGGTGCCACAGGTGTCACCTTGTGGGGTTATATCGGCCATAAACTGCGCAAGCCCTGGGGAGGGATAGTCGCGCCTTTTTCGTTTGTCTTGCCCTCCATGGTTGCCATTACCGCCCTGTCTTGGGCATATTTGACTTATGGGGAATTAAAATTTGTCCATTCAATTTTTATGGGCCTGGGGGCGTTGGTTGTTGCCTTAATAATTAATGCGACGTTGATGATGACTAAATCCGTCTTCCCCAAAATGGATAGTAATTCCTACAAAGGCATTACTATTGCGGCTCTTTCTTTCCTGGGCATCACCTTTCTGCACTTAAATGTTATTTACATCATCTTAATCTCCGGAATCTTCGGTGCATTATTATTTTATTTCAGCGGCGAATTTGAACAGGAAAAAATGCCGGGGCATTTAAAAGTAGAAATTGATATACCCAAAGTGGGCAGGCTACAAAATTATCTGCCGCTTTTGATAATGCCTGGCGTACTTGCCGCAATCTTTTTGCTTATTGCCGGAACATGGATTATTTTTGTGACCTTCCTGAAGATTGGCGCATTAGCCTTCGGCGGTGGCTTTACCGCTATACCCCTGATTCAACATGTCGTCGTCGATGGCATGCATTGGTTGAATTTAACAGCCTTTCGAGACGGTATTGCCCTGGGGCAGATCACGCCTGGTCCGGTATTTATCACAGCCACATTTATCGGCTTTAAGGTAAAAGGAATAATCGGCGCACTGGTTGCCACTACCGGCATTTTTACACCTTCTCTTGCCGCAATAATCATTCTCGGACGCGCGCATGCAAAAATTAAAAATTTAAAGATTGTCAAGGTGATCATCAAAGGATTTTTATCGGGCTTCATCGGGCTTCTGCTTGCCGTTGTTTATCAATTTGGAGTTCATTCTCTTATCGGTTGGCAGGCATGGACAATTTTTGCCATTTCCATCGCCTACCTGATCGGTTGGAAAAAGAATGCAATCTGGCTTATCCTAGGAATTATCTGTGTTTCATTGCTGATTTTTTAATGGGCAGGCTTAAATTTTGTAATTATCAGAGAAGTTTTTGGCGCCGATGCAGTTTTCACCTGATAAGGTGCAGTCCAATAGATTATTCCTATATTACAGGTTAAGGACTCTCTTGATTTAGAGCCTTTTTTTGCTAACAATCTTCCCATACTTGTCTTTGCAAATGCGCCAATAATAAACGCCAGAAACAGAACCGCTGGATATTACATTTAGAGCTTGAGTATAGCATTTGTTCCCTTCACGCAGCAGTGCCGCTTCTTTTTTATCTTCAGCTTTTGTTTCACTATTTTCTCTTTGAGATTCCTGTCTGATTTTATACGATTTTTTTTGCTGTTTTGCGCGTTCTTTTGGCAAGTGATCATCTGATGAGTCCTTTAACACGCAGTCCTTCATTCCATCTTGCCGGCTATCTGTGATAATTATATTATTATCACGGTCAAAACACTTGCATAATTCCGCTGCATTAGTTGATGTAAGCAAGATGAATAAGCTTTAAAAAATAAACATTGCGATAAATATGCGTTTCATTGTGCGTTTTATCCATGTAAATTATTGATTTCTATTTGTAACTTAGCATAAATTTATAAATTCTTAAAATACCGATTTCAGTAAGAAAAAAAATATATGGAATTACTATTCTTTATTACTGTGTCCCAAAGTAAAATACAGCGACACTTTTGTGCCTCGCCCTATCTGGCTTTCAATCTCAATTTTGCCGCCATGCGCCGACATCAGATGCTTAACGATTGACAGCCCCAGTCCGGTTCCACCCAATTCGCGGGAACGCGAACGATCCACCCGGTAAAAACGCTCACCCAGGCGGCTAATTTCTTCTTTTGGCACACCGATGCCTGTATCTGTGATTATCAATACAGCATGGTTATCTTTTTGCTCAGCATGAATACAAATCATGCCCTTTTCAGGCGTGAACTTGACGGCATTGTCTAAAATATTTACCAGTATCTGGGTAAGCCTATCTCTGTCTGCCCAAACGCATAAAAGATTGTCTTGAATATTGTCTTGGATATTTATCTTTTTCAATCCTGCCTTAGCCTCAATCAAAGGAATAGCGCCTTCAAAGGCATCGCGAATAGATACTTCTTCAAAATGTAACTTAATTTCACCTAGCTCAATTTTTGATATGACGAGTAAATCTTCTACCAGGCGGTTGAGCCTTCCTGCCTGCTTCAAACTTATAGCAATGAATTTTTTCACGTCTTCATTGCTGCTTGTTGCCCCTGTTTGAATCGTTTCTAGATAACCGATAATAGCGGTAAGCGGTGTCCTAATTTCGTGAGTGACATTGGCCACAAAATCAACCCGAATTTTTTCCAATTTCTTTAGTCTGGTGACATCATGGAAGACTAGCATTACTTTTTCTTCGCCAGGGTAATTATGCACGGAAGAAATGCTTACATTTAAAGTAACCTGTTCAATGCTGCCAAGGTTGACTTCTTCAGAGACCGTAGCTTGCGTTTGCTTAAATTTTAGAAATGCTTTTTGCAAGTCCACATCGCGGAAGGCTTCCATCAACGTTTTACCGCTTATATCTCCGTATTGCTCAGACAGCATATTACTTAGCGCCGAATTGATAAATTCGATTTTATCTTCGGCATCAAGAATCAGAACTCCTTCCGTCATGCTGGTAAACGCCGTCATCAGTTTACTTTTCTCTTCGGAGGCCTGCCGAATCTGACTTCGCAGTTCATCCACAAGATAATTGATATTATCCGCCAGTTTCTTCGTTTCATCCGACGTCTCTAAGAAGATGGTCTCAACCGGATCACCTTTGCGCAATCTTTCGGTAAATCTTTCCAATGCCCGAATCGGCGCGGCTAACCTGTAAGAAAAGAAAAGTGCAATAAAAAGTGCGATGACCGCTGCAATTATCATTGCGAGGAGAATGGATTGGTAGACTTGTTCAATAGCGTTTTGAACATCATGAAGAGGTCGCGCTAGCCTTACATAGCCGGTAATCTGTGATTTTGACTTCATGGTTATAGCCATGTAAAGCATATCCACACCAATCGACTGACTGTAGCGGATGGAGTTGCCTTTACCCCACAATCGCGCTTCCTGTACTTCGGGACGATTGAGATGATTTTCCAGCGAGGAAATATCTTTTTCTGAATCAGCAAACACTTTGCCCTGCTCGTCCACCAGCGTAACTCGCGCTCCTGAGATTCGGGCAATTTGCTTGATCTGTTCAGACATTACCTTTGCCGCACTCAAATCAATTAGTTCGGCATAGGTAAGTAGTTCAGCCTTAATCTTAGCTGTCAAAACTTTTTTAATCTCATCTTTAATCAATAGATCCAGAACAAAAAAAGATAAGCTGACAATAACCAGATAGCTGAATAATATTTTAAAAAATAGATTGCGTTTCACGCCGGCTCCTTTTCTTCCAGCTCACAAGTTTGATGCCGCACGCATTCACCTGTCACCATATACGTGACCATATCGGCAATGCCTTTGGCATGATCGGCAATACGCTCCAGGTTTTTAGATACTTGCATGATCATTAAAGACCGATGAATAGAATGAGAATCCTCCATCATAAAAGTCAGCAACTCCCGGAATATCTGTTCATTTAGATCATCGGTGACTTGTTCTGCCTGCCGTACTTTTTCGGCCATACTAAGATCGTTGCGAATAAAACTATCCAAAGAATTTTTAATCATCTCCGCGACGATGTCAGCCATGCGGGGCAAATCCATATAGGGCTTGAGCTGAGGCTCTGCGTTCAGTTGTATCGCCTTCTCGGCGATGTTCACAGCCATATCACCAATACGCTCCAGATGACCGGTAATTTTAATCGCGGTCGTGATGAATCTCAAATCGATAGCCGTTGGCTGGCGCAATGCTAAAACCTTAATGCACCTCTCTTCCAGTTCCGTGTCCAGCTTATCAAGTTCATCATCAGCTCCGATCACTTTATGAGCGATATCGGAATCTCTTTCAGATAATGATTTCATCGCCAGCAGAATGGCCTTTTCTGTCAAGGCACCAAGAAATATAAGTCCGTTCTTGATCTCCTGTAATTCTTTTTCATAGTGAGAACTTGTATGTCTTTTTTCTTCCATAATAATTCCTCCAGTTAACAAACTAATTACTTCTAACAAATACTAGACGGATTCGCAAAAAAGTCCAGCTGCAAGGCGCGCAAATTCTGAGGAATGAGGCGTATATTTCCATAGGCCGCAAGTAGCCTGCCCCGTGCTTGACACGGGGAAGAATGCAGCGCAACGCCGCAAACCATGGTGCCCTTTAGGGTATGGGAATTTTTCCGAAGCCGTCCTTCTCAACCGAATCTGCCCGTTATATAATCCTCAGTCTGCTTTACATCCGGTTTAGTAAAAATTTTCTCAGTCTTATTATACTCGACTAAATTCCCTATATAAAAAAACGCTGTCTCATCGGAGATACGGGCTGCCTGCTGCATATTATGGGTTACGATAATTATTGTATAGTTTTTTTTAAGCTCTTCAATCAATTCCTCAATCTTAGCGGTGGAAATGGGATCGAGGGCTGAAGTCGGCTCATCCATAAGTAAAATATCCGGCTTCATGGCCAGCGCACGGGCAATGCAGAGCCGTTGCTGTTGACCTCCGGAAAGATTCATGGCCGACTTACTTAATAAATCTTTGACTTCATCCCAGAGAACCGCCTGCTTTAGGCTTTGCTCAACAAGCGCATCCAGATCATGGTGATTAGTAGACGTAAGTTTCGGGCCGTAGGCAATATTATTATAAATGGTTTTTGGAAAGGGATTTGGTTTCTGAAAAACCATCCCAATCTTGCGCCGAATTTCCACCGGATCGACGTCGGATGCATAGATATTTTTATCCTCAAAGAGTATCTCGCCCTCGACTCTTGTGTCGTCAATCAGATCATTCATCCTGTTGAGAAGCCTCAGCAGTGTGGACTTGCCGCACCCGGAGGGGCCAATCAAAGCCGTCACTTTATTTTTGCGGAAATTCATTGATATATCGGTCAGCGCGCGGCTCTGACCGTAATAAAAATTAACATTGCTTAGTTTGATAATTATATTTGAATCCATATCTACCACCTTTTATTTTTTCTCATATAGCTGCGAATCACAATCGCGACAAGATCAATTCCCAAAACCACTCCCACTAAAACAAGCACCGTTCCGAACTGTATTGGCCTGGTTGCCTCAATATTCGTACCGGCAGTCGCCAGCACGTAAATATGATAAGGCAACGCCATTACTTCGTCAAAGATTGAACCGGGCAGTTTGGCTGTAAAATAAGCGGCAGCAGTGAACATGATCGGCGCGGTTTCTCCTGCGGCACGGCCTATTCCTAAAATTGACCCTGTTAGAATTCCCGGCAGCGCGTTGGGCAAAACAATCCGATAGGTTGTCTGCCATTTGGATACCCCAAGCGACAGTGACGCCTCCCGAAACGTCTGCGGCACAGCCTTGAGGGCTTCTTCAGACGCGCCGATGATTGTCGGCAGAATCAGAAAACCCAGAGTAAGCGATCCGGATAAAATACTTGAGCCGAATTTCAAAAAGATAACAAAAAAGCCCAGGCCAAATAACCCGAAAACAACCGAAGGAACACCGGCCAGACAATTAATGCCCACTTTTATCAATCTAATAATCCTGCCCTGTTTTGCATATTCGGTAAGATAAATAGCTGATGCAATACCTAACGGCAAACCAACAGCAATTGCACCCATCGTCAGATAGATAGTGCCGAGAATTGCCGGCATGATGCCGCCTCTGGTCATGGAATCTGTCGGCGGTTTCGTGACAAAATCCCAACTGATCGCGCCAATGCCGTTCACAATAATATAAAACAATAGACCACCCAGGACCAGTGTAATTATCAAAGCGGAAATTCGCACAGCCCCGAAAAATAGTTCTTGCTTAAAATAACGCCACTTCATTGAATTATTTTGCATTGAGTTCATATATCTACCATTAAACCCCGATAAACGGGTTAACTTCATTGATAATTTGCTAAAGAGTGCCAGAGCCTACCTGCCGGAATTTGTGAGAAATATAATCAGAAACCAGGTTAAAAAATAATGTCAGGAAAAACAGAACCATGCCGGTGGCAAAGAGTGCCTGATAGTGGGCGCCGCCAAAAGGAGCCTCACCCATTTCCGCGGCAATGCTTGCCGGCATTGGCCGGACTGAATCAAAAATACTTCCCGGAATAGCGGCAGCGCCGCCGGCTACCATCAGGACAACCATTGTCTCGCCAATGGCCCGCGCCATTCCCAGCATCACCGCTGTGGAAATGCCGGACATTGCTGACGGAACAATGACCTGGGTAATAGTCTCAAATTTAGTTGCACCCAGAGCATAAGACGCCTCTTTATATTCACGCGGAACCGTATAAAGAGCATCTTCGGAAATACTGGAAATAGTCGGTATCGCCATGATGGCGAGTATCATTGATGCATTGATGATATTTAAACCAGTGGGAAGATCGAAAGTATCCTGCAGCCAGGGAGCCACCACAACCATACCGAAGAAGCCGAGAACAACGGAGGGCAATCCGGCCAGAAGTTCAATTACAGATTTGAGGATTTCCTTTATCGCCTGGGGGGCTATTTCAGAAATATAAATGGCAGCCAACACGCCCAGGGGCACTGCAATAATCGTAGCTATAGTTGTTACTATGAGCGAACCAATTATTAACGGGAAGATTCCAAATGAAGGCGGATCGTAAGTTGGATACCATTCCATTCCAAACAAAAAATCTTTAACAGATACTTTGCCGAATAGCGGCAGGCCTTCCCTAAAAAGAGAGAAAACGATTAATCCTAAAACAATAATGGAAATAAGAGCAAAAACAAAAAATACATATTTAATAATGACTTCTTTTGTCTGTCTGGTCATAAGATTTCACACAATAATTTATGCCTGGTTTAATAATAATTGTAGTCAGGAAATGTAAATACTACCTGAATTCTTTTTCAATCCAATCTTTTATTTCGTCTCTTATTCGCCTGTATTGATTGATTACAACTTCAGGCTTTCCCTTTAATTCCGAAGGGTCGGGAAAACCTCTGTGCAATTTGGCGCGCCCGCCCGGAAAATAGGGACAGGACTCTTTGGCCTGATCGCACAGTGTGATAGCATAATCCCAGTTAGCATCCTTAAATATATCTAAAGACTTTGACTGATTATTGCTAACATCAATGCCAATCTCCCCCATAACCGAAATAACAAGGGGATCAATATGCGCAGGATCGGTACCGGCGCTAAAGGCCTTGTACCGATCCCCGAAAAGTTTGTTTAACAAAGCTTCGGCCATCTGCGACCTGGCGGCATTATGGGTGCAGATAAATAAAACTGATTTCTTATCAGGATTCATTTTTACCAAAATCTACTAAAAGAAGACCGATTTATTTTTTCTTAGCCTTGCTTTGTTTAGCTTCCAGCGGAACGAATCCTTCTTTGACTACTATCTTCTGACCCTCGGCTGATCTTACAAACGCGATGTATTTTGCCACATCGCCTGTCGGTTCGCCATTGGTGTACATATAAAGCTCACGGGACATCGGATATTTTTTGGAAAGAGCTGTCTCTATGGAACCTGCAACACCTTCAACCATCAAGGGCTTCACGCTTTTGTTGACATAACCGATTCCCAGATAAGCAATGGCATAGCGATTTTTCGCAACAGCTGTTACCAGAGCGCCGTTGGATGCAAGCATCTGCGCTTTGGGTGTTACCTTTGCTTTCTTCATGACAAAATGATCCCATGATTCAAATGTGCCGGAAGACGAATCGCGTGAAATAACCACAATCTTTAAATTTTCCCCGCCTACTTCTTTCCAGTTGGTGATCTTGCCCTGATAAATCTGGCTTAACTGATCAATAGATAAATTGCTTACTTTATTTTTTGGATGAACAACGGGAATAAGAGCATCGTTAGCCACAACATGCGCAACAGGCTTTACGCCCTTTGTTTCCGCCAGCGCGATTTCTTCTTTCTTGATTTCCCGCGATGAATTGGCGATATCCGTTGTCTTGTCAATTAAAGCCTTGATGCCTTCACCTGATCCGCCGCCGGATAATGAGATTTGCACACCAGGATTCTTCTTCATAAATGCTTCCAAAGTGCCCTGGGCAATCGGTAAAACTGTCGTTGATCCTTTAATAACAATGGGATCAGCGGCAAACACCACGCCCGACATCAAACAAAATGCTGTCAGCCCTAAAACTACTTTTTTTACGATATTGAACATTTTTTCCTCCTCAAAATTAATTTGAGGGCAATATAAAGCCTTAATGTTACAATATGATGACAGACAAGTGATAATGTAATAACAAAAGGAATCTATTTTTTATCGGCAAACTTATAACCGAAACCACGGACAGTTTGAATATATTTGGGATTTTCCATATCTTTTTCAATCTGGCTTCGCAGACGGCGGATATGGACATCCACAGCACGGTCGGTGATAAAGGTATCATCTCCCCACACGTGATCCAAAATCTGGTTTCTCGAATAGACTCTGCCGGGATTGCGAGACAAGAAGAAAAGGAGTTTCAGTTCAGTTGGACTAAGTGTTATGGCCTTACCATTAATTTGCACAAGGCAGGAAGTGTAATTTATTTTAAGCCCCTCATATTGGAATTCTTCCATGCCAGCTTTTTTCCCGCCATCCTGAGCGCGCCGCAGGATGGTACGCACACGGGCAACAAGTTCTTTTACACTGAAAGGCTTGGTAATGTAGTCATCCGCTCCATTTTCCAAACCGATGATCTTGTCAATTTCATCACTTTTTGCAGTTAGCATAATAATAGGCAAACTAGCTGTCTCCGAATTACCTCGAATTACGCGGCAGACATCAAGTCCGTTCATTTTGGGCAGCATGAGATCAAGAATAATCAGATTGGGCTTCTGTGTTTTGACCTGCTTGAGCGCGGCTTCACCGTCAAAGGCTTTAACAGTTTTAAAACCTTCTTTTTCCATATTGTAGGATACAAGCTCCACAATATCCTGTTCGTCATCAACGATTAGTATTTTTGGCATATTATATTATATCACCGACAGAAAACCGGGCAATTAATCCAGTGCTTCTTTGGATTCTTCATCTCCCGATCGTACGCGACCAGATACTTTAAGCCCGATATAATCTTCGGCTACTGCCTTCTGTACCGATTTGTTATCCACTTCCATGGAATTGATAACATCGATAAAATCAGTGGTGTGGCCGGAAAATTTTAACCTATCACCGACAACTAAATCACCTTCCATAACTTTTACCGCCGCTACTGATGGTTTGGGAAAAAACTTAACAACTTCACCAATTTTCTTTTCTGCCATAACGATACCTCCATATTTATAAATCAATCAGAGCTCATAAATTAACCAAATTAATCTTTAAGCTCCTTTTTTATGCCACATTTAGATACATTTTTTGATTCAAAAAAACAATAAAAAAGGCAGAGCGTTAGCCCTGCCTTTTTTTGTTATCTTATATTGAAGCAATTTTACTCAGCCGTTTTAGTTTTTACCTTGGCTTTAGTTTTTGCTTTTTCCTTCTTTTTCTCTTCCGGAATAAATTCAAGAATGGAAACAGGAGCATTATCCCCAAATCTAAAACCCATCTTGACTATACGCGTGTAACCACCTTCCCGATTACGGTAACGTTCGGTCAGTTCTCCAAATAATTTACTAACCAGAGTTTTATCCCGGACAACAGCTAAAGCCTGACGACGTGCATGTAAATCACCTCTCTTACCCAGGGTAATCATCCTTTCCGCAAGTTTTCTCAACTCTTTTGCCTTGCAGTCTGTTGTGCGGATACTTTCATATTTAATTACAGAAGTGACCATGTTGCGAAACATGGCTTCCTTATGACTAGAGGTTCTGCCTAATTTTCTTCCCGTCTTGCCATGATACATTGATAATATCTTCCTTTCCTAACAATCAAATCCTGATATCGTTATAAAATATCCGTCTGTTCTAAGTAGCATAAAGCTACTATTCAGTCTCCCCAGACCATGGGCCAAATTCAAGTTTCATTCCGAAAGTCAGGCCATATTCGGTAAGAATATCTTTAATTTCGCTTAGCGATTTACGACCAAAATTCTTTGTCTTAAGCATCTCTGCTTCTGTTTTTTGTACCAACTCACCAATGCTATTAATCCCGGCATTTTTCAGACAATTCGCCGAACGAACAGAAAGTTCCAAATCTTCTACGTGGCGCAAAAGAACTTCATTAATATTTCCTTTTTCTTCTTCAGTCACCGTAACAATCTCTTCATCAACTTCTTCAAAATTGACAAACACATCCAGTTGCTGCTTCAATATTTTTGCGGAATAAGCAATAGCATCTTCCGGACTTAAACTGCCATCTGTCCATACTTCCAAAACAAGTTTATCATAGTCTGTAATCTGACCTACACGGGCATGGGAAACAACATAGTTGACTTTACTAATTGGCGAATAAATAGCATCAATATTAATTGTTCCTTCGGGTTGGTCTGGATCTAACTCTTTTTTCGCAGGAGTATATCCTTTGCCCATTTTCACAACTAATTCTGCTTTAAAAGAACCGCCGGCGGACATAGTAGCAATATGATGTTCCTTGTTCAGCACCTCAATTGTGCCATCTGTTATAATATCACCCGCCGTGATAATCCCTGCCGTATCTACATTGATGTGTACTACTTTTGTATCTGCCTGTCCCAGTTTGAAACGTACACCTTTCAGGTTCAAAATAATATCTGTTACGTCTTCTTTTACCTTTGGGATAGTTGAAAATTCGTGCAATACACCATCAATCTTTATCGAAACGATTGAGGAACCCTGAATCGAAGAAAGCAGTACTCGCCTTAACGTATTACCCAGAGTAACTCCGTAACCTCTCTCCAAAGGTTGAATTGTAAATTCTCCATAACAACGCGTATGCGTAGCTTCATCAACATCAACGCGTTTGGGACGAATCAAACTAGACCAGTTTCTCTGCATATTTAAACCCACCCTCTAGCTGGTTTATAAAAAATATTTTGTTTTTACTTAGAATAAAGTTCTACAACAAGCTGTTCCTGTACCGGCATTGTCAGGTCTTCCCTAACCGGCAGCAATTTGATCGACGCTTTAAAGTTTTCTTTATCCAATTCCAGCCAATGCGGCACACCACGTCTTGCCACTGTTTCCATAGCCTCTAGCACCCTTGTAATCTTGCGGCTACCTTCTTTAACCGAGACTTGATCTCCTGCTTTAAGCAAATATGATGGAATATTAACAGCTTTTCCATTTATTAAAAAATGTCCATGGCTGATTAGTTGCCTTGCTTCCACTCTGGAGTTCGCCATGCCCATGCGGAATATCATATTGTCCAGCCTTCTTTCCAGAAAAATAAGCAAATTTGTTCCTGTAATGCCCTTCTGCTGATCGGCCTTTTTAAAGTATCCTCTGAACTGTTTTTCTAGTAAACCGTACAATCTCTTAAGCTTCTGCTTTTCACGCAATTGTACGCCATAATCTGATCGTTGCTTTTTATGCGCTTGTCCATGATCTCCCGGAGCATAGCCCCTTCTTTCAAATGCGCATTTTTCGGAATAACACCTATCGCCTTTAAGAAAAAGCTTCAAGTTTTCGCGACGACACAACCTACATGAGGAATCCGTATACCTTGCCAAAAAAAACGCCTCCCTTATTTAACAAATATTGTTTACAGTCTACTTCTTAATTATACTCTACGACGCTTTGGTGGCCTGCATCCATTATGCGGAACAGGAGTTACGTCCCTAATAATTGTAATTGTAAGCCCGGCTAGTTGTAATGATCGCAATGCCGATTCCCGTCCAGACCCCGGTCCTTTTATATATACCTGAACTCTGCGCATTCCCTGTTCTTTAGCCTTACGTACTGCATCTTCCGCCGCCATTTGAGCAGCGAAAGGTGTGCTCTTACGCGAGCCCTTAAAACCTTGCAAACCTGATGAAGACCAGGAAATAACGTTACCACTCAAATCAGTTATAGTGATAATTGTATTATTAAAAGTGGATTGAATGTGCGCAACCCCCTCTGTAATATTTTTCTTTTCCTTCTTCTTACCCGTTTTTCTGACTGCCTTAACCATTTGCCCTCCGGTAGAGAATCATCTAATTACTTTTTCTTGCCTGCAATCGCCCGTCTAGGACCTTTTCTTGTACGGCCGTTGGTGTGAGTTCTCTGGCCTCTTACGGGAAGCCCACGGCGATGTCGTAATCCCCGGTAAGCACCAATATCCATCAAACGTTTGATTGACATCGAAATATCTCGACGCAGATCGCCTTCAACCTTGTGTTCTTTATCAATTATATTTCTAATTGACGATATTTCAGAATCGGCAAGTTGGTCCGTTTTCGTATCAGGATTTACACCCGCATCTTTAAGGATTTGCTTCGCTTTCGTTTGGCCAATACCGTAAATATAAGTTAAAGCGACTCCCATTCTTTTGTTTTTCGGTAAATCAACACCTGAAATTCGTGCCACTTATAACCTCCTGAATTTATAAACTAGCCCTGGCGCTGCTTATGCTTAGGATTTTCGCAAATAACACGCAGAATACCCTTGCGCTTGACTATCTTGCACTTCTCACATATTTTTTTCACAGATGATCTTACTTTCACGCTTTTAACTCCTTATCTCCGGTAAAAAAATATTTTACTTCGTTCTATAAGTAATACGACCACGTGTTAAATCATATGGCGAAAGCTCTACAGTAACTTTATCACCAGGCAGAATCTTAATAAAATGCATTCTCATTTTGCCGGATATGTGAGCTAAAACCTTATGACCGTTTTCGAGCTCTACCCTAAACATCGCATTGGGTAACGGCTCAATAACGCGGCCCTCAACTTCAATTGCTTCCTCTTTTGCCATACTTTATTATCTATCTTGCGCTTTATGCTTCAACCATAAAAATTAACACTAATTTAGCTTACTTAATATTTCAGGTCCGTTATCGGTAATTGCCACCGAATGCTCAAAATGAGCCGATAAACTGCCATCTTCAGTAATTACTGTCCAACCATCAGGTAAAACCTTTACTCTATATCCACCCTCGTTTACCATCGGTTCAATCGCTAAGATCATTCCCGTTTTTAACTCAACTCCTCGACCTTTTTTCCCGAAATTGGGAATCTGTGGATCTTCGTGCAGATTCTTTCCTATACCGTGTCCTACAAAATCTCTCACTACCGAAAAACCAGCGGCCTCTACTTTTCCTTGTACTGAAGCAGATATGTCTCCCAACCGGTTACCAACTCTGGCCTGTTCTATGCCGGCATATAAACTCTGCTCCGTAACCTGCATAAGTCTTAATGCTTTTTCATTAACTTTACCTACGGGTAATGTTATCGTCGCATCTCCAAAAAAACCGTTATGATAAACACCAAAATCAATCCCTATAATATCGCCTTCTACTAAAACTCGCTCTGAAGGCATCCCATGAACAACTTGTTCATTAACTGATGTACACAGGGAGTATGGGTATCCTCTGTAACCTTTAAATGCCGGTTTTGCACCTCTTTTTTCGGCAATTTCCTCAGCAAACTTATCCAACTCTCTTGTTGTTACACCTGGTTTTACTTTATCTCTAAGTTTACTGAGAACCTCTGCTACTATTCTATTACTGCCCCTTGCTTTTTCGATTTCGTTCGGAAGCTTCAGAATTACCATTGATTCAACCTGCCAAAATCTTCTGCTATCTCCTGCGGGCTATTTGTCCCTTTTTCATAAATCCTTCATATTGCCTGGTCAGCAAATGTGACTCGATCTGACTGGCTGTATCCATCGCCACACCAACAACTATCAACAGTGCCGTACCACCAAAATAAAAAGGTGTATTCAGTTGAGAAATCAAAACACTAGGAAGCACACATACTAACGATACGTAAATTGCACCGCTAAAAGTAAGTTTTTCCAATATATCTTCAATATATTCAGCCGTTTTCTTGCCCGGTCTGATCCCTGGAATAAATCCTCCAGCTTTTTTCATGTTGTCGGCAACATCATCGGGCTTAAAAGTAACTGCTGTATAGAAAAAACAAAAGAAGAAGATAAAAGCCACATAAAGGAGTTCATATCCAACTTTCCCCGGAAGCAAATAACTGGCAATATCTTTCATCCATGATTGTGGCGCAAAATTAGCAATTGTCGCCGGAAACATAATTACCGACGATGCAAATATAGGCGGAATGACACCGGCTGAATTCACCTTTAGCGGCAAGTGGCTTGTCTGCCCACCATACATTTTTCGACCAACTATCCTTTTAGCATATTGAACGGGAATACGTCGTTGTCCGCCTTCCACAAAAACAATTGCGCCAATAACAAAAACCATCATGAATGTGAGCCCTAATATAACCAGCACACCTAATTCACCTGAAGTTACCAGTCGATAAGTGCTACCAATTGCTGCGGGCATTCTACAAACAATTCCAGCAAATATTATCAGCGATATTCCATTACCGATACCTTTTTCTGTAATCGTCTCACCCAGCCACATGATAAAAGCAGTACCGGAAGTCAGCGTAATAACCGTCAATACAATAAATGACCACCCTGGTTGCAAAACAATGGGAGCTCCTGAAGGCCCTGCCATGTGCTGCAAACCAAATGCAATACCAAAACCCTGAATCGTACTTAAAACAACCGTACCATAGCGAGTGTACTGCGTTATCTTACGTCGTCCTGTCTCACCCTCCTTAGAAAGCCTTTCCAGATGAGGTATTGCCACAGTTAATAACTGCAGAATAATAGATGAACTGATGTAAGGCATAATACCGAGAGCAAATATAGAAAAATTACTAAAAGCCCCGCCGGCAAACATATCCATCATACCAAACAGTGACCCTTTAGCCTGCTCAAAATAGCTGAGCAATGCAATATTATCAATTCCAGGAGTTGGAATATAAACGCCAATCCGATAAACAACCAAAAGAAGGAATGTAAATAAAATCCTTCTTTGCAATTCTGGAATTTTGGAAACGCTGCCTAGTCCTTCTAACAACTTATATTACCTCTACTATCGAACCACCTGCGGCGGTAATTTTTGCTTTTGCGGCCTGACTTATTTTTGCTATCTTTACTGTTACAGGGAAATCAATATTGCCTTTGGCCAATATTTTAATGCCATCACTCTTTTTCTTTACGATTCCACTGGCTAGAATAGCAGCTTCGTCAATGACTGCGCCCTTGCTGAATTTTCTGCATAAATCGGTCAGATTTACCGCAACAAAATTCTCACGGAAAGGATTACGGAAACCCCTTTTGGGTAATCTTCGAGACATTGGCATTTGCCCACCCTCAAAACCATCCCGCGTATAACCGCCGGAACGGGCATTCTGTCCCTTATCACCTTTGCCGGAAGTCCCGCCGTGACCTGATGCATCACCACGACCAACCCGCTTTCTTTTCTTTGTTGCGCCTGCCGGAGCTTTAAGCGAACTCAAATCCATAATCTACTCCTTTGATTCTTCCACAGAAACTAAATGTATAACTTTGTTTACCATACCGCGAATCTGCGGAGTATCAACTAATATTACACTACTATTAAGTTTATTCAGGCCCATACCACGCAAAATTTTCCTTTGTTTTTCCGGTCGGCCTATTTCACTTTTTATCATTTTAATTTTTAACATTTTACCCACAGCAAGCTACCTCTTCTAATATCTAAAATATTTTACCTGCCTCTTTGAGCTGCTATTTCCGCCGGGTCTTTCAACTGACAGAGCCCCTCCATAGTGGCCTTGACTAAATTATGGGGGTTATGAGAACCGAGACATTTCGTCAGGATATTATGAACACCGGCTACTTCCAGGACGGCCCTAACTGCACCACCGGCAATCAAACCAGTTCCTTCTGATGCCGGCTTTAATAGTACTTTCCCCGCTCCAAATTTTCCCATGACTTCGTAAGGAATTGTCTTTCCAATAACTGCAACTTTCACCATATTCTTTTTGGCCATATCCATCCCCTTACGTATGGCTTCCGGCACTTCATGCGCTTTACCAAGCCCCGCACCTATCATGCCCTTGCCATCTCCGACAACGACTATAGCACTAAAACGAAATCGCCTTCCCCCTTTAACAACCTTTGCCGTTCGATTAATGGCAATAACACGGTCTAGGAGCTCCACATCTTTCATTTCTTTCTTTTCCAACGATTTTTCCCTTATCATGAGTATTCTGCACAAAAATTTTAATTAAAATATCAGACCATTTTCCCGTGCTGCATCAGCTAACGCCTTCACACGTCCATGATAGAGAAACCGTCCTCTATCAAAAACTACTTTATCCACTCCGAGGGATTTCAAGTTTGTTGCAATTAATTTCCCCACTTCTTTAGCCACTTCTTCTTTCTTCTTGCCTTTTATTTGATTTACTATTTCTTTGCTCAAAGTTGAAGCTGTAGCTAAAGTACTTCCTTGAACATCGTTTATGGCTTGAGCATAAATATGTCTTGCCGACCGAAATACTGCAAGACGCGGTCTTTCCTGCGTTCCGGTAAACCTGCCCCTTACTCTTTTTTCTCTCTTTTCTCTTATCTTTAATGTCTTTTTGGAAGCCAAGATTCCACCTCTATAATGCAATGTGAAAATATTTACTAGTTTACTTAAGCACCTGCTGATTTTCCAGCCTTGCGTCTGATGTGCTCGCCTACATACTTAATTCCTTTGCCTTTATAAGGCTCAGGCTTTTTTAAAGCTCTAATTTCCGCAGCAACTCTGCCAACCAATTGCTTATCAATACCGGAAATATTTACATTAACTTGTTTTTCTACTTTAACATCTATTCCTTTTGGAATATTATATTGAATCGGACTGGAAAAACCTAAAATTAATTTTAGACTGTTTCCAACAACTTCGGCACGATAACCGACGCCGGATATTTCTAACCCTTTTTCAAAACCGGTACTTACACCGGTAACCATATTTCCAATTAATGTTCTGGCCAAACCATGATAGCAGCGAGCAAGTCTCTCTTCATTTTTTCTCTCGATAACGATACTGCCATCAACCATTATCATAGAAATACTCTCAGGCAATTGAGAAGAAAGAATTCCTTTTGGCCCTTCGACTTTGACTAATCCGCCACTTTCACTAATTTTAACATTTTTGGGTAAAGTGATCGGTTTTTTACCTATTCTTGACATGAACAAGCACTCCAGATTAATATCGTTTATTCAAATTACCAAACTTTACAAAGGATTTCTCCGCCAACATTCAACTCTCTTGCTTCCTCATCGGTAATAACACCTCTTGAAGTCGAAAGAACAGAAATTCCATAACCATTTAGAACTTTGGGAATACTGTCCGAAGCAACATAAACTCTGCGTCCCGGTTTACTAATTCTTTCAATATCTGTAATTACTGTACGTTTAGTGTCGGGATATTTCAGAGTAATTTTCAACATCTGCTGTCCCTTTTCATCCTTCACATTATCATGACTGTTAATATATCCAGCCTTCTTTAGTACTTTGGCAATGTTGACATTCATTCGAGACATATAAACATTGACACTCTTAAAACGGGCCTTATTAGCATTCCTAATTCTGGTAAGCATATCGGCAATAGGATCGGTCATCCCCATGCATTTTCTCCTTAACCTTAAATTACCAACTTGATTTGATTACACCAGGAATCTCACCTTGAAGGGAAAGTTTCCGCAAACAAATTCTACACATGTCAAATTTTCTGTAATATGCTCGCGGCCGGCCGCAAAGCGGGCAACGGTTATATTCTCTAACAGAAAACTTCATGCTTCTTTTCGCTTTTGCAATTAATGACTTCTTTGCCACACCAAACTCCTCCGAAGCTTTCTTACTTAATTCTTAAAAGGCACACCCATCAGCTTTAGTAATACCCTTGCTTCAGCATCACTTTTAGCTGTAGTTACGATGGTTATATTCATACCTTTAACTTTTTCAACCTTATCGTATTCAATTTCCGGGAAAATAATTTGTTCCTGCAACCCCATGGAAAAATTTCCCCTGCCGTCAAAAGCATTCGGCGATATACCGCGAAAGTCTCTTACTTTTGGTAAAGCTACATTGACCAACCTGTCAAAAAACTCATACATAATATCTTTTCTTAACGTTACTGAACAACCAATAGGCATACCCTGCCTTAACTTAAATGTTGCTATTGATTTCTTAGCCTTAGTTATAACTGGCTTCTGACCAGTTATTATGGCCATCTCCTGAACAGCACCATCAATAATTTTTACATTTTGAACGGCCTCACCAAGTCCCATGTTAACCACAATCTTTTCCATCCTGGGAACTTGCATTGGATTTTTGTAATTAAACTCCTTAATTAGAGCAGGAGCTACTGTTTTCGAATAATAATCCTTTAGTCTTGCCATTTTCCTCTAACCCACATTGATTACTTCATTACATTTACTACAGAGACGAACCTTTTTCCCATCTTCAAGGATCTTACTTTTTATCCGCACAGCAGTATTACATTTATTACAAAGCAACCCTACTTTAGATATATGAATCGATCCCTCTTTTTCCACGACGCCGCCCTTAGATTTTTGATCGGGCCTTTTATGCTTCTTAATAATATTAATTTTTTCTATTATTATTTTACTTTTTTCAGGGATAGTTTTCAGCACCTTACCGGTTTTACCTTTGTCTTTACCGGCAATAACCTTAACCATATCACCTTTTTTCAATTTGCCTAAGCTCATTTTCTTCCTCTTCAAAACAGGTTTACAAAACCTCTGGAGCCAACGATATTATCTTCATAAACTGCTTTGCTCTAAGTTCTCTGGCAACAGGTCCAAAAATTCTAGTTCCGACTGGCTCCAACTGATTGGAAATCAAAACCGCCGAATTGTCATCAAACTTCAGATAAGAACCGTCGGCTCTTTTTACTTCTTTCACGGTTCGGACAATAACTGCCTTCATCACGTCGCCTTTTTTTACCTTTGAATTAGGAATTGCTTCTTTTACCGAAACCACAATAACATCTCCTAAACTGGCATATCGACGCTTCGAACCACCGAGTACCTTAATACAAGCAACCTTTTTGGCGCCTGAATTATCCGCAACATTTAGTATCGTCTGCATTTGAATCATAAAAACAACCTCTTCAAAACAACTTACTTACCTTAAGGTAAGCTAAGCCCTCTATTTTGCTCTCTCCAGAATTTCCAGTATTCGCCAGCGTTTATCTCTACTCTGTGGTCGTGCCTCAATGATCAGTACTGTATCTCCGGCCTTACAATCGTTTTTCTCATCATGAGCTTTGTATTTAACGTGTTTACGTATATATTTGTGAAACACAGGGTGTTTTACCAAACGCTCTGCTTTAACAACTATTGTTTTATCCATTTTATCGCTTATTACTACGCCCTTGATCGTGCGCTTATTTGCTTGAACAGCCATGTTAAATCGCAGCCTCCTTTTCCTTAAGCACCGTGTTGATCCTTGCTATGTCTCTACGGAGACGCCTTAACATCGCCGGCGAATCTAACTGACCAGATGCATGCCGCACTTTTAAACGAAAAAGTTCTTCGCGAATTTCACTATTTTTTTGATTGAGCTCGTTTATACCTAGATCTCTGATTTCTTTAACTTTCATCAGATATCTCCCTTGACATGAATTTTGTGCCAATAGGCAATTTATGCGCTGCCAGACGAAATGCTTCTTTGGCCACTTCTTTGGTTACACCTTCCATCTCATAGAGAACGGTTCCTGGTTTAACAACCGCTACCCATCCTTCCGGTGCTCCCTTTCCCTTACCCATTCTAGTTTCCGCTGGTTTTGAAGTCACTGACTTGTGTGGAAATACCCTGATCCAAATTTTACCGCCTCGCTTGACATAACGAGTCATGGCTATACGAGCAGCTTCGATCTGTCGGGCGGTAAGCCAGCCACATTCTGCCGCCTGCAATCCAAAATCGCCAAAAGAAATCGAACTACCTCTCGTGGCTTTTCCACCCATACGACCTTTTTGCAGCTTTCTGTATTTTACCCTTTTCGGCATTAACATAATCTAAAACTCCAGTTCATCCGCAGCACTTTATATACTTACTTATTGCCCACCTTCTAAGTTAATAGGCAAAATTATAACTTTTCATTCTTGGTCGGCAATACTTCCCCATGGAAAATTAAAACCTTAACACCAACCAATCCATAAGCTGTGTGGGCTTCGATAAACCCGTAGTCAATATCGGCACGCAGAGTGTGGAGTGGCACGCGACCTTCCCGATACCATTCCGATCGAGCAATTTCTGACCCACCCAGCCTGCCAGAACATGTTATCTTTATTCCCTTAGCTCCAAACTTAAGTGCATAACCGACACATTTTTTCATCGCACGCCGGAAAGCAACTCTTCTTTCTAATTGCATGGCAACATTTTCAGCCACCAATTGTGCATCTATTTCCGGTTTACGCACTTCCAAAATATTGATTATAATTTCGGCTTTTGAAAACTTCTCAATTTCCGCTTTCAGCTTCTCGATTTCAGAACCTTTTTTGCCGATAATAATTCCAGGTCTCGCTGAGTATATATTTACTTTGGCCTTATTAGCTGCTCTCTCTATCTCGATCTTAGAAATACCAGCATGATAAAGCTTCTTCTTGAGGTACTTCCTAATCTTCACGTCCTCATGCAGCATTTCGCTATAGCTTTTTTCGGCAAACCATATTGATTGCCATTTTTTAATATAGCCTAGTCGTAATCCTATGGGGTTAACCTTCTGACCCAATATCGTGCCTCCTTACTTTTCATCCACTACTATTGTAATGTGTGAAGTTCTTTTCTTTATTCCCGCTGCTCTTCCTTGTGCTCTCGCTCTCCAGCGTTTTAATGCCGGCCCTTGATCAACAAATATTTCTTTAACGTAGAGCACATTTTCATTGATGCTAGGATTCTGTGAAGCATTGGCAACAGCCGATTTTAAAAGTTTAGCCACTATAGCCGCTGCATATTTTCTTGTATAAAGAAGTATATTGCGTGCTTCCTGTACTTTTTTGCCCCTAACTAAATCAGCCACCAACCTTACTTTCTGCGGCGACATTCTTATATATTTTGCAATAGCTTTTGCTTCCATATTCATTAACTCCAAAAGTATCCACCCTGGCTTGAAGATTTACTTGCGGACTTTCGTTTTTCGATCACCAGAATGCGAATAAAAAGTCCGTGTCGGCGCAAACTCACCAAGCTTATGCCCTACCATATTCTCCGTTACATATACCGGAATAAATTTTTTACCATTATGCACCGCAAATGTGTAACCTATAAGTTCCGGTGTTACGGTTGAACGACGCGACCAAGTCTTGATAACATTCTTGCTACTCTCGGTCTCCATTTTTCTGACCCGCGAAAGCAACCTTTCCTCAATATATGGACCTTTTTTGATCGAACGAGCCACGCTTCTTTAACCTCTTCTCTTTACAATATATTTGTCAGTTCTTTTGTTTTTTCTGGTCTTATGACCCTTTGTCGGCACTCCCCACGGAGTACATGGATGCCTGCCACCGGAAGACTTACCTTCACCACCACCCATAGGATGGTCGACAGGATTCATAACAACACCGCGATTGTGAGGTTTTTTCCCCAACCACCTGTTCCTACCGGCTTTCCCGATACTGATATTTTCATGATCGTTATTGCCTACCTGCCCGATTGTAGCCATGCACTCAATAAACACTTTCCGTACTTCACCAGAAGGAAGCCTGACTTGAGCATAACTTCCTTCTTTAGCCATCAGTTGACCGTAAGCTCCAGCTGATCTTATCAATTGCCCACCCCGGCCTACCTTTAGTTCGACATTGTGAATTAATGAACCTAGTGGAATAAACTTAAGAGGAACAGCATTCCCTGGTTTAATATCAGCCTTTTCACCGCTTACTATCGTATCTCCAACATTGACTTGAGCCGGGGCAACAATATATCTTTTCTCACCATCTCTATAGTTAAGTAAAGCAATTCTAGCTGATCTATTAGGATCATATTCAATCGACGCGACTTTCGCCGGTATATCCGTTTTATTACGGCAGAAATCTATAATACGATATTTACGCTTATGACCACCACCTATAAACCTTGCTGTAATTCGACCGTAACTATTACGCCCGCCAGATTTCTTCAGGGGTTTAAGCAAACTTTTCTCAGGTTCGGAAGAAGTAATTTCCGCAAAATCTGAAACGCTCTGAAATCTTCTGCCCGGTGATGTCGGTTTATACTTGATAATTCCCATTATACTAATCCTTAATCTTTTCTTACACGCCTTCGGTAATTTCTATACGGCTGCCCGCTGCTAAAGTTACAATTGCCTTTTTCCAAGAACTCTTGTGCCCAGTAACTTTGCCCATGCGTTTTACTTTTCCCAAAACATGCAGAACCCGAACGTCAACGACATTGACTTTAAATAATTTTTCCACGGCGTTGCCAATTTGTACTTTGTTGGCCTTTCTGTCGACTTCAAAGTGATATTTATTGAATTCGTCTCTAGACACCGTGCTTTTTTCTGTAACCAGTATTCTTTTTATAATCTGATGTACTTCCATTATGCAAGCAATGCTCCCTCAATCTTCTTTACGGAGGGTTCAAGAAGGACTAAATGTTCATAATTTAATACATCGTAAACATTAATACCCTCTGACCTGATCATTTTAACGTTTCTAAGATTTCGCGACGACTTTAACAACACTACATTATCACTATCTATAACAAAAAGTGCTTTCTTAAAACCAAACAAATCAACAACACTTTTAAATTCTTGTGTACTGATTTTCTCCATCGGAAAATCACGCAGAATCATCATCTTTTCTTCTTTGCATTTCATACTAAGAACAGAAATTAATGCTTTTTTACGAACTTTCTTCGGCACACTAAATGAATAATCACGTGGATGAGGACCAAAAACAATTCCTCCACCTCTCCAAATAGGCGACCTGGTCGTTCCCGCCCGTGCTCTGCCTGTTCCTTTTTGCCGCCATGGTTTTTTACCGCCACCTCTGACATCATGCCTTGTTTTAGTAGACGCAGTACCGGAACGGCGCGCGGCTAACTGCATTTTAACTACATCGTAAACTATTGCTTCGTTTACCTCTGCAGCAAAAACCAAGTCACTCAAATCGACTTTTGCGACCTTATTCTTTTTAATATCAAAAACATCTGCAACTGCCATCTTTACAACTCCAGCAAACTAAGCACTTTTTTTCTTGGCTTGTTTTATTATAACAAATCCGTTTTTACTACCGGGGATTGAACCTTTCAACAAAAGCAAATTTCTATCAGTTCGAACCTGCCAAACCTGCATATTCTGAATAGTCTTTCTAACACAGCCCATATGCCCGGGCAATTTTGTCCCTTTAAAAACACGCGCCGGATCAGCACTGGCACCGATAGATCCTGGTGCTCGATGGAACATGGATCCGTGTGTGGCTCTGCCACCGTGGAAGCCATGCCTCTTAATAACTCCCTGAAAACCTTTACCTTTAGAAATCCCTGCAATATCAACAAAATCACCTGCCTGAAAAATATCAGCACTGATTTCCTGCCCAATTTCATACATTCCAGCTTCCGTTGGAAATTCTTTTAGCTCCCGGAAAAAACCCTTGTTCGCTTTATTAAAGTGACCCTGTAAAGGCTTGGTAACATTTTTTTGTTTAATTCGACCGTAACCAATTTGAATAGCATCATAGCCGTCTTTTTCTTTAGTCTTTACCTGTACAACAACTGACGGCTCGACTTCAACTGCAGTTACTCCAACTGCAGCTCCATCCTCAGCAAAAACTTGTGTCATTCCGAGCTTTTTTCCAATTATTCCTTTGATCATCGATTCATCCAACTTTTTTTCAATAACTATATAGTCAATAATCTTCATTTTGAAGAATGGCAAAAATTATTACCACATCTTCACACTTGAAACACATTTATGCTTTTATTTCGACATCCACACCGGCGGAAAGATCCAGTTTCATCAACGCATCCACTGTTGCCTGAGTCGGCTCGACAATATCGATCAGTCTCTTGTGTGTTCTAATTTCAAACTGCTCGCGGGATTTTTTATCTACATGCGGTGAGCGGTTTACACAATACTTATTGATTTCTGTAGGCAGGGGTATTGGACCAGCTACACGAGCACCAGTCCTTTTTGCCGTTTCTACAATTTCTTCTACAGAACGATCCAATAGTTTATAATCGTAAGCTTTAAGCCGAATTCTAATCTTCTGTTCTTTCATTGATCTGATCAACCTATCCTCAGTTTCTATGCGATAATCTTGCTTACGACTCCGGCACCTACGGTTCTTCCGCCTTCACGAATGGCGAATCTCAACTGTTCTTCCATAGCTATTGGCATAATTAACTCGATGCTCATTTTAACATTATCACCGGGCATAACCATTTCAATACCTTCCGGCAAAGTGGCGACTCCAGTTACGTCCGTTGTGCGGAAATAAAATTGTGGACGATAGCCGGAGAAGAATGGTGTATGACGTCCGCCTTCTTCCTTTGTCAAAACGTAAACAGCAGCTTCAAATTTTGTATGAGGGGTAATGGAGCCTGGCTTTGCCACAACTTGTCCTCTTTCCACATCCTCACGCTTAATACCTCTTAAAAGTAAGCCAACATCATCACCGGCCCGACCTTCATCAAGTATTTTGCGGAACATTTCTATACCGGTAACAACTGTCTTAAATGTAGGTCGAATTCCGATTATTTCTACTTCTTCACCAACTTTGACAATGCCTCTGTCCACTCTACCTGTCACAACCGTACCGCGACCGGAAATTGTGAAAACATCGCCAACCGGCATTAAGAAAGGCTTTTCTGTATCACGTTTAGGTTGAGGAATGTATGTATCTACAGCATCCAAAAGATCCCAGATTGATTTTGCATCAGGGGATTTTCCATCTTCAGCTTCCAGTGCTTTCAGAGCAGAACCACGGATAATAGGAATATCATCACCAGGAAACTCATATTGAGTCAAAAGTTCTCTCAATTCCAGTTCCACTAAGTCGAGAAGCTCAGGATCGTCAACTAAATCTACTTTATTGAGATAAACGACAACATAAGGAACCTGAACCTGACGGGCAAGGAGGATATGCTCTCTGGTTTGAGGCATAGGACCATCAGAGGCGGCAACAACTAAAATTGTTCCGTCCATATGTGCAGCTCCGGAGATCATGTTCTTAATGTAATCGGCGTGACCAGGGCAATCCACGTGTGCGTAATGCCTTTTCTCCGTTTCATATTCCACGTGTGAAATATTGATCGTAACTCCACGTTCTTTCTCTTCTGGAGCATTATCAATAGAATCGAAAGGTCTAAATTCCGCAAATCCTTTTAAGGCCAAATGCTTTGTTATTGCGGCTGTTAACGTTGTCTTACCATGATCAACGTGACCGATTGTTCCTATGTTAAAATGCGGCTTAGTCCTTTCAAATTTTTTCTTTGCCATGACACCTTTCCTCCTTAACTTTGAATGGTTAGTTCGTTTATCGTTTAATTAATATTAAAACTTGTAATGTGCAAATGCTTTATTCGCGTCTGCCATCTTATGCACACTTTCTCTCTTTTTTATTGCTCCACCACGATTATTTGCCGCATCAATCAACTCCCCGGCAAGTTTTTCTCTCATCGTTTTTTCCGTTCGATCTTGAGCATTTGTTATTAGCCAGCGAATTGCCAATGCTGTGCGTCTTGCAGGAGCGACTTCCGTCGGGACTTGATAGGTAGAACCACCAACACGTCTGGACTTTACTTCAATAACCGGTTTTACATTACTAACTGCTTTTTCAAAAAGTTCAACCGGTTGCTCCTTTAATTTTTTTTCCATAATATCAAAAGCACCATAAAGAATACTTTCTGCGATACTTTTCTTGCCACGTTTCAACAATGAATTTACAAATTTTGCAACCAGTTTATTATTAAACTTAGGATCTGGCAAAACATCCCTTTTTACTACTTCACGTCTTCTCGGCATTTGACTATCCCCGTTTAGCTTGGCCTTTTAGCGCCGTACTTTGATCTACTTTGTTTACGATCCTGAACACCAACTGCATCCAGTGTACCTCTTACTATATGATACCTCACGCCGGGCAAATCCTTAACTCTGCCACCACGTACTAAAACAACTGAATGCTCCTGTAAATTATGACCAATACCCGGAATATAAGAAGTTACTTCATAACCGCTGGTAAGACGAACCCTAGCCACTTTCCTTAAAGCTGAATTTGGTTTTTTAGGGGTAGTCGTATAAACCCTGACACAAACACCGCGTCTTTGTGGCGAACCTGCCAGCGCTGGTGTATTAGTCTTCTTCTGTATCTTAGTTCTGCCCTTGCGAACCAATTGGCTGATTGTCGGCATTTTTCCTCCGGATCTCAATTATCGCTGCGATTTTGCAAACAGCAGCAAATCGACGATAACTATCAATTCAAATCATTTATGTCAAGCTATTTTCTCAATTATTTAATTTATTCTAATATCGCTTCTGAATCAGCATCAACAACTTGGATACCTAGCTTACGATACATCACCAAACCAGTACCTGCTGGTATTAATCTGCCCATAATAACGTTTTCTTTCAATCCTCTCAGGTAGTCTGTTTTACCCGCAAGCGAGGCTTCCGTTAGAACTCTGGTGGTTTCCTGGAACGAAGCAGCAGAAATAAAACTTTGGGTGCTAAGCGATGCCTTAGTAATACCTAAAAGCAATGGCTCACCGATAGCCGGACGCCCTCCTTGAGCCATAACTTTTTCGTTTTCTTCCTGAAAACGGTAACGCTCAACCTGCTCGTCGGCAATGAAAATTGCATCACCCGGATCGTTTACCTTAACCCGACGTAACATTTGCCGAACAATCACTTCCATATGCTTATCATTAATTTTGACACCTTGCAAACGATAAACTTCCTGCACTTCATCAACCAGGTATCTGGCCAGCTCTTTTTCACCTTTAATAGCTAAAAGATCATGGGGATTATTCACACCATCCATCAATGCATCTCCTGGCGTGACACGATCGCCTTCTTGAACACTTACATGTTTACCTTTGGCAATAAGGTATTCTTTTTCTTCGCCAATTTCAGGAGTTACAACAATTTTACGTTTACCTTTGGCATCTTTACCATAGGAAACAATGCCGTCGATTTCACTGATAACCGCAAAGTCTTTAGGTTTACGGGCTTCAAATAATTCGGCCACACGAGGCAAACCACCTGTAATATCCTTAGTTTTTGTTGTTTCGCGCGGAATTTTTGCGACAATGTCACCGGCGCGAACTTCATCGCCTTCGGATACAACTAAATTTACTCCAACCGACAAGAAATAGCGTGCGGCAGAACCAGTACTAGTAAGTTTTGCTGTTTTTCCTTTACTGTCTTTGAGAGAAACTCGCGGCCTTAAATCGCCACCTTTAAATTCTACGATAACTTTACGCGATAGACCGGTGACTTCATCGACCTGTTCTTGCATTGTCTTGCCTTCGATGATGTCACCAAATTTAATTGTTCCATCAACCTCAGCCAAAATCGGTATGGAGAACGGATCCCATTCCGCAATTAATTGTCCACGCTTAACTGTATTGTTGTCGCTTACTTTCAGATGGGCGCCATAAGGAACAGTATATTTGCCACGACTACGTTGCTGATCGTCTAAAACATGAATTTCACCATGACGGTTCATCACAACGAAATCATTCTCTCTTGTTTTAACCGTATTCAAATTAACAAATTTAACTATACCGTCATGACGCGCTTCCAATGTGGAATGTTCGTCAAATTTCGCCGTCCCACCGATATGGAATGTTCTCATTGTCAACTGCGTACCCGGTTCACCTATGGACTGAGCGGCTACAATACCAACCGCTTCCCCAATATTAACCATATGACCATGCGCAAGATCGCGACCATAACACATCGCACAAACTCCATGCTTGGCGCGGCAGGTTAAGACTGATCGAATATTCACTCTTTCGATGCCGGAACCATCAATCTTTTCCGCAAGAGCTTCATCAATAGCTTCGTTGGCATTAACAATAACTTCTCCGGTAAAAGGATCATTGATTTCCTGCAGGGCAACTCTACCCAACACCCGCTCTCCTACAGTTTCTATCATTTCTCCACCTTCCATCAATGCAGAAACGTAAAGACCATCAACTGTTTGGCAATCCTGTTCCGTAATAATACAGTCCTGAGCTACATCCACCAGTCTTCGAGTAAGATAACCGGAATTTGCTGTTTTCAGTGCTGTATCAGCTAAACCCTTGCGAGCGCCGTGAGTAGAAATAAAATACTGCAGCACTGTAAGACCTTCGCGAAAATTGGCTGTAATCGGCGTTTCAATAATTTCCCCCGACGGCTTAGCCATCAATCCGCGCATACCTGCCAATTGACGCAACTGCACTCCGGAACCTCTGGCACCGGAATCGGCCATCATAAAAATTGGGTTGAAACTTTCGATACTGCGCTTTTTACCATCAGTTCCTACAACCTCTTCCGTACTTATACCAGTTAACATTTCAGTAGCAATTTTTTCAGTAGCTTGCGCCCAAATATCAATGACCTTGTTATAGCGTTCACCATCTGTAATCAAGCCATCCATATACTGTTTTTGAATCTTTAAAACATCTTTATCCGCTTGCAGAACAATATTCTTTTTATGCTCCGGAATAATCATATTACCAACTGCAAAAGAAAGTCCGGAAATTGTGGCATACTTGAAACCTAAATCCTTAAGTCTGTCCGCCAACAATACCGTTGTCTTGTCGCCACATAAACGGTAGCAATGGTCAATAAGGTTCGCCAATTCCTTTTTATTCATTAGTTTATTTACAGCGTCAAAAGAAATTTCTTCAGGAATTATTTCCGCAAGAATAATCCTTCCTACAGTCGTATCTTTTAATTCAGAATTAATACGGACTTTAATGCGCGCATGTAAATCTACTGCTCCAGCATCAATAGCTACACGTACTTCTGCCGGGCCGGCAAATACCATGCCTTCACCTTTGACCGCATTTTTGGCTCGGGTGAGATAATAAAGCCCCAAAACGATATCCTGACTGGGAATAATAATCGGTTTTCCATTTGCCGGTGAAAGAATATTATTGGTAGACATCATGAGCACGCGCGCTTCTGTTTGCGCTTCTATGGATAGTGGAATATGTACGGCCATTTGGTCACCGTCAAAGTCAGCATTGAAAGCCGTGCAAACCAGTGGATGTAGACGAATTGCCTTACCTTCAATTAACACCGGTTCAAATGCCTGCATACCTAAACGATGCAAAGTCGGCGCGCGATTGAGAATAACCGGGTACTCGCGCACAACTTCATCAAGCGCATCCCATACTTCGGCCGTTTCTCTTTCGACCATTTTCTTGGCACTTTTTACAGTAGTAACATATCCCTTATCTAGCAATCGATTATAAACAAAAGGCTTAAAAAGCTCCAAAGCCATCTTTTTGGGTAACCCGCATTGATGCAGCCTCAAATCAGGACCAACAGTAATTACTGAACGGCCTGAATAATCAACTCTTTTACCCAGTAAATTCTGACGGAAACGCCCCTGTTTACCCTTCAACATATCGGACAATGAACGCAACGGACGCTTATTGGTTCCCGTAATTGCACGACCACGACGACCGTTATCAAAAAGGACATCGACCGCTTCCTGCAACATGCGTTTTTCGTTGCGGATAATAATTTCCGGCGCATTTAATTCCTGCAATCGCTTCAGACGATTGTTTCTATTGATGACTCTTCTGTATAAATCATTAAGATCAGATGTAGCAAAGCGACCGCCGTCGAGCGGAACTAAAGGCCTTAAATCAGGCGGGATAACAGGTAGCACATTTAAAATCATCCATTCCGGTTTATTACCGGACTTACGCAGTGCTTCTACTACTTTTAATCTTTTTACCAATTTCTTTTTCTTTGTATCGGAAATGGAGGTAACAACTTCCGCACGCAACTCTTCGTAGAGTTTTTCCAAATCGATTTCTTCCAGCAGTCGCCTTACTGCCTCAGCACCGATTCCCGCGACAAATCCATTTTCACCGTACTGATCCTTGGCTTCGCTTAATTCTTCATCCGTGAGTAATTCCTGTTTTTTCAAGGAAGTAGCTTTAGGATCGAGAACTATCCATGATTCAAAATAAAGAACTTTTTCCAGTTCTTTTAATGTTAAATCCATCACATTACCAATGCGACTGGGAAGACTCTTCAAAAACCAAATATGAGCAACTGGAGTTGCCAGAGTAATATGCCCCATCCGTTCACGGCGAACTTTCGATTGAATAACTTCAACTCCGCACTTTTCGCAAACGACTCCACGGTGCTTCATCCGCTTATAACGCCCGCAAAGGCATTCATAGTCTTTAACCGGCCCAAAAATCTTTGCACAGAAAAGTCCATCTCTTTCCGGTTTAAATGTCCGGTAGTTGATGGTTTCCGGTTTCTTAACTTCACCATGTGACCAAGAAATAATCTTGTCCGGCGAAGCTATGGAAATCTTCATTGCATTGAATCTGATCGGATTTTTTGGTTTTTCAAAATAACTGAAAACGTCTTCCACAGATTTTCTCCTGTACGATTAAAACTTAAGTGAGTACAACCAAAAGTTACTCTTCCTCAACCAATTCTACATCTAATCCAAGACTTTGGAGTTCTTTAACTAAAACGTTAAACGATTCCGGCAATCCCGGTTCAAATGTATGTTCACCTTTGACAATTGATTCATAAATCCTCGTTCGACCGGCTACATCATCGGACTTAACCGTAAGAAATTCTTGCAGTGCATAAGAAGCTCCGTAAGCTTCCATTGCCCAAACTTCCATTTCCCCCAATCTCTGTCCACCGAACTGGGCTTTACCACCTAATGGTTGCTGAGTCACCAGTGAATATGGACCAATTGAACGTGCATGAATTTTATTGTCTACCAAATGGTGCAGCTTAAGCATATAAATAATGCCTACTGTAACTTCCTGATCAAAAGGCAAACCCGTTCTGCCATCAAAAAGAACCGCTTGTCCAGTTTCTGGCAAACCGGCAATATTCAATAACTCCCTGATTTTATTTTCAGGACAACCGTCAAAAACAGGACTTGCCACGAGCATACCTTTTTTCAAACGGCCTACAAAACGTTTGATATCTTCGGTAGAAGCTTCATCAATGAACTTATCGAAATCAGGTGATGAATATGATTTTTTCAATTCATTCTTTGTTTCATTTAAGTTTGATTTTTGTTCCAAAAGTTCATTCAACCCTTCACCTATTGATTTAGCCGCCCAGCCTAAATGAGTTTCCAGAATCTGACCAACATTCATTCGAGAAGGAACGCCCAAAGGATTTAGCACAATATCAACTGTTGAGCCGTCCGCAAAATATGGCATATCTTCTTCCGGTAATATCCGCGACAACACACCTTTGTTACCATGCCTTCCGGCCATTTTATCGCCAACGGAAAGTTTTCTCTTAATGGCAATATAAACCTTAACCATTTTAATTACACCGGGTGGAAGCTCATCACTGGCTTTAACTTTCTCCAACCTTTCCTCAAAATGAGCCCTAACAAAATCAATTTTTCTTTCATAGGAAGAGATTATATTAATTAGTTTTTCTTCCGAACCATCAGTTTCGGCAATAGTTATATCTTTCCAATAACTCGACGGAATATCAACCCAGATCTCTTTAGTAATCTTATCACCCTTCTTCAGAAGAGTTTTTTTCTTGGTATCAACTATTTTTGTTGCCGCAGTTTTTCCAACAATTAGCTTGGTAATGTCTTTCTTGATCGATTCGGTAAGGATACTGATTTCATCGTCTCTATCTTTAGTTAACTGCTCAATGGCGTCGCTTTCGATAGCAAGTGAACGTAAGTCTCTGTCCGCTCCCTTTCGTGTGAATACCTTTGCATCAATAACCGTACCTTCAACTCCCGGTGAAACTCGCAAAGAAGTATCGCGCACATCGCTGGCCTTTTCTCCAAATATTGCCCGCAACAGTTTTTCCTCGGCAGACAACTGGGTTTCTCCTTTGGGAGTGATCTTGCCAACAAGAATATCCCCTGGTTTAACGGAAACGCCAATACGGATTATGCCACTCTCATCTAAATTTCTTAGAGCTTCCTCGCCAACATTAGGAATATCCCTTGTAATTTCTTCCTTGCCCAGCTTGGTATCGCGGGCCATGGTTTCGAACTCTTCAATATGAATCGATGTATAAATATCTTCCCTAACTATTCTCTCGCTGACTAAAATAGAATCTTCGTAATTGTAACCACCCCAAGACATGAAGGCAACCATTACATTTCTACCCAGAGCTAATTCGCCTGTATCCGTTGCCGGTCCATCGGCCAATATGTCTTTTTTATGAATCCGGTCACCGATATCAACTATTGGTTTTTGATTAAAGCATGTATCTTGATTAGACCTTTGATATTTAGATAAAGAATAAATGTCAACTCCGGTATCAATGCCATCTTCTTCGGGACGGTCTGCCCGAACAACTATACGGGACGCATCGATACTCTCCACAACCCCTGCCCGCCTGGCAACTAATACGGCTCCTGAATCACGTGCAACAATTGCTTCCATTCCAGTACCAACAACAGGAACCTCTGGACACATGAGTGGTACAGCCTGTCTCTGCATGTTTGATCCCATTAGCGCGCGGTTCGCATCGTCATGCTCCAAAAATGGAATCAATGCTGCTGCCACGGAGACAAGTTGATTAGGAGAAACATCCATCATGTGGACTTTTTCTGGTACAACGGAAATGAAATCTCCACCTCTTCTGACTGAAATCAATTCTTCAATAAACTTGCCGTACTTATCTAAAGGACGATCAGAAGGGGAAATAATTTGATTTTCTTCTTCGATTGCTGTCATGAATTTAATATCATCAAGAACCTGGCCATTTTCAACAAGCTTATAAGGAGTTTCAATAAAGCCAAATTCATTTACCCTGGCGTAGGTGCTCAAAGAAACAATTAAACCGATATTAGGCCCTTCCGGCGTTTCAACCGGGCATATACGCCCATAATGAGTAGGGTGAACATCGCGGACTTCAAAGCCTGCACGCTCGCGCGTCAAACCGCCCGGTCCCAGCGCGGACAAACGTCTCTTATGTGTAATCTCAGATAATGGATTGGTCTGATCCATAAACTGAGAAAGCTGACTGGAACCGAAAAACTCATTAACAACCGCTGAAACCGGTTTAGCATTAATAAGGTCATGCGGCATCATTGTTTCGATATCCTGCAGACTCATTTTTTCTTTTATCGCCCGCTCCATGCGCACTAAACCAATTCGATACTGGTTTTCAATGAGTTCGCCGACAGATCTAACTCTACGATTTCCTAAATGATCAATATCATCAACACTGCATTCGCCGATGCCGTTCTTTAAATCAATCAGATACTTGACTGCGGCTAAAATATCGTCCTTACGCAATACGGTAATGTCGGTAGATACATTTAAATGCAGTTTATAATTCATTTTTGCCCGCCCGACATCGGACAAATCATAAGTCTCCGGCTCAAAGAAAAGGCTATTAAAAAATTTTGCCGCTGTTTCCGGCGTGGGAGGATTACTGGGACGCAAACGGCGATATATTTCCATTATTGCATCCTCGGTAGTATCAATTTTATCAATTAACAAGGTCTCGCGCATGGCGGCATTATCCATATCTTCATCAATATGGATAAACCTTAACTCCTGCACTCCCTTTTCTTTGGCTACTTCCAGTCCATTTAACGGCAATTCTTCATTGCAGCGGAAAATAATTTCCCCTGTTTGCGGATCACGAACATCCGAAGATATGATCTTTCCGGCCAGCTCTTCCTCTTTTATGGCGATGCGCTTAATACCGGAATCCATAATTCTTTTTAAGAGAGGCTTAGTAAGTTTTCGTCCCTTCTTAACAATCGTTTCATCGCTTTTCGGATCTTTGATGTCTTCCGGTGCCTTTTGACCGACTAGAGAGTCGTCAACGGCAAAATAAAGCTTTTCACCTTCAATGGTGACTTTCTCGATATTATAAAAATAATTTAAAATAAACTCAGTCGAATTGCCCATCGCTTTCAGAAGTATAGTGATTGGCATTTTCCGGCGACGATCAATCCTGACATAGAGCAGATCTTTAGAATCAAACTCCAAATCCAGCCATGAACCTCTAATAGGAATAACACGTGCTGAATAAATCAGTTTCCCGCTGGCAACAGTTTTGCCCTTGTCATGATCAAAAAAGATACCCGGAGAACGGTGAAGCTGGCTTACAATAACTCTCTCCGTTCCATTAACAATAAAGGTTCCATTTTCAGTCATCAGCGGAATCTCGCCGAAATAAATTTCCTGCTCTTTAATATCACGGATTGGCTTCGTCTCAGGGGCATCCCTGTTGATTTTGCCATCAGCAAGACGATCCGTATCGAATACAACCAGTCTCACCACTATCTTCAAAGGAGCGGCAAAGGTCATTCCCTTTTGGACGCACTCCTTCACATTATACCGAACATCTCCAATTTTGTAGCTGACAAACTCCAAAGAACACTTTCCGCTGAAATCAGAAATAGGAAACACACTCTTGAAAGCTCCTTGAAGCCCAATGTTACCTCTCTTAATCGGCGCCAATTCCTGCTGCAGGAATTTTTCATAAGATCGTGTCTGGATTTCAATTAAATTGGGAATATCCAGTAATTTCTTTACCCGGCCAAAATTTTTTCTAAAATCGCCCATATCTTCCTTAATAAAATGACTTATTAGAGGTTACGTTATTTAATCTCGACGGTTCCACCGACTTCTTCAATCTTCTTCTTAATGTCAGCAGCCTCATCTTTAGTAACGCTTTCCTTTATTGCTTTGGGTACGCCTTCTACCAAATCTTTTGCTTCTTTAAGACCTAAACCGGTAATCGCCCGGACAACTTTAATAACTTGAATCTTTTCCGCACCAAAACCTGTAAGAACAGCATTAAATTCAGTCTGTTCTTCTGCTGCTGCAGCAGGTGCTCCACCGCCAACGGCCACAGCAGCCATCATCGGAGCAGAGGCAGAAACCCCAAACTTTTCTTCTAATTCTTTAACAAGAGCCGACAGCTCTAATACAGTCATTCCTTCAATGAATTTAACAACATCTTCTTTTGTAATTTGATTCGACATTTTCTATCCCTCTCTGTATGTTTTTATTAATTTAATGTTTTTTTCTTGTCACAATAGGCATTAAGCACTTGCACGAAGCTTCTCGGCACACCACTTAAAACGGTAACAAACGATGTCGGCACCGCTGCCATTACTGAAACCAACTTGCCTAAAAGAACTTCTCTGCTCGGCAATTCCGCCAAAGCACCGATATCAGCTCTAGTTAAAAGTTTGCCATCCAACACGCCAACTTTTATCTCTAATTCCGGATTTTTTTTGGCGAAATCAATGAGAACCTTTGCTGGCCCCACCGGGTCTTTATGGCTCAAAACAACGGCAACAGGCCACTTGAAGTGATCTGCAAGAATACTGAAATCGGTTTCTTTTGAAGCAATCCCCAAAAGGGTGTTTTTTACAACCTTCAATTCAGCATTGGATTTGCGCAGAGCATTTCTTAATGCTTCCATCTTTACGACGTTCATACCGCTAAAACTTGTCAAAACGCCTAGCTTGGCTTCTTTGAGTTTTCCCTGCAGTTCGGATACAATTTGCTCTTTTGTTCTACGATCCAATTTATCAGCCTCCTTTCAAAATTTTGTTAACTTCTTGAGGCCGCAGATTTTAGCCACATACAGAAAGAAAAACGGTAATATTGCCTACCCAAGTCCCGTTTTCCAAAAATTGTTACCCTTAACAATAAATAAAGTAACTTTTTTTATTCCACGAGTCTCGGCAGGCCACCCATACGTTTAAACTTCCGTACCTGCTATCTTCGACCTTAAATTACAAATCCACTCTACCAACTAGCATTTATTATAATAACTGATAAACGCAAATTGGTGTCAGTATCTCACCTAAACATTCTTAATTTCCAGCGGATCAATCCTCACACCTGCACCCATTGTACTGGAAAGGGCAATGCTTTTAATATATATACCCTTGCTGGATGCCGGTTTCAATTTAATAATTGTTTCCAATAATGCGCTAACATTTTCACTTAATTTTTCGGCGCCAAAGGAAACTTTTCCCACTGGAGAGTGAACTATTCCGGCTTTTTCGACGCGAAATTCAACTTTACCTGCTTTGAGCTCTTTGACTGCATTGGCTACTTCAAAAGTTACTGTTCCCACTTTGGGATTGGGCATTAGTCCCCGTGGTCCAAGAATCTTGGCAATTTTACCCACAGAACCCATCATATCAGGTGTAGCAATGACCCTGTCAAATTCCAACCAGCCACCTTTTATCTTTTCGATGATGTCGTCGTTACCAACCATATCTGCACCTGCTTCAAGAGCTTCTTTTTCTTTGTCACCTTTGGCAAACACTAAAACTCTTACTGTTTTCCCTAAACCATTGGGCAAAACCACACTGCCTCGGACCATTTGATCGGCGTGAGCAGGATTAACACCCAAACGAACAGCGGCATCAACCGTTTCATCAAACTTCACTCCAGCCAACGCGACAACCATTTCCGCTGCCTCTTTCAGTGTATAGCGATTACCTAGTTCAACTTTCGCTTTTGCTGCTAATATGCGTTTTCCTCTTCTTAACATGATAAAACCTCGTCTTTATTAACCTGCAATTTCAATTCCCATTGACCTGGCCGTACCGGCAATTATCTTTATTGCCCCTTCAATATTCACCGCATTCAAATCGTTAAATTTTAACTCGGCAATTTCTTTGACTTGCTTAGATGTGACGGTTCCCACTCTTTCTCTTTTGGGGTCAGCAGCACCTTTAGCAACCTTGGCTGCCTGCTTAAGCAATACGGACGCAGGAGGCGTTTTGGTGATAAAAGTAAATGATCTGTCCGCATATACAGTAATTAATACAGGAATTATTGTTCCTTCTTGATTTTGCGTTAAAGCGTTATACGCCTTGCAAAATTCCATAATATTAACACCATGTTGTCCTAATGCCGGACCGATGGGCGGCGAAGGTGTTGCCTTCCCTGCCTTAATCTGTAATTTAATGTTCGCAATAACCTTTTTTGCCATAATGATCACCCTGATCTAAAATTTTTAAGGCTTTTTTGTTAAGCCTAGTAATACCTTAACCCTGTGTTACCTGAATGAAGTCCAATTCAACAGGTGTGGGCCTGCCAAAAATACTTACGATGACCCTCAACTTACTTTTTTCCGGTCTTATCTCATCAATAACACCATCAAAGTTGGTAAAGGGTCCATCAATAATTTTTACATGATCGCCGACATCAAACTTAAATTTAGGTTTGGGCTTTAAAGTTCCTTCATCAATTCTCGCCTTTAAATGCTCAACGTCTTTGTCAGGTATTGGAGAAGGCTTATCCTTACTACCGATAAAACCAGTCACCTTAGGTGTATTTTTCACAATATGCCAAGTTTCATCGCTCATTTCCATACGAACCAGAATATATCCAGGAAAAAATTTGCGTTTGGAAGTCTTCTTTTCCCCCGAAATCAGTTCGACAACATCTTCTTCAGGAATAAGAATGTCGGAAAATACATCCTGAGCCCCTGCAAGATCAATTCTTTCCTGCAGACTCATTTTTACCTTATTCTCATATCCAGAGTAGGTATGAACAACGTACCATTTAAAAGCCATTTTATTAACCTAAAATAAATTTGACTAACTTAGCAAGAACATAATCAATTATGCCTAAAAATATAGCGATAATAAAAACTATAACTATTACAACCGTCGTGGAAGCCAATGTCTGCTTTGGAGTCGGCCAAGTAACTCTCTTTAGTTCAACCTTTGCCTCACTAAGAAAGCGAATTATTTTTTGCAATATTAATTTAATTTTTTCCATACTTTCAACCCTTCTTGCTAAAAATACTGGCAGGCCAGGAGGGACTTGAACCCCCAGCATCCGGATTTGGAGTCCGGCGCTCTATCCATTAGAGCTACTGGCCTAGACCAATCTTAGCTACTTGGTTTCTCTATGTAATTTATGACCACGGCAGAACTTACAGTACTTTTTCATTTCCAAACGATTTTGCATGGTGCGTTTATTTTTTGTTGTTGTGTAATTCCTTTGCTTGCATTCCGTACAAGCCAAAATAATATTATTCCTCATAACTCTCCCTTAACTGGAGCCCACGACCAGGATTGAACTGGTGACCTCATCCTTACCAAGGATGTGCTCTACCAACTGAGCTACGTGGGCACGATCTATATTGAAAATATTTTACAAATCCACCAAACAGATAACTAAAATTCCTGGAGCGGGAAACGGGATTCGAACCCGCGACCCTCAGCTTGGAAGGCTGACGCTCTAGCCCCTGAGCTACTCCCGCTTATTACTAATATCATAAAACCATGGTGGAGGGGGGAGGGTTCGAACCTCCGTAGGCTTCGCCGGCAGATTTACAGTCTGCTCCCTTTGGCCGCTCGGGAACCCCTCCAGAGTTACATTACCAAACTGGAGCTGACGATGGGACTCGAACCCGCAACCTGCTGATTACAAATCAGCTGCTCTACCGATTGAGCTACGCCAGCAAATCCCATGCTTAATTATCTTTTAACATCAAGCACTTATAATTTTAAGCGCACAATAAACACTACCGCACCCTCGTGCGAATTGCCGACTCTAATTTTTATGATTGTTTTTGTCAAGTAAATTTTTAATATTTTTACAAAATAATTTAGGTCACTGGTGAATAAACGAACAAAAGTTAATCTGCATCGCCAAAATAGTCGGCCGAAAAAATGTAAATTTCAGTTTCTTCATCCAACCAGGCCTGAGATGGAAGGCCGGCTTTACAGCAAGTCTCTTTTAAGAAAACTTCCCTATCCCAGCCATACTCAATGGCTACCTGCGGCAACAATAATCCGGAATTATAACCACGAATAATGTATAAACCGTGATTACCTACTTGAATTTCATGGATGTCTTGGACACGCTGCAAAGGGCTCAACACAGATATTTCATAAGTCAATCCATCAAGTTCCTCTGGCTTTAACAAAGGGAAACGCGGATCGTGGAATGCCGCAGCCAGCGCCATTTCCTGCACTGATTTCCAAAGCGGCTCAATCGCTTTAATATATCCAATGCAGCCGCGCAGCTGCCCACGTTTTTTCAAAGTAACAAAAGCGCCTCTTTTCTCTTTTAATGTTGCAGAATCTATTGTAAATTTTGGCAGATCTTTGTTGTTAACTTTAGCCGCAATTATTTTTTTTACTATATCAAGTAGAGTAGCTTTTTCCTTCTTGGTCAATTCCATTTTAGGCTCCCCTATGTTGTATGACATTAGATCAAATTAAGACATCTTCATTCTACCTGCAATATATTGCTGCTGCGTAACCGACAACTGAACTCTTATCGCCAGTTACATCCCCGGAATTAGCATATTTTAAAACTTGTGCGGAATTTGCTCCCATCATAGAAGCCACAAACACAGCGACCGCCATGGGTCCGCCACCACACGCCTCAGTAGTACCATTTCCTAAACTAGAAAGCAGACCTACCGCATCGATATCTTTTAAGTGCCGTAGCGCAACACCATCTAATTTAGCGGCTTCTTTGTATCCGTGAAAATGAGATAAATCTGAGCTGCCGACAATTAGTATTTTCTTGCCGTGCGCGGAATCATATATCGCTTGGGCTACCTGACGGCAGGCACTCTCACCCTGATCTCCCATAACCAAAGGAACAAATGAAAAATTACCAAGCGCATACTGCAAGAAAGGAAGTTGTATTTCTATAGAATGTTCCTCCGTATGTGCAGCCGGAATGTCAGACACAAGACTACTGTTTTTATTGATCTTTTTGGCCAATTCTTCGGAAACAGGCACAATCCCCAACGGCGTTTCATAACCACCCTTACTAAAAATAGAAACACCAGAAAAGGCTGTTCGATGACTCGGACCTACAACAATAACGGCATCATATTTTTTCCCGTAGACACATTTGTAAGCATAAGCTGCAACCTGCCCGGAATAAACATACCCGGCATGCGGGGCAATAATAGCCACAACTTCACCTGATAACTCTTTATTGCGAACCAATTTGAAAAAATTCTCAATATCTTTTCTCAGGACAGAAGGATTTCCTGGATACCAGGAGCCGGCTATTACTGATTTTCTCAAAGCATCCATAATCCATACCTAATTGTTCTATTCTACTTCACCTGCCAGATTGACCCTTGAGGCGTATCCAAAACATCGACACCTAGTTCACCAAGTTGAATCCTTAACAAATCGGCTTCTTCCCAATTACAATTCTTTCTGGCGTCTTCCCTCTTAGCAATAAGTTCACTTATTTCGCCACGTGGTATTTGTGCCTTAAAATCCATGATACCTAAAACTTCGTTTATATTTGCCAGTACCGCCAATATTTTACACGCATCATTTTTCAGAACCATCCCTTGTGCCAGGGATGGATTTATTTTACTCATAAAATCAAAAATCGCAGAAAGCACACCTGCTATATTAAGATCGTCATCCAAAGAAGTTGTAAATTTATTTTTTAGATCGTAAATCAACTGATCAACTTCTGACAGAGCATCTCCATCAATACCAATTGCACTAAGCCTGCTGATAAAAATATTAATCTTCTTAACCGTATTTTTTGCCATCATAAGGACACTATCGGAATAATTGATTGGCTTCCGATAATGCATCGCCAACAGGAAAAAACGGATATCACTGCCGCTGTAACCGGCTTGCCTCAATTCAGCTAGCGGCAACGCATTATTCAAAGAGCGTGACATCTTCTTGCCGTCAACCAGGATCAGCTCAGCATTTATCCAGAAATTAGCTCCACTATGGCCGGAAATAGCTTTATTTATTGCTAAAATATTCTCACCATGCGGAAATGTTTCATCAGCCCCACTTATATGAATGTCATAGGTTGACCCTAAATACTTATGAGAAATAGCCGAGCATTCCAAATGCCAACCGGGCCTGACATTACCCCATTTAGTCTTATAGTAAATACCTCTTTTGAGTTCCCCCAGATTTGACCGCCGCAGCAGTGCAAAGTCCATCGGATGGTCCTTTTCATACTCGTCAAGATCAATTGTTTTACCGAGTCTTGTTTTCCCTAAATCGATGTTAGAAAGAATACCATAATCAGCTAATTTAGAAATGTCATAGTAAACTGAATGTAATTTTTCGTATGCATAATTCTTATCGACTAATTTTTCAACAATCTTCAGCATATCTTCAATACTTTCAGATGCCTTAACATAAATATTATCCTGAGAAACACTCAGAAATTGTGCATCATCCAAAAATATTTTTAAGTATTTGTTAGAATACTCTGCAATGTCCATTGACTCCCTTTCTGATCCCTTAATAGATTTGTCAGAGAGGTCTACAATATCCAGGACGTGCTTTACTTTGTAACCTTTATACATTAAATAACGGCAAATTAAATCAGATACTACAAGGCGTCGGTAATTACCTAAATGAGGCACATCATGAACTGTAGGCCCACAGGTATGCATTCTCACTTCATCAGCGTTAATCGGTTTGAATAGATCTTTTTGGCGCTTAAGAATATTATAGAGATTGAAAGTAGAAAGATCTTCCTTAAAAGAAAATAATTCTGTGCTTAAATATCGCTCACCGCTGTCAGGAAAAATAACAACGATAACGCCTTCTTCCAATTGCAGAGCTTTCTTGGCAGCAACAAACATAGCCGCACCGGAACTCATTCCTACAAGGATTCCTTCTTCACGGGCAAGCCTGCGGGACATTTCAAAAGCGTCTTCATCTAAAATATTTACCTTTTCGTCCAGCCTGGCTTTATCAAATATTCCCGGGCGATAGGCCTCCCTCATGTTCTTTAGTCCTTGAATCTTATGTTGCAGATAAGGCTCAACCCCGATAATTTTAATTTCCGGGTTTAGTTCCTTGAGCCGTTTCGAAATTCCCATAGCCGTACCTGTTGTACCCAAACTGGATACAACCATAGTGACAGTACCTCTCGTTTGCTCCCAGATTTCCTGCGCGGTGCCATAATAGTGCGCGGCAACATTGTCTTGACTATTGAATTGATCCGTACCGAAATATTTATCCGGATTTTCGCGCAGCATTTTGTAGGCCACTTCAATTGCACCATCTGTGCCTTGAGCAGCCGGTGTGAAATTTAACTGGGCACCCATAGCCCGTAATATTTTTTTGCGTTCCTCGCTTGCCGCTTCCGACATAGTCAAGCATAGCTTATAGCCCTTGGCTGCGGCAATCATCGCTAAACCGATACCTGTATTCCCGCTGGTTGCTTCTAAAATTGTTTTCGTTTTGGTTAATTCGCCTCTCTTTTCCGAATTTTCGATCATGAACAATGCAGTACGATCCTTAATGGAACCGCCGGGGTTAGCACTTTCCAACTTAGCATAAATTCTTATTTTTTTATTGGGATTGAGATGGCAGATTTCTACCATTGGTGTGTTGCCAATGCCTTCGATAATACTCTTATATATTTTACTCATAACCTATTATTAACTATCCATTTTAGGTATGGGAACTTTAATAAATTGGACACCTTCTTCTCTCAAGCTATCTTCCTCCTGAGGCGTAGTTGTCCCTTTGATATTGCGCTTTTCTTCATCTCCACTATGAATCTTTAGAGCAACTTCGGCAAATTTATTACCCACATCCTCAAAATTATTTTCAATAAAATGATTCAGCATTTGCATGGCTTTTGCCGGAGAAAGTTCTTTTTCTGAAATATTTTCCGCTTTACGAGAATCTTTTCCAACAATCGTAATAGAAGAAGGAATTATTTCGACCTGCGAACTATTGCAAACAGGGCATGAAACAAGTCTCTGTGAATTTTGAGAAACCCACGCGCTCCGGTCTTTAAACCAACCCTCAAATTTATGCCCGTTTTCACATTTTATATCGTAAATAATCACGTAAATAACACCTTTTGATTAACAAAAACTTATAAACAAATAAAAAATAGTGGACATTTGGAAATAAATTATATAACGTCCGTGACCGTGTCGGGATGTGGCCCAGCTTGGTAGGGCACTGCGTTCGGGACGCAGGAGTCGCGCGTTCAAATCGCGCCATCCCGACCATTTTTTATTTCCAAAATCAGAACGTTTTTCATCATCCGCTAACGACTGATGCGAGCTTAAATATAGGCAAATACATAGCGATAATCATACCACCAACGATTCCACCCAGGAAAACCATCATTACCGGTTCTAATAAAGCCGTCATGGCATCAACTGCAGAATCAACTTCATCGTCGTAAAAGTCAGCAATTTTCGTGAGCATTGTATCAAGGGCACCGGTGGCCTCGCCAACTGCAATCATTTGCACGACCATTGCCGGGAATATTCCTGTTTCCGCCAGTGGCTCAGCTATCGTTCGTCCCTCACTGATACTTTGACGTGTTTTTAACAAAGCATCCTCGACAACTTTATTGCCTGAAGTTTTGCTGACAATGTTTAAACCCTCAAGAATGGGCACGCCCGAACTCATCATTGTGGATAGAGTACGGGAAAATTTTGCTACTGCCACTTTTTTTAATAGTGTCCCAAAAACCGGCGCCCGAAGTGACAGAGAGTCAATGATCCACCGTCCTTTTTCTGTATTATAAAATCGATTGAACAAAAACCCAATCCCGAATACAATAGCACCGATACCCCACCAATAACTTTGAGTAAACTCACTTGCTGCAATCAACATCATTGTCGGCGCGGGAAGTTGCCCACCCATGCCTTCAAACATCTTTTGAAATACGGGGATAACCTTGAGCAGTATTAAAGTAACTACCGAAAACGAGATAACCAGAACAGCTATAGGATAGGTCATCGCGCTTTTAACCTTGGCTTTCAACTTCATTGCCTTTTCCATATAATTAGAAAGACGTCCTAATATAATATCCAACATTCCACCGGCTTCGCCGGCTGCAATTAAATTTACAAAAAGATCGTCAAACACCTTGGGATATTTTTTTAAAGCATCGGTCAAACTTGTGCCACCTTCAATATCTTCCTTGATAGACCGAATAATTTTGGCAAATACTTTATTTTCCTCCTGCTGGGACAAGAGGTCCAGGCACTGAATCAGGGGAAGACCGGCATTAATCATTGTGGAAAATATTCGGCAAAAAACAACAACATTTTTTTCTTTAATTTTCCCTTGCAAGAAAGGTAAGTATTCCAAAAGATCTTTGGGCTTTTTCCTGACCTCAATGGCCTTAAAGCCTTGCCTGCGCAATAAGCCGCGCACGATAAGTTCATCAACTGCTTCCATCTCCCCTTTTTTTACCTCGTCTTTTCTTGTTGTTCCTTCCCAAAGAAAAACTGGCATATTTTATTAGATCCTTTCTTTAATGGTGAAATATTAACTTTAGTAACTCTTATATAATAAACTATCTTCAGTTTAAGTTCAACCCGTTAAATAGGTTTAAGAACAATCAACTTTTTGCTGAAAAACACCATTAGATCATATTGGGACATTTTTCTTCATGCTGCGCTGGCAAAAAATTTCATATTGAATGATCCCTGCTGCCACAGCAACATTAAAGGAATCAAAACTTCCCGACATGGGAATAGTCAGCAAAAAATCGCATTTCTTTTTAATTAGAGGACGAATGCCTTTTGCCTCTCCCCCTAATACTAAAACAACAGGACAATTAAAATCCATCTGGCTTAAATTGGTTCCGCTGTGAGCTTCCGCACCAAAAATCCAAAAACCTTTATCTTTTAAATAATCGATTGTTTGCGATAAATTAGTTACGCGTGCGACAGGTAACTCACCGGCGCTTCCGGCGGATGCCTTAATAACTGCAGCCGTTACAGGAGCGGCGCGGTCTGTCGGGATGACAACACCGTTGGCACCTAAGCAATGTGCTGTACGTATTATTGATCCAAGATTCTGCGGATCCATAATGCTGTCAAGAATCAAAATCAGGTCAAAATTAAAAGATTTGTTGCGGTTTTTTATCAGAGCTTCTAAATCCGCATAGACAAAGTCCTGTCTCAAACCGATAACGCCTTGATGATCGAGTCTGCCTGCCAATTCATCCAAGCGTTGCCGCACGCAGAATTCAACAGGAATTTTTTTTTGCCGGGCAGTCTCAATTATTTCCGCAACAACAGAGCCGCCTCTCCCGGAAGCAACAATAATCTTCGTAAGTCCTGTTTCTTGTTGACCTAAGAGAACTTTGACAGGATTTATGCCGTAAATTGCCTCCATAATTCGCTTTCTACTTGGGTCTGGGTTGGATACTATCTTTCTGCCAGACCCGCAGCAATTTCCTGATTAATTTGCAGACAAGCTTTAAGTGGATCTTCTGCCTTGCGTATCGGCCTTCCCACAACAATGTAATCAGCGCCGGATTTTACTGCTTCATACGCGCTGAGCGTTCTTTTTTGATCATCCTTTGCTTCTTCCCCAATGCCACGTATACCCGGAGTCACAATGACGAATTTATCATCTAAATCAGCCCGCAACACAGCAATGTCCTGTGCGGAAGAAACTACTCCAGATGCTCCTGCTTTGTGAGCCATTTTAGCCAAATGCAAAACCAGTTCATTGGTGCTTTTTTCAAATCCAATTTCCGCTATATCATCATTATTTAAACTGGTGAGCACGGTGACGGCCAAAATAATCGGCCTGGTTTTACCAAGCTTATCGGCGCAAGCACAGGCAGCAGAAACTGTCTCTTGAATCATCCTGCTACCGCCCAGGGCATGAACATTAAACATGTCCACATCCGCTTTTACAGCGGCTTCAGCTGCACGGGCAACAGTATTGGGAATATCGTGAAACTTGAGATCCAAGAATACCTTCTGGCCTTTTTGTTTGATGCTCTCAATAATTTCAGGACCGACAGCAGTAAACAATTCTTTGCCAACTTTAAACATCCCCACATGGCCGGAAAGAAGTTCCACCCAGGACAAAGCTTCTTCCATGCTCGCGGCATCAAGGGCGAAGATCAGTTTATCCCTCGCCTGCTTATTCGAGATATTCTTCATCGCCGAGGAACTCCGTATTGTCCGGAATTGGTTTGAAATCTTCTTTTGAACCTTTTAAATATTCGGGATGGGCGTAAACAACTTTTCCCGCTGCTATTTCACGCAGTGACTGCACGACTTCTCTGTTTTTGCTCTCGACCAGCGGTTTTGAACCTTTTAGTAATTGGCGCGCGCGTTTTGATGCCAGTGATACAAGCCCGAACCTGGTTTCGGCGACCAATAAAGAATCTTCTACTGTAATTCTTGCCATTTATTTAGAACCTCCTGAAACTATATATTATTTTTTAATATATTCCTTAATCTTATCTTTCAATCTGTTTCTTTTACATTTTTCGGCAACATATATCGCCATCAATTCATTGGCGGCTGTTTCCAGATCTTCATTAAAAATTATGTAGTCATACCACGAAACTTCTTTTAATTCACTCTCTGCTTGCGCAAACCTGGATTTAATTGCTTCATCTGTCTCATGACCACGTTTTTCCAATCTTTTTAAAAGTTCAATGCGCGAAGGCGGAAGAACAAAAACAAATATGCTTTTTTTATACTTTTGCTTTATTTTCTTTGCACCACGCGGCTCAATATCAAGCAACAAATCCTTACCGTTTTCTAAAATATCATCCATAGCTTTAATGGAAGTGCCGTAAAGGTTACCATAATTTTCTATCCACTCGACAAATTCATTTTGATCGATGCGCTCCTGAAATTCATCGCGGGAAATAAAATGATAATCCTTCCCGTTTATTTCACCGGGTCTCGGTTCTCTGGAAGTATAGGATACTGAAAATTTTATTTCCGGGCACGCCATAAGTAAGCGCTGACAAATGCTGCTTTTTCCTGCGCCCGACGGAGCCGAAACAACGATAAACAATCCTTTTTTTGACATTCTTACTACTCGACATTCTGCGCCTGTTCACGCAATTTACCCAGTTCACTCTTGGCATCAATTACCTGTCGGGCAATTTCAGCATTATTACTTTTGGAACCGATCGTATTAATTTCACGGTTCATTTCCTGGAGAAGAAAATCTATTTTCTTTCCCTCGGCATCCTCACTTTGCAGCAGTGCATCAAATTGACTGATATGACTCTGCATCCGCACTATTTCTTCGGTAATATCACACCTGTCCGCCATGATTGCAACTTCCTGCGCTAGACGGGCATCGTCAAGCGCGTATCCTGCAGTGAGATCCTTAATTCTATCGGCCAAGCGTTTTTGATACTCCAGAACAACTTCTGGCACGCGCAACCGAATCACTTCCATAATTTTAGCAATTTCCTTAAGCCGCATATTCATGTCGGAATACAAGGCAATTCCTTCGTCCTGCCTCATATTTCCAAGCATTGATAGCGCTTCTTGCAGGGCTTTTTCGACTTGTTCCAGAAAATCAGGACTAAGCTTAGTTTCCGAAGGAGGCGTAAAAATATCACGAAAAGCAGTCAGAGATCTTAATGTGACCTGTTCCTGCAAATGGAATTCAGATATGAGACGGTTTAAAACATCAAAATAAGCGCGGGCAATATCCAGATTTAAATTCACCTTGGAATTATCGGCACCATCGCCTTCCAACCGGATCGACACATCGATGCGACCACGCTGGAATCTTTCCCCGATTTTCTTTTTATACTCCATTTCCAGCGGGAAAAGTGCCGAAGGTGTGCGCAGAGATATTTCCAGAAAACGATGATTGACAGACTTGGCTTCCACAACAATACTGCGGCCATCAAAAAACGTTTCCACCCGTCCATAACCCGTCATGCTTTTAATCATTTATCCACCTGACTTCACAAATACTGCTGATTTTTTATAATCCATCCGCCATTCTCAACTGCGCTAAATATTTCTCCCGAATCTTGATTAGCATGGAAAGCTGTTTCTCGTCCGCGTAATCCGGATAAGTCCAAGGCAGCGCACAAAATTTCTTTCCCTGGTAAACTAAAGTCAAATCAGCGTAAATACCATCGCGCAAATAAGGCCGATGCGCAAAGCCTTTGCCTGTTGCTAAAATAAGCTGCGCCTTGGCCAGATAACCGGGATCAATATTAACCTGACGTTTACCACTTGATGCTGATTTGCCTTCGAGCTCATTTGTTGCCAATTTTATATCGGGCAATACCTCGGGCCGAATCAGCTTTTCCATCGAAAGAAAGCTCCGGACTATTTCCCCACCCATTTCCGGTTTGTAGTAATCCGTATAATCAAAATTCATCTGCTCGCTTATAAAATCGGCCTTACCGTATAAAGCAGACAGCTCGCTTATTGTTTCATCTACTTGCTTTGCTGTTGACGCAAACACGCTAAAAAAAAGTTTTACCGGTTCAGCTGTAGTGGGTTTACTCATAATACTTCGTTTAATTCATACTGCGAAACAGTGGCAGTGCCGACCTTACCAACAACAATTCCTGCCGCATGATTAGCCAGACAAGTTGCTTCAGTCAATGAAGCCCGAGCGGCAAGGGCAAGGGCAAGCACACCGATAACCGTGTCCCCGGCGCCGGTTACATCATAAACTTCTTTAGCCTGTGCCGAAAAAAAAGTATGGTCAATTTTACGTCTTTTTTCAAACAGACTCATTCCTTCTTCACCGCGCGTTATCAGCAAGGCCTTAAAATCAAATTTGTTCAGCAGTTTTTCGCCCAGCAGCATCAGATCATCGGAATTATTTATTTCAATACCGGCAGCGCGCTGTGCCTCGTGATGGTTGGGAGTAATCACATGCACCCCCTGATAAATGGAAAAATCACTCTGCTTTGGGTCCAGACAAATGAATATATCAGAATCTTTAACGATACTTTTTATCCCTTCGATCAATTCCCGGGAAATGACCCCTTTACTATAATCGGAAACAACAATTGCGCCTATTTTATTGCGAAGCGATTTAACGTAATCTAAAATTTTTTGTGTGCTGGCTTTGGGAATCGGCTTTCTGCTCTCCTGATCAAAGCGCACCACCTGCTGACCGTGGGCAACGACTCTTGTTTTCAGGGTTGTCGGCCGTCCCTTCTCCACAACAATCCCCGCTGTATCAATTTTGCGGGATCGCAGTTCCTTGATCAAACCCTGACCGATGTCATCCGCGCCGATAACACCCGTAACATAAACCTTACCGCCCATCGCGTAAATACTGTTAAGAACGTTGGCGCAGCCGCCCAGCAGGATACTGTCTTTCTGAACATCGACCACAGGCACCGGTGCTTCCGGAGATATGCGGGAAACTTTACCCCAGATGAAATGATCGACCATCACATCGCCGATCACCAAAACGCCGGATTGGGAAAAATTAGAAATTATTTCCAAAGCTCTTTTTTTAGATAAAATTTTGTGCACGGTTATATAGAAACCTCTAAAGTTATTTCACGGGTATGAACCCCAAAGCAATCTGCGGGGTATTATACCCTGCTTATGCAGGATAATTCGGCTAACAAACTTCAATACACTTCACTTTCGTAATTGGAGTTTCACAATAAATTAAAAAAGCGCCAAGAGCGCTCTGGTGCAAATGTTTTTTGAACTCTATTACCAAGCCCTGAATTTGTCAAACGTTTTTTAAAGGAAAAGCATCCATACTTCCAGCAATAATCCAATATAATTATTGAATACAGCAGGGTTGATCCATCAAACATGCAAACCTTGACCGCATTGTTAATCTTCATTATAATAGCAGGCAAAATAAAAAATCTATTAAAATAGCGGGAATCATACTTAATGAAAGGAATAAACATGCTCCATATTGAACAATTTCGTTACGGTGATAATTTAGCTTACCTCATCTTTGGCAAAACAGAGGCGATTGCAATTGATGGCGGGGCATGGCAGGAAATACTGTCATGCCTGGAAACAAACAACATGATGCTTAAATTTGTCACAAATACCCATCAACATTACGATCACACATCGGGAAACGACCAACTGCTGCGGAAAACAAAAGCACAATTCTTAAACTCCCCTACCCTCTCCGATAATCAAGAAATTATTATTGATGGTGACGCGGTTATTGTTTACCGGACTCCGGGACATACAACCGACTCAATCTGTTTTCACACGGGCAATATTCTGGTGACCGGCGATACCCTTTTTAATGCAACAATAGGCAATTGTTTTTCCGGAGACCAGAAAAGTTTTTATTCATCCATCAAACGCCTGATGGCCCTGCCTGATGAGACAAAAGTTTATGCCGGTCATGACTACATTCGCGATTCTCTTGCCTTTGCCAGGCATCTGGAACCGGACAACAAATCGATCGAAAGTTTTCGGCATGCCTGCGACCCCGATCATGTTTACTCGACTCTCGCCGATGAACGCAAGATCAACCCCTATTTAAGGTTCAATGAGGAATCAATTATCAATCTGCTGAAAAAAAACCATCTCCCCCACGCCACGGAATGGGAGAGATGGTCATCATTAATGGCTATTGAATAAAGTTCGGAACAGTGTGGCTATTTCACCGTATACCCTCGTCCATCAAGACAGGCAGTAATCGCCCGCTGATAATTATCGCGCAAAGTTTCAGATGCACCGGCAGGCGGTTTCGTCGGGTCATAACTTGTCTGATCTACGGCCCAGCTGTGGCACGCATAACGATCATCAGCCTGCTTTTGCTGGCTTTGCCCCTGACGTGGATAGACAAACATTTGCCCTGTCTGTTGCTGGCCGGCAGCTGGTGGTGCTTGACTGACTTCGCCCTTTGGTGGCTCAACAACGGTATAACCACCAACAGTTGGAGTGTAGTAGACGTCGTTGGCGTAGTAATATGGTATTCTGCCCAACCAGATTGTAGTATAAAAAGGAGGTAAAAAAGGAACAAAAAGACCAAACGGAGGCGCTACGACGAGAAAACGCCGCCCCTGCGGACGATACCAGACGCCGCCGTTAAAGTGGTATCTGGCGCCACGGTAAAAAATTTCGCGGTGCCCTCCGGGTAGAGATCCGATAAATTGGCCTCGTGCGGGGTAATCGTGGTTATGCTGATAGCGAGCATCTCTATATTGTTGATGATGGGAACCACGTTCTTGCGCCTGCGCTATCTGCGTAAAACCCAAAAGAATAATTACTAAAACTGCTAATATCAAACCGGACACAAAACTTTTTTTTGCATTGTATAGACTTAACATGTTGACTACCTCCATAAATTTAAGTGTATATTTTTAATGCTACCCTTTCGCTTTCACAAAATCACGAAGCGGAAGGGCATCAGTATTGCACACTATAGCCTCGCCCTTCAAGACAAGCAGACATCGCCCGCCGGAAATCGAAAGCTCTTCTTTCATAATGAAGATCACGTGCCTGATTACGATTGGCATATGCCTCTTCCAGTTGCCGGGCGGATTCCTGCCGGGAAATATCTGAAGTTGCGCCAATAGCAGCACCACCTGCCGCTCCAATCAAAGCTCCTTGTCCGGCGTGTCGCGGTCCGGCAATAAGTGCCCCCAAAACAGCCCCGGCAATAGACATAACTATTGTGTCATGACCGGGTGGAGGCATGGGCACAACCCGGACACGCTGTTCATTCGGAATTGATGATTTGCTTGGATCAAAACCGGTCTGCTCCATTGCCCAGTTGTAACATTCATAGTGATCGCGGGACTGTTGTTTGGCTGTCTGCCCCGATTTAGGATAAAAATAAACCTGAGTAAAGGCAGCGTTTCTGTTCTGGCCTGCATCTGCGGGCGGCAATTGCTGCTGGGTACGAACTGCTGCGGGATAACATCCCACCAAGGTAAACACTGTTAAGAAAAGCAAAAGCCATAGGCCTATTTCTGATCTCCAACATCCTGGTGTAAATTCAAATCTCTCTATCTTGCGATTCAATATTATCATCCGTTTTCTCCTTTTTCTTTATGTATATCAAAATATTTGACGGGATATTATCTTTAGTCCCATTGCTTACATTTTTCCTCCGTTTTTATTTTCTCTATCGCTCTATGATAATGATATAGCAATCGACGTGCCAAATCTCTTCATTCACAATGCATATCATTGAAATTTTTACTAATATTGGCAGCTTACAAGAAAACAGCAGAATACTATCCCCATAGGAAGCGGGTAATAAGCACCCACTTAAACTATCCGGATGTGTATAAAACACCCATATGCCAATCGTAAGCCTGCTAAATCAAAGATGTTGGATTTCAAGCCACAATGATGATATATGTAATAATAGTGTAATTAGTTATAAATTATTAAGGCAAACAATGAAACTGAATTGGCTGACACTGACATTCTCCGGGGATTCATCGAAACTGGAAACACCATTTCAGAGCGATTACTGTCGGGGGTCACTCAGACACGTCCGCATATCCCTGGTACTGGGAGCTCTTTTATACGCAACTTTCGGTATCCTGGATGCGATACTCATGACGGAACAAAAACACGCCATGTGGTTAATCCGCTTTATTATAACCTGTCCCATAATTTTGGGTACTTTACTGGCATCGTTTTTAAAACATTTCGAACGTCATATGCAGCATCTCCTGGCGGCCGTCTTCATTATGGCTGGCGCAGGCATTATTGGGATGATAATTATTGCCCCACCCCCGATCAATTACTTCTATTATGCCGGCCTGATGCTTGTTTTCTTGTGGGGCTACACCTTCATACGTATTCGTTTTCTGTGGGCAACACTTGCCGGCTGGGTACTGGTGTTATTGTACGAAATCGCAGCCATCTGGATCAGCCCAAATCCCTTTACAGTCATGATTAGTAATAATTTCTTTTTCATCAGCGCAAACATTATTGGAATGCTGTCCTGTTATTCTATTGAATTTACTGCCCGGCGTGATTTTTTCCTGAGGCAACAACTGGAGATTGAGCGGGAAAAGGTTAACAAGGTCAATCAGGAACTGGAAACCCGTGTGGAAAAAAGAACAGCGGATTATCAGATCATTAACCAGGAGCTTCAAAAGGAAATCACCGACCACAAGCAGGTACAGGAGGCGCTTCGGGCAAGTGAAGAGAATTATCGCCTATCTCTGGATGGATCCCCGCTGGGTATACGCATCGTGACGGCGGAAGGTGAGACCATTTATGCTAATCGGGCTATTCTTAATTTCTATGGATACGACAGCATCCAAGAACTGACAACAACACCGGTAGATAAGCGCTATACCCCGAAAAGCCTTGCCGAGTATCAGACCAGAAGAGAAAAAAGGAAAAGAGGTGATTATGGCCAGGCTGAATACGAAATAGGTATTATAAGGAAAAATGGTGAATTACGTAACCTACAAGTCTTCCGCAAAGAAGTACTTTGGAATGGCGAAAGACAATATCAGGTAGTTTACCAGGACATCACTGAACGCAGACAAGTTGAAGAAACGCTGCGTCTTGTAACTGACAATATGTCAGATATGGTCAGGGTGACGGATTTGGGGGGCGTTAATCTGTATACAAGTCCTTCTCATTTCAATGTGCTTGGCTATAAACCGGAGGAGCGGATCGGCAAATCTTCTTTTGATATTGTTCACCCTGATGATGTGGAAAATTTGATCAGGATATTTTCAGAAAGTATCGCCAACAAAAAGCCTGTCAAGGTGGAGTATCGAATAAAGCATGCGGCAGGACATTATCTCTGGCTGGAAACGATAGGCGACGTACTAAGGAATCACAATGGTGAAGTGACTCTCATAATAATGAGTTCACGTGATATTTCAGACAGGAAAGCTGTTGAAGAAGCTCTGCGAAAGAGCGAAGATAAATACCGTTTAATTGCGGAAAACACGGCTGACCTGATATCAATCATGGATATGAATCTGCGCCTTACCTATGTCGGTCCGACCAGCATGCGCCTCCGTGGATTCACCCCTGAGGAGGCTATGGAGCAGACTCCCGAGCAAATCTTAACTCCTGAATCCTTACAGCGTAATATTGCTGTATTTGAAGAAGAACTGCAACTGGAGGCTAGCGGAACGGCTGATCCCGATAGAACGCGCATTTTGGAAATGGAAGAATATAAGAAGGACGGCTCCACTATCTGGGTAGAAGTAAACTTCTCCTTCTTGCGCGATAGCGAAGGCAAGCCTGTTGAGATTCTCATGGTGACCCGCGACATAACCGATCGCCGTCAAGTCCAAGAGGCTCAGCGCATTCTGGAAGAACGCCTGCAACAGACCGATAAAATGGAAGCCATCGGCACACTTGCCGGCGGCATCGCCCATGACTTCAATAATTTGCTTATGGGAATCCAGGGCTATGCATCCATGTCATTATTGAATATTGACACATCCCATCCCAATTATGAGCGACTCAAACGCATTGAAGAGCAGGTACAAAGCGGGGCGGATTTAACTTCACAACTACTGGGATTTGCGCGCGGGGGCAGATACGAAGTTAAGTCCACCGATATAAACGAATTAATTGAAAAAACATCCTCCATGTTCGGCAGAACCAAAAAGGAAATCACCATTAATAAGAAATACGGAAGCGATCTATGCCCTGCAGAAGTTGATCGGGGACAGATGGAACAAGTATTCCTGAATCTGTATGTTAATGCCTGGCAGGCAATGCCCAGAGGCGGGGAGATCAATCTTTCGACCTTGAATGTTATCTTGAATGATGAACAAGCCCTACTGTGTTCTATAAAGCCGGGCAAATATGTGAAAATAGCAGTCACCGATACCGGCACGGGAATGGATGAAAAGACCCGCGAGCGCATTTTTGATCCCTTTTTCACCACGAAGGAAATGGGCAGAGGAACCGGTTTAGGATTGGCAACAGTCTATGGAATCATCAAAGGTCACGGTGGCATGATCAATGTGGAAAGCGTTCCCGGCAAGGGTTCAACATTCACCATCTATTTACCAGCTTCGGATAAGGAAGCACCAAAGGAAGAGATGTCCACCGGGGAAATCACCATGGGCACAGAGACGATTCTTCTGGTTGATGATGAAAAGATGGTTATGGAAGTGAATAAGGATATCCTGGAGTACATGGGATATAAGGTATATGCTGCAGACAGCGGCAAGAAAGGGATTGCTCTTTATCTGGAGAAAAAAGATGAAATTGATCTTGTTATTCTGGATATGATTATGCCGGGGATATCAGGCGGGGAGACTTTTGATCGTCTCCGCAAGATCAATCCTAATATCAAAGTTCTTCTATCGAGTGGTTACAGCCTAACCGGCGAAGCCCAGGAAATCATGGATCGCGGATGCAACGGCTTTCTGCAAAAACCCTTTCAACTTGAGCAACTATCCGACAAGGTTCGGGAAATGTTGGGTTAGAGTACCCATTACAATACTTATACCAAGGAAAAAAACGATGGATAGTGTACTTTTAAAGCCGGTAACGATTGGGAAATATGAACTGCCTAACAGCGTATTCATGTCGCCGATGACCCGCAGCCGCGCGGATAACCCCGAGAATAAAGCCACGCCACTCATTGCCAGATACTATGAACAGCGATCCACTGCCGGTTTGATTATTACCGAAGGTTCTCAGGTTTCGTCTCAAGCAGTTGGTTATATTAATACGCCGGGAATTTACACAGCAGCTCAGTTAGAGGGATGGAAGCTCACAACTGCAGCCGTCCACAAAAACAAAGGCCATATTTTCTGCCAGCTCTGGCATGTTGGCCGAATGTCGCATCCTGATTTTCACGGGGGCAATCTCCCCGTTGCTCCATCGGCAATCAATCCTAACGATCGTTCTTTTACCCCTGAAGGATTTAAAGATACCGTTACGCCTCACGCTCTTACAATTGACGAAATTCACGCAATTACTCAGGATTTCCGGATGGCCGCAGAAAATGCCATTTCCGCAGGCTTTGACGGTGTAGAAATCCATGCCGCAAACGGGTACCTATTCCATCAGTTTTTTACCAACTGCTCAAATACCCGCACTGATGAATATGGCGGATCTGCTGAAAATAAATCGCGATTCTTTTTTGAGACGTTACTTGCCGTCGGCCGTTCCATCGGTTTTGAAAAAGTTGGTGTTCGCCTTAATCCTTCCGCCCATGGATTCTTTGGCATGACAATCGACAAGGATACTATCCCCACATTTGAATACATAATAGAGAGGTTAAACGATTATATAAAGCTTGCCTATGTTCACCTTGTCGAACCCATGACACCCGTGAATAATGTCCCTTTTGCCGTAAAAGAAATTGCGAACCATTTCCGTCCCCGCTATAATGGCAAAATTATTATCAACGGCGGTTTCCGGATTATCACCTCTCTCCGGGTTCTGGAGGATGGTCTTGCCGATGCCGTGGCCTTTGGTAAAGCCTTCATCTCCAACCCAGATCTTGTAGAACGCATCCGCAATCGTGTGGCGTGGAGCAAATGGGATGAAAAGACTTTTTACACACCCGGACATAAAGGCTATACTGACTACCCAAATTTCACGGGATAAAGAGACGAGTAAGGAGAAATAAATGGCCAGAATAAAAACAGGTGATAATTTCGGTGATTTTACTTTAAATACACATAATGATCTTGCCCTCAATACCACCGCCCTTGCGGGAAAAAAGATATTATTGTCATTTCACCCGCTGGCCTGGACGCCTGTCTGCTCACAGCAGATGAAATCGATTGAAGATAATTATCAAGATTTTCAGGATTGCAATACAGTGCCGCTGGGAATTTCAGTCGATTCCGTACCCTGTAAAAAAGCGTGGGCGGAAAACCTTGGTATTGCAAATCTTGATTTACTGGCTGATTTCTGGCCACACGGCGGGCTTGCATCCCGCCTGGGAATATTTCTTACAAAGTTCGGCATGTCGGAACGCGCCAACATCATCCTTGATGAACAGAGAGTGGCAATATTTGTCAAATTCTATCCTATCAAGCAATTGCCTGATGTGCAGGAAGTTCTATCATTTTTGAAATAATATAATTGATACCGGATAGTGTTTTCGCCGCTTAGGCTACCCTAAAAACCAGGGCACACGACGCTGCCTAAATTCCTTCAGCCTGTTATTCCCCTTCAGTCGCCGGCAAAAAGACCCGAAACGTGCTGCCTTGCCCCGGTTCGCTCTGCACAGCTATTGCCCCATGATGGACCTTAACAATTCCTAGAACTACGGGCAGGCCAAGACCACGCCCAACTAACTTGCTGGAGAAAAATGGATCAAATAACTTATGGATGTCACTTTGCGCAATCCCGCTGCCTGTATCCGAAACTTTCAGACAAATATAGACGCTGCCTCGTTTGCGCCAATCTGTCGGACGGTGAATGGGTGGGATATCCGTATCCAAAACCGTTTTTACGCGCAGAGAAATAACCCCCCGGGCATCGCCGATTGCCTCCCGGGCATTAGTGATCAGGTTAATCAGCAGCTGCTGTATTTGATTGGTATTCGCATTGATTGTCGGCACGTTTAATGGAATATCTGTCTTTAGAAGTATATTTTTCGGTATGGTCGCCTGAATATTAAGCAGCAAGAGACGACATAAATCGGCTAAATCAAGTGGTTCCAGATTAGCGGTACTTTCACCCAGGTAGGTCATCGTCTTGTGGCTGATTTCCTGTGCTATGCGGGCTGCCTCAATTGCAGCAGTCATGTTTTTGATGGATTTTGAATCCTGCGGCATCATCTGAATGGCAAGCTGCATATTGCCGATTATTGCCTGGAGCAGATTGTTGAAGTGGTGGATTGTGCCATTGGCCATACAAGCAAGACTTTCGGCCTTCTGGAGCTGCAGCGTTTGAACCGCAAGTTTGGCCTTCTCCTCGTCTTGTCTTTTGCGTTCGGTAATGTCGGAGAGCATAGCGCGGCACACAGACGCGCCGCCTTCATCTTTTGCTAATGTGGCTTCCAAATATGCCCAAAAAGCTGTTTTGTCTTTTTTCATCATCCGCAATTCACACTTCTGCGGTTCACCCGTTTCAAAGAGTTCTTTGCGGTGCCGGTAGTAGTTGTCCTGATCCTCTTTATGGATGAACCTAGCCAGGATATGTTCTTTAAGCTTTTTCTTGGGCACATCCAACAAAGTTGCAGCGGTGAGGTTCGCCTCGCGGATCACCCCCTTTTCACTAATGGTTATATACCCTACCGGCGCCAGGTCGTAAAGATCGAAATAGCGGACCTTTGCGTCCACCAGTTCCGCCTGAGTCTGGCGCAGTTCCTCATTTTGAACCATAAGCGCTATCTGATGAACACGCAGCTCCTGAAGCACCCGCTTGACCTCGGCCTCTGATATTTTTTCGATTTTTTTCGTTGGAGGGGCGGCTTTTTCCAGAGTGATCTTTTCGGCACGCTTGCGGAGTGCCGGCGCTGACAGCACTTTGCCTGGACGAATTGCCTGCGCTGATCCTTGCCGAAGCGTACCCGCCTTTTTGGCAGTGACCTTCGATCCTTTAGTTTTAGCAATCTTGACTAGCTTTTTCATATCGATTTCTCCAATTATTGAATGGCCTCTAATCTCGAATATGATGAGCTGAAATAAATGAACGAATGAGAAATTTTACTCTCAATATAGGTAAAATCAATATAATTATGAGGTCTATTCTGCGTGGTAGTTACAACTAATTAGGCGGCGATTTTTGCTCTTTTTCTTTGGTACGGGGAATAATCGGTTCGATTATCTTAAACGGTAGCATCAGAGTTCTTTTCATGATCCCCAGCACTCCCTTGCCAACTGCCGCAGGCGATAGAATGGTTATACTCGGATCTTCGAGAGAGCCTGTTATTCTCAGCGGAATAGAAATTAGTGTGTCTTTTAGCACGTAGTTAATCAGAGGTATTTTGCTTACCAGGAAATCAACAGTTTTAAACGGAGCGACCAAGACTGTGAGGTTAACGCTGCTGTTGGGTATATCAATTTCACCCTGACCGACAAGCTGCATCGTTGTCCCATCAATAACCGCTTCCGAAATCACAAAAATTCCGTTACGAAGATCGCCTTTTATTGTTATCGAATTATAGTCCAGTCCATCCACGCTGAGGTCAGGAACTTTTCCCCGCAGAAGTTCCGTTACATTCAGAAACGCAAGAATTTTTGCCAGCAGAGGGGATTTGTATATGCATCCATCTTTTGCCCGAAATTCCACTTTCCCCTGGAGCGCGCGAACCAGCGTACCCGACTTTCCGCGTGAGCTTATCCGGGCATTCAGATCAGCAATGCCCGTGATTTGAAAGTTTTTACCAAAAAGACAAACCAGAGTTGGCTCTAGCTCCACACCGGCGGCTTCCGGTTTGAAATCCAGTGCGATATTCCCATCGGCAAATTTCAGATTCCCCGGCAGAGAAATTTCACAGAGATCACCATCGTTTATGGCAACACGCACTACCTTTTGATCAATCAGGATGTCAGCGTTCACGGGACTTGTGGTGTAACGCCCCCAGGTAACTGATTTTGCCTCCACCCGGACAATCCCCTGCAACAAGGGTTTTTTCCCGGAGGGCTCTGTGGGTTGATTCTTTCTACCTGCCAGCGCCCTCTTTATGTTTTCAACATCCAGGCCCTCTGCTGAGGCATCCATGTCGAAGCGAAATATATTTTTTAAAGCCGTAAACTCACCTTTGAGCACAAAGTTATTATCGCCATAGCTAACAGCTGCGGAATCTACATTCAATGTCTTGTTGTTCCCACGCAGATTGGCGTGACCAATATTCAGCAATTTATTTTCGCCCAAAGGGAACATAAGATGAGCACCAGCAAGGTGTCCCTGTGCCGAAGATGCACCAGGCCTATCCAACCGTATATGGGCGCGGAAGTCTCCTTTCAGCCAGCCGTGCTGAAAGGAAGTACGCGCAAACATGCGGTTCAGTGTTTTTTCTGTGAGGCTGCCGCGAAAAGAAAAATCCACCAGATTTTTCCCGTATGTAAGCGCAATTGCGGCATGGGAGTCTTCATCCCGGATAATCAAATGTTTTATCGCCAGTTCCTCACCGTAGCGGCGCAGGTCAAGCGAAAAAGTCGGGCCGTCCTGAATTGCCGCGACTCCTGTAACAGCTAAAGTTGATCCTGTCTGCCAGACTATATGCGCATTGGAGATCGACAATGGCGACTGTATTGTCTGTTCAGGCGGCAGGTTAAATATCGCGGAAACCCACCGGACAGTTGCAGGCCCAATGTTTCCATTGATGGATACTTCTCCGGCATCAATCTTCTGCACAGATCCGGATATGACAGCAGAAGCCGTAAACGAGGAATCAAAGATGGAAGCTTTAATGTTACTCAACGTCACTATACCCCTGCTTGCCTTAAATTGCCCGCGTTCAATTTTCACGGGGCCGGGAAGAATCGAGTAATCAATGTCAAAACCTTTCACGCTACCCGCTGTTTCTATAATCCATTCGGCGGGACGGAAAAGCGCTCCGGAAGTTTTCAGCGAAGAGAGTTTGATCACTCCATTTAGTTTTTTTACACGTCGTAACGGATCATAAATATTTTCAATCCATGACCGCCTCTGGTAAATATCATCCAAAACCACAGCAGCCTTTCCGGATTCAATTTTCAGCACCGGTGTATCTTCCAGAAGGAGCTTGGCAGAAGAAATGGAAACGAATGACGATCCTGTAGAAACATACAGATCCCTAATCAAAACGCTTTTAGCAATGCCGTAAAACTCTCCTTCGGCCTCTATTTTGCCCCACCTGCCGACATTGCCACAAAAACTTATTTTCAGACCTTTCGGCACGATAGCAATGTTTGCATCAATCTGCTTTATCACCAACGGATCATTTGCATTTTCCCGATAGGTTAAGCTTCCCTCCCGGACAACAAATACCAGGCGGGGGGCAAAAGAACGGATTGATGCTCTGACGGAAGTAATTTCAGCGATAGCTTCGGCAATTGAAAATGGTTTCGCGCTTCCCTCCTGTTTTTGTTTATCAGCAGTCTCCAGAGCAATGTCAGGCTTTTCCAGCTTGATTTTAGCGATTTTCAACTTAGAGATAAAAAGAGGAAGCAGTTCGGGATAAATGACAGCCGCATCCGTTGAAATTACTGCTGTATGAGGAATGGTAATGTTCGCTTGAGTAAAGGCCAGCCCGGGACGAGGGAAAATAGCAAAACTGGCTCTTTTATAGGTAACTTTTCCACCCAAGTGTTTTGTTACTACTTCTCGAATCTTTTTTTGCGCCGGATCCGAATCGATATACCGGGAAGCAAGCACAAACAAAATAGCTGCAAGCGTTATTACAATTGCGGCAATCCAGCCCAACCACAGCAGTAATTTTCTTTTTTTACGCATCAAAATCTACAGCTTCCTCGAATCAGTGAGAAATGTTTATATTGCCATCGAGTACCTGACGAATTTCCTGCGCCAACTTTTTTATGGGGATTGGTTTTAATATCATTTTGCAAATGCCGCAGCGGCGCAAATAATCCTGATCAATTCTATCGATTACTCCGGTTAATAGCATAACCGGGATATCCGCCCTGACCCTTATTAGTTTTGACGCCAGAATTGTTCCCATCATATGCGGCATGGTCATATCCGTAATTACCAGATCATAATGTGACGGATTTTGTTTAAAAGCGTCCAAGGCCACAATCGGATCGTTATGCACATCGACGCTGTATCCCAGATCTTCCAACTGAATTTTAAATATAGCAGTTAACGCCGTTTCATCATCCACAAACATAATCCGTTCTTCACCACAGGCGACGGCCCGGCTGGATTCATCTATCTCTACCTTCGCCTGCGTAATCGTTGGAATATAGACACAAAAAACTGTCCCCTTACCGCGCTTACTTTCCACGGTAATGGCCCCTCCGTGGTTTCGAATTATGCCGTAGACCACAGCCAGGCCAAGCCCTGTGCCTTCACCAGGCTTTTTGGTCGTAAAGAAAGGATCAAATATCCGGTTGATAGTTTCCTTATCGATGCCGTAACCTGTGTCCCGAACAGTCAGCAGCTCATATTCAACATCGATTTTTAAATCATGGTGAGGCAGGTGTTTGTCTGATTCGAAAACTATCTGGTGCAAAGAAACTTCCAGAATGCCGCCTTTTTCTTTCATCGCATGAGCGGCGTTAGTGCAAAGATTCATGACAATCTGATGAATCTGCGTCGGATCGGCAAGTATTGTCCGCTGCGAGCTTACAATATCCTGACGCATCTCTATTGTGGAAGGCAGAATGGCCTGCAGCAGCTTGAGCGCTTCTTTAATAAGGTGATTCATCTCCAGCGGCTTACGCTTTTGTTCTTCTGACCGGCTGAAAGTTAAAATCTGGGAAATCAGATCACTGGCACGATGGATTCCCTTAATTGCAACTTCTATGTAATGGCTGGCCTGGTGGTCCGCGGCAACATAACGTCTCTGAACCAACTCCATATATCCCAGAATACCACCGAGAATGTTATTGAAGTCGTGCGCTATTCCTCCTGCCAGAGTACCTATCGCTTCCATCTTTTGAGACTGCAGCAACTGGGATTCCAGGCGAAGCTTTTCCTCCTCCGACTTTTTACGCCCGGTAATGTCCTGAACATGCGTGATGAAATACTGAAAATCACCTGCCGGATTATTCACAAAAGTGCTGGACACCTCTACCCACACAATATGCCCGTCTTTGTGCAGATATCTTTTTTCATAAGAGGCGCTTACTGTATTGCCCAGAAGAGCGTTTTTAACAAAAGTCTCGCCAATTACCCTGTCCTCGCCATGCGTAATATCGCTAAATGATTTCTGCCGAAGCTCATCCTGAGTATAACCGAGCATTGTACACAGCGTATTATTGGCACTTCTAAATCTTCCGTCCGCGCCAATTAAACAAACCCCGACGGTGGCGTTTTCAAAAGATGTGCGGAACAATGCTTCGCTGTCCCGCAGTGACTCATTGGCACTGGTCAATTCCGCCGTGCGCAGCCGGACCATTTCCTCCAGATCCTCCGAATACTTTTTTAGCGCCTCTTCGGCCTGCTTACGTACTGTAATATCCTGAAGCAAGCCGCTCATTTTTGTTGCAGTTTTATTCTCGGCGCGGCTTTCCACCACAACGATAGCCACAACCCAGATCCAGCCTTTGTCTTTGTGGCACAGGCGGTATTCACATTGATACTGGTCAATATCGCCACGATAAGCGGCATCACGTAACTCGGTCAATCTGGGCAGATCATCCTCGTGAATATATTGACGGTAATTTTCCCGCGAAACAATCTTGCCCGAAACACTGTCGATACCGATCATATCCGCTCCGCCTTCAGATACATTGAACGAATTTGTTTCGGCCGACCATGACCATATTTCAAACTGACCGCTTTCCAGAATAAGCTGGAGTCTCTTAGTACGCTCTTCCACAAGCTGCTCTAAGTGATCCTTATAGCCGGGCAGTTCTTCTTCCGCACTTTTTTGTCTGATCATATCCACATCGACACCACAATATACAAAAAAATTCCCCTTGCCATCAACTACAGTCAGCAATAGTCACAACGAAATTGACACAACTGGCAAGATTAATATTAGATAGATCTATCGGCCATGTCAAGCACAAAAGGACACCGGTTTTTCTACTGCTTACCTACGCAAATATATTTTGCTGCATATGGCAAAGTGGATGCATTTCTGTTATAAAGATGACGTGCTTTGATATAATTGTAAATGGCAGAAATAAACCGAAAGAGAGTCCCCTATGCCTGCTGAAGACCTGAACAAACTCAAGATTGAAAAATCAAAAAAAATCGCAGGACCCGCCGCGCGCAAAAAGAAACCTTTTGTACTTGCCGCAATTGCCCTGCTGCTAATTTTATTCGTCATCCTTTACATGACAGGAATTATTGCTCCGGCAATAACCGTTGATGTAACAACCATCTCCCGAATTTATCCTTCTCAATCACTTTCCACACTTAACGCCAGCGGATATATTGTCGCCCAGCGCAAGGCTGCGGTGGCATCAAAAGTGACAGGCCGGCTTGTGGCATTGATGGTGGAGGAAGGAAGTAAAGTCAAAAGGAATCAAGTCATCGCCAGAATGGAAAGCGCGGATGTAACTGCCGCAAGAGATCAGAGCGCGGCCAGTCTCAACACTGCGAAAGCAAGCCTCGAGCAGGCCAGGGCGGAAAGAGATAACGCCCTGCAGGAAAATGATCGCTATAAAAAACTGGTTGCCGATGGTTTTGTTTCCCAATCTGATTACGGCACAGTCAATACCCGCTACAAACGTGCCCTGGAAGGAGTGAATGCAGCCCAGGCTGCTGTTATGGGAGCAGAAGCCGCGCTGAAGGGCGCTAACGCCGGGCTTGATTATACCTTGATTCGGGCGCCCTTTGATGGCGTTGTTCTAACGAAAAATGCCGATATCGGTGACATCGTTACGCCTCTTGGTGCCGCCGCCACAGCGAAGGCTGCAGTAGTGACGATTGCCGATATGAAATCACTGCAAGTGGAAGTAGATGTTTCTGAAACCAGCATTTCTTCCATCAGCGTAAAACAGCCATGTGATATCCAGCTCGACGCCTTATCCGATATGCGCTTCCGTGGCGAGGTTTACGCCATTGTGCCGACGGTTGACCGCGCCAAAGCCACAGTATTGGTCAAGGTACGATTTCTGGATAGAGATCCGCGCATGTTACCGGATATGAGCGCCAAAGTTTCTTTTCTTTCCCGCAAACTCAAATCCGAAGAACTGAAATCACGCATAGCGGTAAACGGATCAGCATTAATTAGTAATAATGACAAGTCTTATGTATTTTTGCTGCAGGGAAGTAACGTTAAAAAAATAATTGTCGGCCTGGGTGAAAAACTGGGCGATATGATGGAGATCAAAGCGGGACTTAAACCAGGCGACCGCGTGGTTATCAAACCTCCCAATGGACTTGCGGACGGATCAAAAATTAAAATCGCGGAAAGATAAATTGCAACAATTTATGCCTCAGAAGAAAAACACTATCGTTGAAATAAGAAATATTTACAAATCCTATCACCGGGAAAGCCTTGTGGTTCCTGTGTTGTATGATATTACGTTTGACATTGCCGAAGGAGAATTCCTGGCGCTGATGGGGCCATCGGGTTCCGGCAAAACTACGCTTTTGAATCTTATCGCCGGTATCGACAAGGCGGACAAGGGCAGTATCCATGTAAGCGATGTCGATATCACAACCCTTTCCGAGACCGAACTTGCTCACTGGCGCGCGGGCAACGTCGGTTTTATTTTCCAATTCTATAACCTGATCCCGGTACTCAAGGCCATTGAAAATGTGGAGCTGCCGCTTCATTTAACTGCGCTTGGGACAAAGGAAAGACATGAGCATGCCGAAATGGCGCTTTCCATGGTGGGGCTTGCCCACCGGATGGATCACTATCCATCCGAGATGTCCGGCGGAGAGCAGCAGCGTGTAGCTATTGCCCGCGCCATTGTTACCGACCCGACAATTCTTGTAGCCGATGAACCCACCGGTGATCTTGACCGCGTCTCGGCGGAAGAAATCCTGACGATGATGGAACGCCTCAATTCCGAGATGGGCAAAACCATTATCATGGTAACTCACGACCAGCGCGCGGCACAGCGGGCAAAAGTTTTGCGGCATCTGGATAAGGGGTATCTCAGCAATGATGATTCTCAAAATCCTCTTTAGGAATGCCTTTTCCAACAAACTGCGCAGCGGCTTGACTATTCTGGGCATTGCCGTAGCTATCCTTGCTTTCGGCCTTTTACGAACGGTAATTGATTCCTGGTATGCCGGAGTCGATGCCGCCTCAACATCTCGTTTGGTGACCCGCAGCGCCATATCAATTATTTTTCCGCTGCCCATTTCCTACAATGAAAAAATCCGCCAGATCGAAGGTGTCAATATTGTTTCCTACGGCAACTGGTTCGGCGGCATCTATATCGATGAGAAAAATTTCTTTGCTAATTTCTGTGTGGAACCTAGAACATATTTCAAACTTTATCCGGAATTCGTGCTTGACCCCTTACAAATGAAATCGTTTCTTGCTGACCGTAAAGGGTTTGTAGCCGGCAGAAAACTGGCGGCAAGATACGGCTGGAAGCCGGGCGATACTGTAACACTCAAAGGAACCATCTATCCGGGCAATTGGGATTTTGTGCTGCGCGGCATTTATCGTGGACGCGATGAGACCGTTGATGAATCACAGTTTTTCTTCCAGTGGGACTACCTTAACCAAACTTTGAAAAAGACAGCACCCGGAAGGGCTGATCAGGTTGGCTTTTACA
>JANXZU010000021.1 GCA_025355345.1 Syntrophaceae bacterium
TGCCCGGTAAATCAGCCTGTTAATGTTTAATGGCTACTTAGTATAAATAGGAGCTAAATGGCAAAAGAAATTTTTATTGGTGAAATTGTAAGTAATGAAGAAATTCAAAAAGAATTCTTTTTGATGAAAGTTAAGCTAGACTTATCCTTTGACGATCCGCAGCCTGGCCAGTTTATCATGATTCGCATCGCCGGATTAAATGATCCGTTCTTGTCACGCCCTATCAGCATTTATTCTTTTTCCCGCGGGAAAAATTACTGCACAATTGAACTGCTCTATCGCGTTGCCGGCAAAGGTACGCGCGTTCTAGCGGGCTTGATTAAAAGTTCGCAAGTGGAAATTAACGGCCCGCTGGGCGGTAGTTTTGAAATTAAGGCTGATAAAAAGCAGATAATATTTATTGCCGGTGGCATTGGTATAGCGCCACTGTCTCTTTTGGCTAAGCAACTTTACCGCAGTGGATGTTCATCAAAAGAATCGATGTCATTTTATCTGGGAGCGAAAACGGCTGATGCCATTGTCGGCTTGGATAAGCTGCAAAAGCTTTGTTACAACATTAATGTCCGCACGGATGACGGAAGCTTTGGTCGTAAAGGTCTTGTCACAGAAGCTTTTCAAAAAGACATGAAAAAATATTCCGCGACGGATACGATGATTTATGCGTGTGGCCCGAAGGCGATGGTCAAAGCGCTAAGTAAAATATTAACTGGTACTAAGTTTCATTGTCAGGCATCTCTGGAAGAGAGGATGGCTTGCGGCACAGGAGCCTGTGTTGGATGCGCGGTTGGGATTAAAGATAATAAGGGCAATCTTACATACAAGAGGGTTTGCGCTGATGGACCGGTGTTTGATATTCGGCAAATTGTTTGGGAATGATTGTGGATAAACATAAATGAAAAAAAATGTAAATCTGGCAGTAGCGATAGGGTCTCTTAAAATAAAAAATCCGGTGATGACGGCATCCGGCACATTCGGCTATGGCGAAGAATACGCAGGTTACGTTGACTTAAATAAGCTGGGTGCAATTGTTGTCAAAGGCCTCTCTCTCAAACCTCGATTGGGTAACCCGCCGCCACGTATCATGGAAACAGCAGGCGGCATGCTCAATGCCGTAGGTTTGCAGAATATCGGCGTAGAAGCGTTTATCAAAGAAAAGCTGCCATATTTGAAAAACTTTGATGTTGCCGTTATCGCCAATATCTATGGTGAGACGTATGCTGAATATTCCAAAGTTGCCGCAAGGCTCAGCTCTGTAAAGGGTTTGCATGCGCTGGAAGTAAATGTTTCCTGCCCCAATGTCCAAAAGGGAGGATTAAGCTTTGGTTGCGATCCAAGAGCTGCCGCTGAAGTTACGAGGCGGGTAAAAGGGGAAACAAGCTTGCCGGTCATCGTCAAGCTCACCCCCAACGTGACCGATATTGCCGTAATCGCTGCCGCGGTGGAAAAAGCCGGAGCTGACGCCGTATCGCTGATTAATACACTTACCGGGATGTCCGTCGATTTAAAAACAAGAACGCCGCATTTAAAAAATATCACCGGAGGATTATCCGGCCCGGCAATAAAACCGGTGGCGTTGCGTATGGTTTGGCAAGTCGTTCAGAGAGTTTCCATTCCTGTTATCGGCATTGGTGGCATAATGACACCGGAAGACGCGCTGGAATTTTTAATAGCCGGCGCAAAAGCAGTGCAAATCGGCACGGCCAACTTCATCAATCCCAGAGCCACAATGGATGTGATTGATGGGATAACAAATTACCTGATGGAAAACAAGATAAGAGACATTAAAGATGTTATTGGAACATTGCGCACCTAAAAGTCAGAACTACGTTATGACCTCGTTTTCATGCTGGAGCATGGGAATGAATACGGAAAAGTCCGGGGTGATTTCGGAGTGCGGCGACTCGGCGCCGCTTTTACCGGGAGAAAAACGGGCAACATATTTAAAAGCGAAGCCGAGGCTTCGCACTCCAAAAGATAGGGGGATTTTAAGCAAAGGAGACAGTTATGGTTCGTCCGTATTCGTTTTTCAGTATCGCATTATTTTTACTCATCGTCCTTTCCCCGGCTGTCGCTTCAGAACTGCCGGGACGCGCGGGCGAGATTAAGAAAGGCATTACCGCTGAAGCGTCCTGTGCCATCGTGGGCATGAGCGCGGAGCAATCGCAGTTGACAGCCCTGCAGCGGGCGCGGGCGACAGCAATAGAGCAGGCGGCTGGAGTTTCCATAACCTCGGCAACTTTGGTTACAAACTTCACCGTTGCCGCCGATTTCATCAAAACTTACTCACGCGGCTTCATCGTTGCCGAAAAAGTCACATGGCTGCCTTTGGGGCAGTATCAGAAAGATAAATCCACTCCGCCAATTCCGGAATACCGGGTTAAAATATTAGCTGATGTCTATATCCCCTCGCGCAAGGAAAAGGCAATCGGCCTTAAAGCCAATCTCAACAACACAGTATTCCGCGCAGGCGAGAAAGCCAGGGTGACGATAAGGACTAAAAGCGCCGCTAAAATTGCTCTGTTTAATATCATGGCTGATGATACCGCCGCGCTGATGTTTCCCAATGATTACGCGCCGGATAACAATCTTGAAGCCGGCAGAGATTTTATATTTCCGGCAAAAGATGGCAAGGTAGAGATAGAAATGCAGACGCTGCCCGGTCACAAAAAGGATGCGGAAGCCGTGTTTGTTGTCGCGTGGGAAGCCGGGCGGAAAATTGATATTCTGCAACACTTTACGCCGGGCGAGGCAATGCCGACAGGCGAATTTTTCAGCAAGCTATCCGAAATAATTGACCAGTGCGAAGACACGATTCTGCCTTACGAAGTTGTTGCAAAGTAAAATATTATTGTGGTTGGCAAAATTAACATTACGTGGTCTTTACAAAAAAATTATAAACCGGCAAATATGTCATGCCCGACGTGATCCGGCATCCAGTAGGATGATTTAGCCCCTGTTGGCTGTTACAAAATTTACCTATAGAGGTTAGTAATGATTAAAAAGAATATTTGCTTAATAATAGTTTTGCTGGCGATTTTATTTGCCCTGCCTGCTTTTGCGGCGGAAGTCAAAAACGAAAAGGCGCGGCAGGAGGGCAACCGGCTGGTGATTACTTTCGATCTGGAAGGAAAAGAAAAGGAGGCAGAGGTTAATCTGACCATCACGGTTGATGGCAAGACCTACAAATCCTCTGAACTGCATATTGAAGGCGACGTGGGGAAGCTCAAGACAGGGAGGGGCAAAAAAGTCACCTGGAATATCCTGCAGGACTTTCCCAAAGGTTTGCGCAGTGAGGCCGAGTGGGAACTGACCACAAGCGGCGATTCATTTGCCGATTCTGCAACCGGCATCCAAATGGTATTTGTCCAGGGCGGCTGTTTCCAGATGGGGGACACCTTTGGCGATGGCGATAGCGACGAGAAGCCCGTCCATCAAGTCTGCGTAGATAGCTTTTACATCGGCAAATATGAAGTAACGCAGGGCCAGTGGCAAAAGATCATGGGCAATAACCCTTCAAGATTCAGCAACTGCGGCGATAACTGCCCGGTAGAGCAGGTATCCTGGAATGATATTCAGGGATTTTTTCGCAAACTCAATGCCTCAAGCGGAAAGAATTATCGATTGCCCACGGAAGCCGAATGGGAATATGCAGCCAGAAGCGGCGGCAAGAAAGAAAAGTATGCCGGCACAGATGGCAGCCTTGATGATTATGCCTGGTATAGTAGCAATTCAGGCAGTAAAACCCACCCTGTAGGCCAAAAGAGGCCCAACGGTTTGGGAATATATGATATGTCCGGAAACGTTTGGGAGTGGTGCAATGACTACTATGGAGAGAACTACTACAGCCAAAGCCCGCGCAACAACCCTGAGGGGCCGTCTTCCGGTTCCTACCGCGTCCTACGCGGCGGCGGTTGGGGCAACATTGCCGCCTACACGCGCGCGGCCTATCGCAACAGGAGCTTCCCGGGCATCCGCGACTACGGCCTTGGTTTCCGGCTTGCCATGCCCACAGGTCAGCAGTGAGCAAGACAGGTATTTTGGAGTGCGGCGGCTCGACGCCGCTTTCAAATGGGCAACACAAATGCAAGTAATTTCAAGGCGAAGCCGAGGCTTCGCACTCCAAATATAGGATTTGACAATGACCGATTGGCCTCATGCGCCTGTTCATTACGCAAAAGATAACAGCATCTACATGGTAACTGCCGGAACTTATCAAAAGAAGCCTGTTTTTAGTGGTGATGAAAAGACCGGGATGCTTTGCAAAGCCCTTATGGATTGCTGCACGGAATTTTTGTGGCTTCTTCAGGCATGGGCTGTTTTTCCCAACCATTATCACTTTATTGCACTCAAGACCGAACAATCAGGCGCGTTAAAGACTCTGATCAACAAACTTCATATGACCACCGCCAAAGAAGTAAACATAATGGATAATACACCGGGTCGCCGGATTTGGTTTCAATACTGGGATAGTTGCATCACCTTTGAGAAATCCTATCTTGCCCGTCTCAATTATGTGCATAATAATCCGGTGCATCACGGTATGGTGAAGCTTGCCGAAGAATACAAATATTGTTCCGGCGCATGGTTTGAAAGAACAGCAAACCTTGCCTTTGTTAAAACGGTGACAAGCTTCAAGACCGATAAGATAAAGGTTGTTGATGATTTTTGAAGATGTATAGCATTTTTTGGAGTGCGGCGGCTCGACGCCGCTTTTCTAGCCTTAGGCAATCGGCAACCAGTTTCAAAGCGAAGCCGAGGCTTCGCACTCCAAAAGGAGGTTTCCTCAGGCTGGTTCAATCGTCCTTCGATTGAACCGTAATGTTTTGGAGTAACTAGAACTGTTTCGGTTCAACCTGCAAGGTTGAACCAGCGAAGAAATTCGCGCGTCCAGAGCTGGCTTGGCCATGCCAAACATGCCGATACATATCTGTTGCGGGAAAAAATATTTCCAAGTATATGTTTTCAACAAAACATACTTGCTTAAGGAGGATGGCATGCAGAAAAATATTTTTGTGAAACACCAATTCCGCAAGCTTGCTGCACGGAATTGGCAAGTTGAACAATCCCGCGAAGCGGAGGATCTAAAACCCCAAAGCTTTTTTTGGGGTTTTAGATCCGTGATATCGGCGGTATTATTTGCAGGGTTGCTGATTTTAACGGCAACAGCTCAGGCGGCAAAGGGCAAAGTCAATATAGCAGTATCTCCAGTTCCGCCGATGCTCACGGTTTCCATTAAGTTTGTTGAACCTTCCGGGAACAATATTCTCGATGCGGAGGAAACAGGCAAGCTTGTTTTGACGATTAAAAACAGCGGCAAGGGCGATGCCTTTGACTGCGTAGCTCAGATCACCACGGCAAAAAAAATCAAGGGCATGAGCTATGAGCGCGAAGTCGCGCTGGGGACGATTCCTGCCGGTGAAACATTGGTCAAAGAGATTGAAGTCAAGGCTGATGAAGAGATTCCAACCGATCAGGCCGCCTTTGCCATAGATGTAAAAGAAGCCAGCGGGTTTGACCCTGCGCCTGTCAAGTTGTCATTTCGGACAAAGGCATTTCAAGAGCCGAAGCTCATCGTGGCGGATGTGGGCATTAACGATGCCAGCGGCAACGCCCGGATTACGCCGATGGGTATTGTGGAAGTAACCGTCCGCGTCCAGAATACCGGCAAGGGCGATGCCAAAGGCGTTACGGCTGAAGTTAAAGCGGGCAGCAATGTTTTTATGGCGGGAGAAGGGCAAACTCATTTTAATCTAGGCGCGCTGCCGTCCGGCAAGTTCAAGGATTTCAAGTTCATGTTTTATACCAATACCCGCATTGCCAATGGCGAGAAGATTCCTCTTGCCATCAGCCTGACAGAGGCGCGCCCGCGCTTCAAAAAAGAAAATCCGCTGGCGCTGGTGATGAACGCGCCGCAAAAAACAATTGAAGTGGTTGATGTCGCCGGACAGGATGAGCCAGCGGCAGGGGAGATTGCCATTGCCGGCGGCCTTAGCGTGGATGTGGATACCAATATCCCCGAAGGCAAAAAAGCCGGGAAATATGATATTGCCGTGGTCATCGGCAATAAGCTTTACGGGCAGGGTATCCCGGCAGTTGAATATGCAGACCGCGACGCCCGTGTGATGAAGGAATATCTTATACGCGCCATGGGGTATGAAGAGAGTAATGTTATCTATGTTGAAAATGCATCGCTTTCCAAGCTAAACGAAATATTCGGGACGGAACGCGATCCGAAAGGCAGATTGAACAGTTTTATAAAACCTAAAGTCTCCAAAGTTTTTATCTATTATGGCGGCCATGGCGCGCCGGATCTGGAATCGGGCGACGCTTTCTTTGTGCCGGTGGATGGCAACCCCGAGTATATCCGCGCCAGCGGTTACCGTCTCCAGACTTTCTATGACAATATCGCGAAGCTTCCGGCTAAAAAGATAACGGTTGTACTGGATGCCTGCTTCTCCGGCAACACAGACAAGGGAATGCTCTTTAAAGGCATGAGCCCGGCTATGGTGAAGGTTAAAAAAGAATATTCGGGGCCTGCAGGCGCGGTGCTGATGACCAGCGCCTCAGCGGATCAGGTATCTGTATGGTATCCGGAAAAGCGACATTCACTATTTACATATTATTTTCTCAAAGAGAGCGGGTCTGGAAAAACAAGACAGGTGCATAAGTGAAGAAATTGCTCTATAATGAATTCTAGGAGGATCAAAATATGAGCAAAAGACCAAGGCGTAATCACGCCCCGGCATTCAAGGCAAAAGTAGCATTGGATGCACT
>JANXZU010000025.1 GCA_025355345.1 Syntrophaceae bacterium
CTTGCTCGGTCAAAAGTTTAACTGCATCAATCTTAAATTGCTTTGAATAACTCTTTTTCTTTGTTGTCATATCTCACCTCCAAAAGTTTAGTTTCTATAACACGCTTTTCGAGGTGTCCGCTACACCTATACCACTTCAAGGTTCTTAAAGTATCCTTTAAACAAATAATCCAACTCATCTACCATACGACTGTCTATCGAGAAGTTTACGCTGTCGGCAAAAATATCAAGCACAATGACCGCCTTAAGAGTAGCGTCTTTAACTTCGACAGTCCTGAGCCTTTTATAAAAGCTTTTGTTAACTAGCGTTATATTCTCATAAGCCTCAGCCAGTTTCTTCAAATCCCAATCTGGTTGATTGCCATTCTTATATAAAAAATACTGGGCCAGCAGATACATCGAAATGGCGCGATATTTAGTTTCCTCTATTGTAGCAAAGGGCAGATGAAAGCGCACCATAGGTTTTAACTGTTCAAGAATAGGACACCCGCTGGTAACCATATATATACCGATCAAAGAACTAACTCCCTGCTGTAAAGTTACTCGCTTCATATATTTTCTTTCTTCAGCAGTAACAATAACCGTTACCGATTCGTTAGAAACTAAATTACTGAAGTAATCTATGATATCGACCATATTCACAGCTATAGGGCAGAATTCATGTTGACGTTTGTCTAAAATACAATTAGGGCACTTAAAACAGCTGAGTTTTGTCCATTCAGGGTAAGCTTTATTTCCTGCTTGTATCAGATTCAGAGTGACACTATCTAACTCAATGTTGAATTCTTTCTCTACCCCATTTTTGAATATAAATTTGTAATTGTATGTTATTTTATTTGTAGAAATTCGTTCACCATCATTCATATTTAAGTGCCCTCCTATGCCTTGCACTCTTAGTGAAGCCACTTCCGACAGGAGCCGATGTTTGTTGCGGGCGGATATTGTGCTTTTTGCGCATTGAAATCCTTTATTATCATCGATGACGACTATTTGCGTAGGAGGAAGTTATTCAAAGTATATTTGAGCCATATTAGTATAAAGCTGCTATTGTTCTAGTGCTACTGTAAAGTTTGATTCCGAATAATCTACGGATACAGGTACATTGCCATGACCAAGACTTTTATGGATGGCAATATTCAAACCGCTGCAATTAAAGATGATGTCATCAGTGTGCGGCTCTTCCAGAGCTGCTTTAATAAAAATACCGGTTCAAACTGCTCCTGTGGGATATAATCTTAAGGTAGAGCAGGTATTATCTCTGCATAGTTTTTTTAGCTCTTTTTGTGTCTTTGGAGTAAGGTTAATATTCAAGCACAATCCCCATTGATGCAATACGTCTTATTCCTCGTAATATGATTGAATTGAGTCTTGTCGACCGCTTTCTCCACGATGCTACAGATTCAAATATATATCACCCGTTTGTTGCCAAGCCTACTATTAGTGACACATCATTACAACCAATACAGTTAATAATGTTGCATGAAACAAAACCGCCACAAATTACTGTCTGGAGAAAAACAATAATAATGCTTATTCTATTCGATATTGGCGCTGACAACAGATGCCATTTGCATCATATCTATAGTCTGGCCTTCTTTTAACTTTGTAAGATCAGTTAACTTGCCAGTCTTGCTGGTAGTTTTGGTGTTGTTAAATAATTTGATCAGTTTAGCATCAGCCACAATATTCTTGCCGGCATTTTCCGGTTTACCATTGACTGTTTTGGTTTGTAGTTTGTTTGCCTTGATGTAATCCCACAACTTTTTTGTTATCTCAGTACGAGGAAGTGCGCTAGCACCCAGGAATGCTGCCAAGTCCGCTTTCAATTTTACCGGTTTATTCAATCCTTTTTCTTCTGCCATGATTCTGCCTCCGTTCTTTATTTTGATTAGATATTGCGGTGGATGTATACGACCATTCGGTTTTGTATGTCAAGGAAATATTGACAGTATCCAAAGAGCATACGGATCATGTCCGAGGTGTTGATGTTTTTTCTTAAAAATATAGAGAAGTTTTCATGGTTAATGATAACCAGTTGGCAAGAATAAGGTAAATACCCCCTTTTAAATATAACTATAAACGATAACAGGTAAACGGTCGCGCCCTATAGTTCCGGAGCATACGCAGGGAAAAAGCAATTTGATTGAAACAGCAGGGGCGGGATTAACCCGCCCCTGCGACTGAAAATAATAATTTTTAGAGATAATACAAGCAAGGTAAAGCAAAGAAAAGAGGCTTAAGATAACGGGGACATGATGCGTAAACCAGAGAGATAGCATCATGTCCCCGAAATGTTTTAAATACCGAAAGCCTCTTCAGAGATGCGCATAGCACTGGTGTCATCGTTTTTCAGGATTCCACACTTTGCCGGGACTAAGGCTGTTGTGCGATTGATGAAGAACTTCGCGCCTTCGATTTTCCCTTCATAGAAGGACTTTTCCTGACCTGTTGCGTTGGTCAGTTTTTCGGAAGCAACGGTTGCCATCCAGACGTGATACCAGCCCACAAGGGTATCGCCGAAGCAATTGAGGAAATCGCTTGCGGCAATAAGCGGGACATAGGGATTGGTCTTCATTAAGCCTGCAAATTCCATTGCTGTTGTCACGATCGCGTCGAGAGCGGCATCAACTATAGCAGTCTCTTCTTTCAGGATGCCCAGGCTTTTAGCCTTTGCAAGTCCGTTCTTTGCTTCTGTTATGAGATTCATAAAATACAGGCCTTTTTTCATGCCCAGTTTGCGTCCAAGAAGATCGAGGGCCTGAATGGCGTTGGTTCCTTCATAGATAGCGTTGATTTTCTGATCCCGCATCATCTGTTCTACCGGGTACTCACGGCAGTATCCATAACCGCCGTAAGTCTGGACGGCCAGATCGTTAACAACCATACCCATTTCGGTGCAATAGGCTTTCACGATAGGCGTGAGGATTTCAATCATTCCCTGCCATTTTTCAGTTTCTGCCTCATTGACGGCTGCCTTTCTGCGATCCATGGCAAAGTAGCAATACATGCAAAGAAGCCTGATTCCTTCGACAGTGGATTTCTGCTTGAGGAGCATTCTGCGGACATCGGGATGCTGAATGATGGGAACAGTCACAAGCGGGTCTTTTTGCATGATGTTAGAACCCTGGACGCGATCTTTCGCATAAGCCAGTGCGTGTCGATAGGCAGATGAAGCAAGGGCCACTCCCATCATGCCGACTCCCTGACGTTCCTCGTTCATCATGTGGAACATGACTTTCATGCCTTCGCGTTCCTGTCCCATAAGATAGCCGACACATTTGCCGTTTTCACCAAAGTTCAGGGTACAGGTCGAGTTGCCATGGATGCCCATTTTACTTTCGATGTTACCGGTAGCTACATCGTTTAGCGCACCTATCGAACCGTCAGCTTTTATACTGAATTTGGGAACGACGAAAATAGAGATGCCCTTTGTGCCGGGAGGATCTCCTTCAATGCGGGCCAGAACGGGATGGATAATGTTTTCCGTCAGGTCATGATCGCCAGCGGAAATAAAACATTTAGTTCCGGTGATCAAATAAGAACCGTCCGGATTTTTTTTAGCCGTGGTTTTCAGAGCGCCAACGTCGGAACCGGCTCCTGGCTCGGTCAGACACATGGTACCCGCCCACTGACCGGTGAACATCTTTTCCAGGATCATTTCCCGGAATGGATGTTCAAAGAATTTTTCCACAAGTTTTGCCGCGCCATGAGAAAGACCGGGATACATAGTGAAGGCCTGATTGGTCGCCAGGAACATATTGGCGCAGGCTGCAGCGACTACCTCAGGTAGACCCTGGCCGCCCACTTCGGGACTGTCGGCTGTACTCAGCCAGCCGCTTTCCGCGTACAACTTCCATAGTCTGTGATACGATTCCGGAGCGTAAACCTTGCCGTCCTTGAAAACCGCTTCCACCGGTTTGCGATGGACTTCATCAGGATATGTCGGGGCAATTTCGTTTTCGGCGAACTTTGCCGCCGCGTCGATAACCATGTTTACCATATCGGTGTCGTGATCCTCAAAGGGCGCTTTTCCCAAGAGAACTTCTTGAATATTAAAAACCTCGTGAAGAATAAAGCGCATGTCTCTTTCATCAACCCATTTACTTGCCATTATGATTTCCTCCTTAAGAAAATATTATTAGTCGCTCAGTTGTGAAGACTGGCTGAAGTTATTATGGTCGATTATAAAACGACCTAAAGCTAGTCAGTCTATATTTCCGAGTATTTTAAAAATTACATCATTTCCAGGGCTACAGCCATGGCTACTCCACCGCCACCGCATAGTGTGGCAAGTCCGAGAGTCTTATTACGTTTTTTCATGGTATGCAGCAGCGTTACCATGATGCGGCTACCGGTTGATCCGACAGGATGACCCAACCCGATACCGGAACCGTTTACGTTGGTAATTTCCCTGTTAAATCCTAATTCTTTTTCACAGCCCAGATACTGGGCGGCAAAAGCTTCATTTGCTTCAATTAGCTCAAAGTCGCTGATTTTGAGACCGGATTTTTTCATCAGGTCTTTCACTGCAGGCACAGGGCTGATTCCCATGACGGAAGGATGGCAACCACCATAGCCAACTGCCTTAATGCGGGCCAGGGGCTTGAGTTTCAGTTCAGATGCCTTTTGAGCAGACATGATAATCATGCCGCTTGCACCATCATTGAGTCCGGAAGCGTTTCCGGCTGTTACCTTCCCGATTTTCGGAATAAACGCCGGGGGAAGGGATGCAAGCTTTTCCATGGTCAGCCCGGGCATGAAGTGTTCATCTTTATCAAAAATGATGGGGGGCTTTCCCTTTTTCTGCGGAATTTCCACGCCAACAATTTCTTCTTTAAAATCACCATCCTTTGTGGCTCTCTCCGCGTTGTTGTGACTCCGCAGGGCAACCTCATCCATCTCTTCCCTGGTGATACCGAACATCTGAGCTACAAATTCCGCAGTATGTCCCATGATGAAAGGTTTGCCCTTGAACATGTCAATTGGTGAACCCTCCTTGAGTGGGCCGTTTTCGGGGCCGGGCTGGATCCTTGAACCACAGAAAAGCGCGTGGATCATGGTATCTTCGAAAACATTGTCCTGCAGACGCAGACCCCATCTTGCGCCCGATACGGCATAGGGAGCACCGGACATATGCTCGACACCACCGGCGAGGATAACGTCCGCCAGGCCTGCCTTGATCATTGCCATTCCCGAGACTACTGCTTCCATCCCCGAAATACAGACACGATTAACCGTGACGGCTGTCGAGCTAGCCGGTATATCAGCCAATAAGGCAGCTACCCGGGCTACATTCAGTGTGTCATGGTGTTCCAGGCAGCAACCGTAGCGAACGTCGTTGATTAATCCCGGGTCAATCCCCGCCCGTTTGATGGCTTCTTTCATTGTTGCGCTGGCGATTGTGGCTCCGTTTAAATTCTTCATTGACCCGCCGAAGGAACCTATTGCTGTTCGGCAAGCTGATACAATTACAACATCATTATTCATCGTACTAAAATCCTTTCTTATAGTTATTGTATGATTAAGGATACAATGAGCTTACACGCTTTATTGCATCCTTTCAAAGCTATAAAATTCTTACCGCCTTCAAAGGATGTGACCGGGGTTGGGTTTGGTTTTGTCAAAGCAGTTTTACTACAAAAACATTACCCTGATCCAACCTGTAAAACTTTTCCTGTTGCATTGGCATAATTTTTTTCAAAAATCAACGGTGAATCATTATATATTTGATGAACATTCTTTAAAAAATAAAAGAAGCAATCTATCATATTATTATCATAAAGTTTTCCAAACTTGTCCTGCTCTTCACATAACCATTTCCCCGTTCACTTAGATTGCAAAGTTTATTGTAGCAGAGTTGTTATCTGCCTAAAGATCATATGGATTTGACTTTCACCTTCAATTCAGATATTATTTTCTTAGAACATTACTATAAAAAGGAGAACTTTATGAATCATCCTGAAGCAACAAAAATGGCGCTTGATATCCTGCGCGATGGAACTAAATTTCACTGGATCATCATTCCCGTACTAGTGTTAGTTCTGTATATTTATTTTAATGAAATCTCTAAAAAGAATTACAGGGGGGTTGCAGCAGGCCTTTCTCTTTATATGATCCACTGGTTCTATGAAATTCTAAATGCACTTATCCAGCATTTTTACGGGCACGCATTATGGACAGTTCCGACAGGCACTTCTTTTCTTCTCCTGGTTGGCGTTGGCATTGAAATAAGTCTGATGTTTTCCATTGCAGGGTTGGCAACCAGCAAATTGCTTCTTGATGATCCGAAAGCAAAGGTCATGGGAATTAACAACCGTTTATTTTTTGGTACTGCCAATGCCTCGCTGGCATCATTTCTTGAAATATTTCTTGCCAAGACCCCTGCGTTTGTCTGGGTGTATCCCTGGTGGGGTGCCACAACGGTGTTTATATCTGTTTATATTCCTTTCTTTGTCATTTCGGCTTATTGTTATGATTGGCAGCCGTCTTTTCAGAAAAAGTTCATCGGAGGTTTGTTTTTACTCAATGCCGCAATGCTCATAATTTTCGGCGCTATTCTTGGCTGGATATAAAATGTATATAAAATGGAGGGATAGCCGGCTGAAAATTACTGCTAAACAAGAAAAATTAGCCGGTTAAAAAACGATATGTCGACTAAAAATTTAACTAACAAAGATGACGATTTATCCTATCCGGAAGGAAAAGATGGCTTTACGATAAAGCAACTTACAGGAAGTATCCTACTGCTTGTTTTAGTAGTTGCGATCGCCATTATAGGATTCAAAATATTTGTGGCTAAAGCAGATAGAATCACCTTGCAACATGATTTGGGAAACTTCGTTAAAGCACAGAATATATACCGGGCGGATTATCATCATTATTGTGGCAAAGCAGGAGATTTTATCAACTATGGCAAACCGCCAACGGGGAAGCTTGTCGTTCCGGATCTCCTCTTTTCGCCATCAGAAGGAGTCCTGGTTGTAATAACTTCCGGTGATGGAAATGATTACATTGGGCCTCCTGCGTTCAAAGCAATGGTTAAGCATAATCGGTCCGGCTATACATACGAATACGATTTTTCCACCATGACAATTACGGAAAGGAATAATTAATCAATGACACTTATGTATAAAAGAAAGCTTCGTAATTATCTGATCAACAATGATTTGCAGCTGCGCCTGATACGCAATAATATATTTTATCTGGTTCTTTGCGTGATTATAACGGTAAGCATCCTGCTCTATCCTCTCATCCATGATATGATGTTTTTGCCGGACATTGAAAGTCAGTACCGGGCAGCCCAGACCTTTCTATTGCTGGTTAAATGGCTGGTTCCGGCGATCTTGATAGTGCTGATTTTATTTATGGGGCATACGATTATTACTACGCACAGGATTTGCGGGCCTTTGGTCAATTTTACTCATACATTTGACAGGTTGGCCCAGGGCGATTTGACCAGAAAGGTCTATATGCGCAAAGGGGATTACTTAAAGAATGAATGCGAAAGAATCAACCTGATGGTTGATGGGATATCAGGTATCATTGATCGCTTATTTGCAAATCACAACAAATTGCTGTCAACATTGCAATCTTTGAATGAACAGGCAAAAGATACTGAGATTAAAGAAAAGCTAGAATCTTCTTTAAAGATAATCAGGCAGGATGTGGAATATGTTTCCACTACATTATCTACGTTCAAAGTTGGTGCAGATGTAAAAAGAGATTAGAGCATTGTTAAATGGAGTAAACAGATTGAGACAGTTGGCGTAGTCATTCTAAAATATGCTTTATAAATAGTAATTGCTGTTTCTACCCGGTGCTAACATGACACAGTGTCCTCATTGCGGTTATGAAAGGAAGAAAGGCGATGAAATAATCAGTGCTGAAGAATGTCCTCGATGTGGTATTATTTATAATAAATGGAAGCCATCAGAAGATCCGGAAAATAAGGTTTTAAATAAAAAGACGCCGGAGACTGTTCTCCCTGATCAATCTTTTACCAACAAAAAAAATATTGAACGAAAGCTTATTTTTGCGCTTGGCATTTTTGTATTAATTGTACTAGCCAACTCATTAATTATTCCTCAAATAATTAAATATTTCAAGCAAACAAAAAATGAAACAGGCAATCCGCAGCTTACTCCAGTTTATTATGAAAAAGAAAACAAACAAAGCAACCTGCCAAATTCCGATATTCCCGCAGGTACTCAAGTATCTTTGCCACAAAGGGCAGAGCTGTCGCTTGCGGAGATTGTCAAGAAGAACAGTCAAAGTGTCGTTGTTGTGAAGACATCAACAGGTGTGGGCAGCGGTTTCTTTATTAATACCCATGGCCATATTGTCACCAATAAACATGTTCTTGCCGACGCCGGAAATGCTCAAATCAAGACTGCAAATGGTAACATTTATAAAATCAAAAGCATTGTGGCTGAAGATTATGACGGCGATTTAGTCATCGCCGCATCCGCTGCACCGGAAAGTGAATCGCCGCCAGTAATCTTGAGCGTGAATATTCCGGAGGTTGGTGAAAAAGTGGCTGTTATTGGTAACCCTTTGGGGTTGGAACAAACAGTGTCCGACGGGATAGTTTCAGCGATTAGAAGCAATCAGAAAGCCATTAAATTTATACAGATTACAGCTCCGATCTCTCCGGGAAATAGCGGTGGCCCTTTGCTTAATATGCGTGGAGAAGTTATTGGAGTGGCCACTTTTCAATACCGGCAGGGGCAAAACCTTAATTTTTGTATTGCTGTAGAAAGGGTAACCGGTTTGCAAAGCGGAACTACATCGTCAGCCGGTCAGTCGTCTGATGGATCATTTAAAAGTCCTCATCAGAGTGATGTTTATTGCTATGCGGATTCGCAGGGTAAAGTCAATTTTGTCGATTGGCAAACAGGTATTCTGGTATCGCGCCCCGATGGCAGTTTGGATAGAGCAAAATTCGAAAAATACGCGCTGGATCAGATTGGTGGTAATCCGTATAATATCAATCCTGAAAAAGAAGGGCAAAGCGCTCTGGAGTACAACCGCGAAGTACTGTTTAAAAGTATTTTCCCCGGGAAATCGATGAGCGATAGTTTAACCTCTGCCGAGAAAGAGGTGCTGGAAAGAAGATATAATAGATACTATGTAGAACATTATAATAAAGCCATGAGCCGTCGCGATGAAGCTATTCGAAAATATAATTCGATGATATGGCAATTTGACAGGTACAACCAAAGCAGGCGGTACTAGTTTTTATTCAAGGATCATCAAAACCTGATCAGAGATTACGGAATCACAACATCACTAATTTGGCCGGCCTTTCAATTCTTTCTCAGATAAAAAAATAAAAACAAAGTTAAAGCAAGCAAAATTATAACAGGCATTAAAAAGCGATTAGAATAGTAAGAAACGAGATACCATTCGGATCCGATCAAAAATCCAAAAGCAAGAAATGTCGCTGTCCATATGAAAGCTCCGGTGTAGGCATACAAGGCAAAACGCCAGAATGGAAAGTGTGAGATTCCGGCGCAGATCGCAGTTACGTGTCTGATGCCGGGAATGAAATAACCAAGAAGCAGAACAAAATTGCCATATTTAATGTAAATTTTTTCCACCTCCTGCAATCGGCTGGAGTAGGGAGTAAACTTCTGTGTGTATTTCCTGGATATATAGCTAGAAAAATATTTTCCAAGGAAATAACTGATTGTAACACCACAGGATGCGCCCAGGAAAGCTGCAAAAAATGACAGGAAGAAACTCAATTTACCCTTAAATGACAGGAATCCAGCAAAAGCAATTAGTATTTCATCGGGAATGGGTAAGCCTATTATTCCCAACGCTAGAGCTGTAAATATTCCGATATATGAATAATCTATTATGGTTAAAAGAAGAGGAAATATTTGCATTCTGTTTTCTCTATAATATTATTTTTAAAAATTATAGCTAAATTTATCCAAAAGTCCACAATATTTTATTTTTGAACTCCAATTGCTCTTTCCAGATTTGCCTGTCCCATAGCGTAATCGGACAAAGCAGTAATATATGTCATCTTGGCGTTATTCAGTGTGATCATAGCATCGGTAATTTCAATTGAACTTCCAACTCCTGCCGCATATCGGCCTTTGGCCAGTTCTACAGTTTCTTGTGCCTGTTTGACTATCATTTTCCCTGCGGCGATTCTTTCGGCGGCTTCGTTGATCGATAAATATGCAGATTCGACTTGAAGATATACTTTTTGTATCAATAAATCTTCATTTGCCTTGAGAACATCTAAACTGGCTCTAGCTTCATCAATTTGATATTTAGTGGAAAGGCCGGTAAAAAGAGGAAATGTTAATGTTAAACCGATGTTCCATGTCTTATCCATGACTAAGTCATTTCCGGTATAGCCGTAGGCAGCATTGCCGGATAGAATGGGCAAATACCCTTTTTTATTGAGGTCAATAGTTTTTTCAATTCCCTCTTTTTTCTTGACTGTCGACAGAAGATCTGGTCTGTTCTTATAGGCATTCTGCATAGCTTCTTCCAGGGAAACTTCGAAGGGGCGGTAATCCAGGTCATCTTTGATTTCATATTCAGGAACATTCATTATTCCCATCGAGTTGGTGAGTGTAATCTTCGCGATGCGTCGGGCGTTTTCTCCTTTAAGCAAATTTATTTTAGCATTGCTTAAATTTACTTCGGCGCTGGTCATATCTATTCTGGAACTTTTTCCTGTATCAAAAAAGGCTTTCGCCATTTCATAGTGTTTTTGAAATTGGTTGACAGTTTCTGCTGCGACGTCACGGCTCATTTTGGATTGCAGATATCCGTAATAAGCCTGCTTTACGCCTAAGATTACTTGACCGGAAATATCTTGAAGATCCGCCTGTGATGATTCTTTTCCCAAATTTTGAATTTGGACCTGATTGTAGGTTTTGCCGAAATCAAATATTGTTTGGCTTAAACTCAAGGTATTGGAATATTGGTTATAAGGGTCGGTATAGATAATCGTTACGGGAGAGGGAGCGATGCGCTGATAACCGGATTGAAAAGTAAGCTGAGGATAATAACCTGATCGGGCCTGGCCGATTCTACTTTCATTTATTCTGATATTGCTCGCAGCAGCGTTGATGCTGGGATGAATCTTTCGCGCAATTTCGATGCACCGTTGCAGATTAAGAACATCACCTTTGGCAATAAGATCAGCAGCCAAAACATTACTTATCGAAAATATTACACAAATAAAACTCAAAAGAATCTTGCAAATCATATTAACCCCGTTATGGTTTTTCTTTAAAATAGATATCAAGAAATTATGCGGTTGTTAGAAATTTTACTTTTGCTTGATACCTTGCGCTTCCAATGAACTCCATCCGCCACCAAGAGCTTTGACGAGCAGAACGGCAGCGTTCAGGCGCTGGCCTCTGATACTGATGGCTGCTCTTTTATTTGTCAGAGCAATAGTTTGGGTGGTAACAACATTGAGGTAACTGACAATTCCCGCCCGATACTGGTTTGTTGTCAGAGTCACGGATTCGTTAGCGGAATTTACTGCCTGCTCCTGCATTTGCGCTTCCTCGTCTAGTATCCTGAGTGCGGCCAGATTGTCTTCAACGCTCTGAAATCCAGTAAGAACTGTTTGCCGGTAAAAAGCTACTGTTCCATCGTATTCAGCCATTGCCTTCTCGGTCTGTGCGATGCGCGCCCCGCCGTCAAATATAGTTGTAGCCAGAGCCATAGGTCCTAACGCCCAAAAAAAGCTGGGTGCTGTAAACAGTGAGGCAAGTTCTGCGCTTGCATATCCCAGTGATCCGGAAAGAGAAAGAGTTGGATAATATGCCGCTTTGGCAACTCCAATCCGGGCGTTGGCTGCCGCCATCTTGCGTTCCGCAGATGCTATATCCGGCCTGCGTTCCAGTAGGTCGGAGGGAATCGCCACAGGAATTTTAATTTGGGGCCAGGCGAATGTCACCATCGGCAGATTAAAATCGGCCGGCGGCTTGCCGATTAAGATTGCAATGGCATGTTCCAATTGCGCCCGCTGCACACCAATATCGATAGCCTGAGCCTGGGTTGATTTTAGTTGGGTTTGGGCGGCCGCGACATCAGCTTTTGCTACGACACCTGCATTGTAACGGTTTTGCGTGAGCTCCAAAGCTTTGGAGTATGCCGCAACAGCTTCATCAAAGTTTTTCTTTTGGGCATCCAAAGTTTGTAGTTGAAAATAATTTAGTGCAAGTTCCGTTTGCATGGATAAACGCATAGCCTGTAAATCAGCAAAAGATGCTTCGGCAGATGCGGCACTCGATTCCACCTGCCGTCTCACACGCCCCCATAAATCCAATTCCCATGCGGCATTAAGAGAAACCTGATGCTGGTTTACCGTGCCGTAAGCTTCGCCGGCCGGTCGCGAACGGGTATAGGCCGCTCCCGCTCCAAGAGTAGGGAAGTAATTAGCCCGGGACGCTTGCACCAGCGCCTGTGCCTGACGATATTGAGACTCCGCGAGTGCTATCGACTGGTTCGATACATTTACCTGTTCTGCAAGTGAGTTAAGTATAGGATCGCCGAAAACTTCCCACCACTTTATTCCGATTTCCTGATCGCGGGGCAGCGCTTCCCGCCAACCTTTGAGTTCCTTATAGGATGAGGGCACCGGGGCATCGGGACGTTTATAATCGGGACCTACGGAGCAGCCGAATGTCACAACTAATATAGCTATAAGAATATTAAATATTAATAAATTTTTCATAATCATCCTTTTAAAGTATCCTCCAACACGAGCTTTGGCAATTGGTCATTTCCCCGATTAAATGTCTTTAAGCAAAACAGCCGGAAACGGTCAAGATATATATATACGACAGGAGTTGTATACAGGGTTAGAATCTGACTGACAATCAATCCGCCTACAATAGAAATTCCCAAAGGTCTGCGCAATTCTGCACCTTCTCCGGTGAGCAATATCAAAGGCAAGGCACCGAATAGCGCTGCCATCGTAGTCATCATGATCGGCCTGAAACGCATCAGGCATGCTTCAAATATTGCTTCCTCAGAGCTTCTTCCTTCTTTTCGCTCCTTGTCGAGAGCAAAGTCAATCATCAAAATGGCATTTTTCTTTACTATGCCGATGAGCAGTATAACCCCGATTAAAGCAATAATGCTGAACTCCGTGTTGAATATCATCAATGCAAGCAATGCCCCAACACCGGCGGATGGCAGCGTGGATAAAATTGTGATCGGGTGGATGTAACTCTCATAGAGTATGCCAAGGACAATGTATATGGCAATGAGTGCCGCAAGAATCAACCATGGCTGGTTCTGTGATGATTCCTGAAATGTCCGGGCCGTTCCCTGAAAGCTTCCTCGAATGGAACCGGGAACACCAAGACGATCCATTGCTTTCTGAATTGCCGCAGTTGCCTGAGAAAGTGATATACCCAATGGCAGATTAAAAGAAATTGTGGATGCGGCAAATTGTCCCTGATGGTTGACGGCCAGTGGTGTGTTGGTCAGGCCATATTTGGCAAAGGACAAAAGCGGCACCTGCGCGCCTTTCGGAAGCGCAGCAGTTGGAGGAATGATAATGTATACATCCTTGAGGGATTCCGGGCTTTGCCAATTGGGAGGGGAAGCCTCCATAATTACACGATATTGATTTAGAGGATTGTAAATTGTGGATACCTGACGCTGGCCGAAGTAATCATTTAATGTCGTATCAAGAAGTGCCGGAGTAATTCCTATGCGCGAGGCTGTGTCACGGTCAAAATTAATGGAAGTCTGTAATCCTCTATCCTGCTCATCGGTGTTTACGTCTGTCAATTCGGGAAGTTCGCTAAATGCATCCTTTATTCGTTTTTCCCATAATCGCAATTCAGTTAGATCGTCGGCTTGCAAAGTATATTGATAAGAAGCTCCGGCGGACCGACCGCCGACACGGATGTCCTGAACTGACTGAAGGATAATCTTTGCCCCAGCTTCGCGGGCAAGCTTTGGCCGCAGCCTTGCTATTAATTGATCGGCGGACACTTTGCGTTCACGCATCGGCTTCAGAGCAATGAACATCGTGCCGGAATTGCGACGACCGCCTCCGGTAAAACCGGATATGCTGTCGATCGCCGGATCTGACCGAATAATGTCCATGGTGCTGATAAGTTTGCTTTGCATGGCCTGAAAAGAAATATTCTGGTCAGCCTGAATCGTTCCGACAAGAGCGCCTGTATCCTGCTGAGGGAAAAACCCCTTGGGGATGATAAAGTACAGAATAACATTAAGGCCGATAACAACAAATAATGTCAATATTGTGAGCAAGCTATGTCTCAATGCCCAGCTAAGCGTTCGCCTGTAAAAGCTAAGGACTGCCTCAAATATCTGCTCGCTTTTTCGATAGAACCAGCCGGTGCTCAATTCTTCTTTTGATCGCAACAGCCGGGCACACATCATTGGTGTCATGGTCAGAGATACAAAAAGAGAAACGATGATCGCCGCAGAAAGAACTACGGCAAATTCGCGGAAAAGTCTGCCCACAATGCCACCCATAAGTAATATGGGGATAAATACGGCTATAAGCGAGAGGGTCATTGAAAGTACAGTAAAACCTACTTCTTTTGCTCCAATCAACGCTGCTTCAAAAGGCGTAAGACCAGCCTCAATGTGGCGCGAAATATTTTCCAGAACAACAATGGCATCATCAACGACAAAACCG
>JANXZU010000092.1 GCA_025355345.1 Syntrophaceae bacterium
CACAATTCTACAGATTATCAGCGTAACGCTGTTCGAGAAAATGCCACTATTGCAAACACTTACAGATGTTGAAGTTGAAGAAGAAGAGGTGTTGACTTGTAATCAGTTGAATTTGTTTAGTTAACATTGGGACAGTAGTGAGTTCTTGTATAAATCAACAATTGTTGTAGTTTCTCCCGCAATGGTCTGCCATTCATCTTGTGGCTTAAGCAAAATCCCTTTGATACGTTCAATGATATTCATGTTTTCTCCTCCTTAGTATTTGTTTATAAAATCATTACACATCAGATAACAACAAACTCAAACTATTATTTCTTCACTTTGTTTCTTTTCTTTCCTGCTCAATAAATTTCAGCGAATTGCTGATGCTGAACATTCCCGGAAAAGAAACGTAGTTTTTATATTTTTCTTTCAGGATGACCTGTTTTTCTTTATTGCCAATCGCATCGCCAACAGCCACAAAATAATCCTTCATAGCGGCAAGCGCTTTTTGATCGGCAACAGGACCATGACCTGGTACAAGTGTCTTTATCAAATATTTTTTAGCTAGTGTATCCAGAACATTGATCCACAAAGCAACTTTAGTTCCGCTTTTTGGCAGCATTGCCGGATGCATGTTATTAAAAACCAGATCACCGGTAACAAGAAGTTTTCTGTTTTCAAAATAGACAACAACATCATTCCATGTATGCGCCCTGCCCGTATTATAGATATGCACAGTTTCGCTGCCGATCTTCAGCACTTTTTCTTCACCGGATTTCAAAGTAATATCCGGATATCTGCTGGCTTTGCCGGCATCATCCTGCCACTGCTTTTTTGTGTAATCACCGGATATGATCTTTGCCTGCGGATAAAGAGAATTGCCGCCGACGTGATCAGCATGATCATGAGTATTGACGATGGTAATATCTTTGGCTTTGACTTTATCTTTCATAATTTCCGCAGCGGCACGCATTTTGGTATCAACAACAAGAGCGGCGGAACCGTCTTCCGAGGTAAGCACAACAGAATTGCCGCACCCCAGATAAATTGCTAATTGCGGATCATATTGGATTGCCTCCACCTTCATGAAGCTCTGGTAGGCCTGCCAAACGTAAATGCCACCTGCCGCAATGGCAACCACCATTAATAAACCAACTAATTTAAAAACTTTTTTCATATTTCCTCCATGAAAATTAAGTAATCTGTGGTAGAAACCACACCGGCCAATTTAGAGGTATACTAAAGATTAGAAAAATTTAAGTCAAGACAAAATATTACAAATATAGCACTTTGATTTAGATCTGGATTTGATGTATATATTATGCATGGAGGACTTATGGTAACTAAACAGGAAATCATAGCTGAAGCAACGCGTTTGGGATTTGCCGATATCGGATTTACTAACGCGGACACTTTTACATCGCAAAAAGAATACTTGCTGGCACATCAAGAGGAATACGGATGGGCAGAAGCAGTTGGCTTTAGTCTTCTTGACGGAACTGATCCCAGGCATTTCATTCCAGAAGCAAAATCTGTAATTGTCTTGCTTATGTCATATTTTGAAGAGGCTTTTCCTTCCACAATGGAGAGTCACTTTGGCCGCTGTTATCTTGATGATGACAGGATGACAAAAGATGGTTTGGCGCTTAAGATTAAGGCCTTTCGTAAGTTTCTCCAAACAAATGGTGTGGATTCCAAAGTACCCTTCAACATGCCACACCGACTTTCGGCCGCACGTGCCGGACTTGGAACTTTTGGTAAAAACTGTCTTTTTTACGCGCAACGGGTTTCCCGTTTAAGTTCTTTCATCTTTCCCATCGCCCTGGTTGTCGATAAGGAATATAAGCCCGATGAGCCAACCATTGCCATCGGCTGCCCTGATTGGTGCCGCAATGCCTGTGTCGCTGCATGCCCGACCCGCGCGCTCAAAGGAAATGGGAAAATTGACCCACGCCTCTGCATTTCCTTTTTAAGTTATTACGGCGAAGGCCTAACACCGCTTGAACTCCGCGAACCCATGGGCATGTACGTTTACGGCTGTGACCGCTGCCAGAATGTATGCCCACGAAATATTCCCTGGATAGCCGAGGGGAAAAACCCCAATCCCCGCGTGGCCGCAAAAGCTTCAAGCTTTGATCTTGCCAGCCTTTTACACATGGACAAACCATACTTCACCAAAAACATCTGGCCGCATATGTTTTATATGTCTGCCGATGATCTCTGGCGCTGGAAGATGAACGCGGCACGCGCCATGGGCAACAGTCTCAATCCCGATTACGTTACAGACCTTATCCGGGCTTTCAAAGAAAATGCCGATGACCGGGTACAAAGCATGATCGCCTGGTCTCTGGGCCGCATAGGCGGCGCAGAAGCTAAGAAGGCACTTGAGCAGTTTCTTCCAGACGCAGACACAAAGGTCAAAGAAGAAATTGCAAAGGCTCTCAAAACGAAAATATGAGGCGGTGAGATGCACTTAAAAAACGTCACCCTTCATCCGGAAAAATATCCCACTCAAGACAGTTATCCTTTCTGTCTACCCATTTTACAAAACACTAGGCATTTTATTCTAGCGAATCCTGTTACATTATTCGTTGGCGAAAACGGAACAGGCAAGTCTACTCTTCTGGAGGCTATGGCCATAGCCTGCGGCATTCATATCTGGAAAAATACGGAGAGAAGCCGTCCGGAATATAATCCCTATGAAGACAAACTTCACCAGCATATTTCTTTGGAATGGGAAGACGGTCGTGTCCCGGGATCATTTTTCAGCTCCAAAATATTTCAGTATTTTGCTGAATTATTGGATGAATGGTCGGCAGCAGACCGGGGCCAACTTAATTACTTCGGCGGCAAATCATTAACCACCCAATCTCATGGCCAATCACTGATGTCCTTTTTCCGCAGTCGCTACCAAATCAAAGGCCTTTATCTGCTGGACGAACCGGAAACCGCACTTTCACCAAAAAGTCAAATCGAACTGCTTGCCCTCCTGAATAAAATGAGTATCGATGGCCATGCTCAATTTGTCATCGCCACCCACTCTCCGATATTGCTGGCCTGCCCTTGTGCCACCATTTATTCATTTGATCATTCCACTGTTTTGCCTGTCAACTACGAAGAAACCGATCATTACCGGCTTTATAAAAGTTTTCTGGAAAATAGAAATAAATATCTAACCATCAATGGAGGAACGAATTAAAATGGAAAGCAAGGGGAAAAAACACCGCAGGGTAGATAATTTCTCCGATATTCTATCCTTTATCAAAAGCTACGAATTTCTCACTCGAAGCTCCCGGGACATAATTCTTTTCGTCCGCCACAAAGACGGCAGAATTCTGGATGCAAACTCAGCTGCTGTAAAAGCCTATCAATACCCTGTCAAAAAACTAAAATCTCTGACTATCTTAGATTTGAGATCTCCAAAAACACGTTCACAGTTCAAAAAACAAATGAATGCCGCCAGTTCCGATGGAATCATCTTTGAAACTGAACATATCAGGAAAAATGGAGAAATTTTTCCTGTGGAAGTCAGTTCACAGGGAATAAAGATAGCAGATGAGCTAATCCTGCTGAGTATTGTACGCGATATATCCGAACGGAAAAAGGCCCAGAAACAATTACTGGAAAGTGAAAATAATCTTCGCGCTCTATTGGATGCTGTTACCGAATCTTTTTCCCTTATCGACAAGAACGGAATCGTTCTGGCAGCAAACGAAACTTTTGCCAACCGTCTCAATGTTACCATGGATAAATTAATTAACGCTAACGTTTATGATCTGTTTCAACCGGAAGTAAGCAAACAAAGGCGGCGGCAGGCAGAAAATGTTCTCCACACAGGCAAGCCAGCGCGCTTTGAGGACGTGCACCATGGCCGGCATATAGACCTGGTTGTTTACCCGGTATTTGACGAGAACCGCAAGGTTGTGCGGCTAGCCGTTTTCGGTGTTGATGTCACACAGCACCGGGAATTAGAAAAGAAACTGGAAACCATCGCGTTTACCGATCAGCTCACCGGTCTTTACAACAGAAGAGGTTTCTTTAATCTTGCTACTCAGCAATTGCAGGTTGTCAAACGTTCTAAACAAAAACTATTACTTTTCTTCGCCGATATAGATAGATTAAAATGGATTAACGATACATTTGGCCATGACGAAGGTGATTGCGCACTCATTGATGCGGCAAAAATTCTCCTGCAAACTTTTCGCTCTGCTGATATTGTGTCCCGTATCGGCGGGGATGAATTCGCCATTCTAGCTGTTAACGCTGATGAAATAACAATAGATGATATTTTGAACCGTTATCAAATATTTGCCGATAAACTAAATTTAAGAAAAAATAGAAAGTACAAACTTTCAATCAGCATTGGTTACTCGATTCATGAGACTGACAATCCAATCTCACTTGATGAACTGATGGCCGGAGCTGATCTATCGATGTATGAAAATAAGAAAGTTAAAAGTAAATCTGAAATGTAAGCAAAGCTGGAGTTTCACAATAATTAGTTTATTGACTTGACTTATAATTTAACAAGCTCTAAAGTTTGCCAAAACAAATACCAGAAATTTAAAGTCTGCTAAGATGAATATCCAAAAACTTTTACAAAAGATGTTTGCTGAAAAAAAGATAGACGCAAAGCAGCTGCGCATTCTGCTGGACATTTCAGCAGGGCGGATTTTTTCCGTGCATCGGGAATTGAGATTTTTTCTTTATATCGGCATCCTGACGCTGATCGCCGGCGCCGGTTTAACTATTAAACAATATTTCACTAATCTTGGCGATATCGCCATCATCTCCGCTCTGACCTCTTGTTTTTCGGCAGCCTTTATTTATAGTTTTATCAAGGTGGCAGCTTATAACAAACAGGAAGTTCCCTCGCCTGATATGGCATTTGACTACATCCTGTTTTTCGGCTGCGCGTTTTTCTCGATGGATATCGTTTATATCGAAACGCAGTTTCACCTGCTCGGCAATTTATGGGATAATTATCTTTTAGCATCATCGGCATTATTTCTTTTTCTTGCTTATCGGTTTGACAACCGGCTGGTTTTGTCAATGGCTCTTTCCACTATCGCCGCCTGGTTCGGCTTTACTTTATCCGGACATCGGTTTGCATTTGAGCAGTACTATCGTGAATATGCCATTGCTTACAGCTTAATTGTTTCATTGCTGGGTGGTCTTCTTTACAGGCTGGACATAAAAAAACACTTCTTTGACATCTATCTTAACTTTGCTGTTCACTTTCTTTGCATCGCCCTGATCTCCGGCGTTGCTCAATACAAGATATTTTCTATCTATTTCCCGGCTCTGCTAATGGCTTGCGCCGCTCTTGCTTTTTATGCATTGAAAATCCGCAGATTAATCTACATGCTTTACGCCGTCATTTACGGTTATATCGGAATAAGCATAGTTATCTTAAATCTAATTCACAGACAGACTTTTTTCATTTTTACTTATTTTATTGCGACGCCTTTGATGGTGATCGCCCTGATCTTTAAATTTTCGCGTCAGTTTAAGGAGGATGAATGAGTTTAAACCTATACTCATCCCAGCAGGAAGAAAACATCTTCATTCGCAAACAGGCAAGAACATGGAAGCGCTCCGGCTTGATTACAGATGGCCAAATGAGCGCGATAATCGACCAGACCGATCCGGAAATCCGACAAACCAATATCTTTTTCCGCGTCATCTTTTTTATCTTTACTACCCTTTGCTCCTCAGCCCTGCTGGGATTTTTTGTCTGGATCACAGGGATAAGAGGCAGAATGGCTATTTCATTTACGTTATTAATTGCCGGTGTGATATTTTATTTTCTTGCTGAATACGCTGTGACTATATACCGCTTTTACAGACACGGTATTGAAGAGTCGCTGGCTGTATCTTCTGTGCTCTTGGTCTGCATAGGTTTTTTTATCGGGATAACAGAACTATTTTTAGGAAATAAATCATCGGCACACTTCACCATTATTTTGTGTCTTATTTTTGCCACTTGCGCCTATTGGTTGTATTTAAGATTCGGTTATCTATACGCGGCGCTGATCAGCCTGATTGCTTTTTGCATTATTCCTTTTCAATTATCTCTGCCGCCAACAAACGAGAGATTATTGTTGCTGCTTATATTCTGCCTGATATTCCTGTTGGGCATAAATAGCGATAAATCCGAAATGGCAGATTACAGGAAAGACAGAAATACCACGATACAAGCCTGCCTGCTTATCGCCATATACCTGACAGTCAATCTACAGATACTTGGCGTGGTGGGTCTTCTTATCGAAGATACACATATCATTCATCTGCATCCGAAATTGTTTCCCCCTTATATTTACTGGTCATCTTATATACTCTCTTTTGGAATTCCCGCTTTGGGGATATACTGGGGAATCAAGAGCCGCAAACGCCTGGTCATGAACGCAAATATTGTTCTTGCCTGCCTGACGCTCTCAACTAACAAAAGCTATCTGGGATTAACCCGCTATGCCTGGGATCCCGCAATTATGGGAATTCTGCTGATTGCCTTATCCATAATCATTACACGCTGGCTAAAGCGCGGACCCGATGGCAACAGATATGGTTTTACTCAAAGGAATATTTTAAAGCCGGAAAATCATGGAATCAACTTAGCCGATATAGCGGCGGCATTTACTCCAAACATTATTGACGCGCCGCAAACACCGTCACAACAAGATAAATATTTTGACGGCGGAAGCTCAGGCGGAGGTGGAGCTTCAGGTGGCTTCTGATAAATATAGAAATATCAACATGAAAACCTTCATAAAATCAATTTTTTATGATCTTACAGGTATCTTCTCATTATTATTTACCCTCACCGGTACTCTAATCGGATATCCTTTCCTGCTTACAGCTTCCTTGATAAAATTAATTCCCTTTAAACCGTCTCAACAAATATGTACAAAGATACTTATCATGATCGCAACAAGGTGGATTGATAATAACACTTTTCTCTTCAGAACAATTCTCGGCATAAAAGTAAAAGTTGAAGGAAATACCGATCTCCCCATGAAGGAGTGGTATCTTGTGATATCGAATCATCAATCATGGAGTGACATCGCCGTTCTACAGATGGTTTTTAACGGGAAAATACCTCTACTCAAATTCTTCTTAAAAAAAGAATTGATCTGGGTACCGCTTCTCGGAATTGCATGGTGGGCTCTCGACTTCCCCTTTATGAAAAGATATACAGCCGATTTTATTGCTAAATATCCTCATCTCAAAGGCAAGGATATTGAAATCACAAAAAAAGCCTGCGAAAAATTCAGTACAACCCCTGTGTCTGTAATGAATTTTGTTGAAGGAACTCGATTCACGAAGGAGAAACATAAAAGGCAAAAATCAACTTTCAGAAATCTTCTTAATCCGAAAGCTGGCGGAACCGGATTTGTTCTGACCGCGATGGGGCATCAGCTGCACAGTATTTTAAACGTTACTATCAAATATCCCGAAGGTGATCTGAATTTCTGGAATTTCATCTGCGGCAGGATTAAGAAAGTTAATCTCTTTATAGAAAAAATTCCTGTTACTGATGATATGATTGGTGATTACGTTTCTGATCCGGAATACCGGAGCAGATTCCAGAAATGGATTAACGATCTCTGGATTAAAAAAGATAAAGTTTTAGAAGAGATGTAATATACTTGAATGACATAAAAAATTGAACAGTCACAATAAATTTCATATCAGATGTATACGGAATGAAGAGAAACTATGCCGCTAAGCTGGAATGAAATTAAAACACGATCCCTTGCATTTTCCAAGGAATGGCAAGAGGAAAGCTGCGAGGATATCGCATGAAGAAAGCAATTATAACAACGAACATCAAAAACAAAAAGTTAACTCTCATCAGACCTGTTTCTTCAACACAAATAAAGCGACCATTGAACAGTCTTCTCCTGCTACTTTTGTTTATATTTATGATTATCCCGGGATGCACCCAGCATTATGCATATTGGAACAGCCCGAAATCAGAGGGTGCCTCGCCTTTCTATCAAGGTTTCATTTCCACTACCAGACATGCTTCATTTAAAATCGTAGATGATCGCGGAAATCAGGATGTCCTGGTCATGCTGGCTCTGTCAGGCGGTGGCAACCGTGCCGCCTATTTTTCCGCGCGTGTCATGACAACGCTCCAACATGATAGTGAATTGGATATACTTAAGGAAGTGGACGTGATCTCGTCTGTTTCCGGCGGCTCTCTTGCAGGCGCCTACTACGCTGTTACACAAGATCCTGAATTCGTTATTCCCGTTCCCCGCTGTAGGCTGGATTGTGGAGTATTCGCAGGGCTTGTGAATATTGACTGTCAGAAAACAGGAAAAAAGCAACAGCTCGTGATTGGAAAATTAACTGATGAAGAAAAGGAAGAAGCGCAGAAAGCAATGCGGAAGGCTATCAGCGGTTGTTCCACAAAAGAGAAGTCATATATCGACCGGCTTTTTAATCTATCCCAGGCTAAAGTTACCTCTAACCGTATCTGGATTAGCAGGGAACAATGGCTTGAATGGTCGGAAAACAGGTTTCTCAATCTAAATCTGGGATTCAAGAGAGCCCACGTGGAAGATCTTATGTCGCGCGACTTCATAAGCCGGTGGCTACAGAGTTGGTTCTGGCCCACAAATATTGTCCGCTATTGGTTTACCGCCTTTGACCGTTCCGACATCATGGCCCAAACCTTCGAGGATAATCTCTTTGATACAAAAAATATGGGATTCGCCCTGAGATTTGGCCATTTAAATCCCGAACGTCCTTATCTGATTATCAACGCCACGGATGGAACAGAGGCCTATAAAACGAAGAAGCAGGGGGTGCAGGCAAGATCCCAGAATATGCATTTTGGCTCTGTCTTTACATTTACCGATGAGGATTTTACTGAGCACTTGAGTTCCGATATCTACCAGTATGACGTAGCACGGGGCGTTATGGCCTCTGCGGCTTTTCCGGCAGTATTCAGCTACGTAACACTGAAGGACTTTACTGATGAGAATGATGAAAGATATCATCATGTCTTCGATGGCGGCAATGCCGACAACCTGGGTTTGCAGAGTTTATCCAGAGTACTCAAGAGTAATCCCGACCGATACAAACACATAATTGTCATTCTCGTCGATGCTTTTATTGAACCCGTCGGAAAAAGCAGTAAAAACGCCGAACCAAGAAGTACTTTCAGTCATTTTCTCGATATGAACTTTATGGATAGCTTTGACGCCTTGTTAAAAAGCAACAGACAAATCGGCATCAACGATTTTTTAAAAGAGAATATAGCACTGAAAGACAAAATGACTTTCTGGCATATCACCTTCGATAAGGTTGATGAAAACACAATCGACATCAAGATACCGGACGACGATGACAACATATCTGAACTAAATACGCTAAGAGAGCAATTCAATTACATCAAGCCACCAAGCGACAATGAAAATAAACGGGAGCTAAGAACTCTCCGAGACGGGTTAAATCGCATTGAGACAACTTTAAGCATCTCCGATGACAACAAAGCAAGGATAGAAGAGGCAGTCCGGATCATCTTTAATAAGGACGATGCTTGCCTGAAACGGATCAAAAAAATTCTGCTCAACGAAAATCCGAATCCGCCCGGTGCAGCGCCTGAAACAGCTGTCTGCCGTTAATAACGCGATTAGGAATTCCCAGATTCTATTAATAACTATCCATCAATAAATACTTGCATTGCTTACCAGAAATTGTAAGAATATATGAACAAAGCAATGTGAACTAATCCCTAACACAAAAAAGGAGGTATGTATGAAAAAAACAATCAAGAGTGCAGTAGTAGCCTTATTGGCTGTAATATTGTTCGTAGCCATATCTTTTTACTTCCCGGAAGCGGCGCAGGCAAGATCGGCCTTAGCATTGGAAGGAGTTAGTTTTAACGTTTCCAGTTCAATGAAAGATAACTTGAAGACCTATATCGGCAAGGATGTGTTGATCCATCTTCGATCGGGGAAAACCTTGCAGGGATATGTAAAATCCGTAGATGATCACTTTCTTCATCTGGAAAAACTTTCCGGCAAAGATTTTTATGATGCCCTGATCCGTATGGAAGATATCAGCGCCATGGAAGCCAAATTTCGGGATATGAAATAGCTGACTGATGCAAGACAGGCTAAAACACCGCACTCGAAGCTGGATTGATTTACTGCTATGCGGTTAGATTTTAAGGCTATACGCAGAACTAAACATTGGAGAAGATAGTTATGAAAATATCGATTAAAGAACTTGAGGAACTAACCAGTAGGGCAGTAAAAAACTACGGCTACAGAGATAAAGAAATCCAGATTATCACTGACGTGCTGCTCTATGCCCAGTTGCGGGATAACAATCAGGGAGTCGTTAAACTCATCGACAAGGGTATCCCCAGGGATCCTAGTGCTGGCAAGATTATAATCGAAAAGGAAACCCCTATTTCCGCGAGGATCAACGGCAATAAAAATCACGCCATGCTTGTTGTCGATAAGGCAGTAGAAATAGTGAAGGAAAAGGCTAAGAAAAGCGGGTTCGCTATTGCCGGAACATTCAACACCAACACATCATCCGGAGCTATTGGTTACTATGCCTCCCGTCTGGCCGTGGATGGGCTTATCGGGTTTGCTTTCAGCCGTTCACCCCAGAGAGTCGCCGTTTACGGATCATACGAACCTGTGTTCGGAACCAATCCTCTGGCCATCGCTATTCCCAGCGGACAGGACCCCATTGTACTCGATATGTCGACCGCCGCGACTTCTTATTTTGGACTGGTAGAAGCCCAGACAGCAGGCAGAAACATTCCTGCTGATTTTGCCTATGATAACCAGGGTAATCCGACGACAGATCCGCAAAAAGCCATCGCGGGTGCTATCCGTTCCTTCGACCGGAGCTATAAAGGATCAGGTCTGGCTCTGATCGGCGAGATACTGGCAGGACCGCTGGTTGGCGCCGCCTTCTGTGGAATCGGCGACAGCAAGGGCAACTGGGGACATCTGATTTTTGCCATTGATCCGGAACTACTGATTGACAGCAAAACGCTTACAAGTAACGTTTCGGAGATTATCCGTAAGGTTAAATCTACAAAGAAACTGCCAGGTGTGGACGAGATATTCGTACCGGGAGAAAGAGAGAACATTCTCGTCAGGCAGCGTCAGGAATCCGGAATGATTGAAGTAGAGGACAACCTTCTTAACGAACTGCGCAAAGTGGCTGGTGTGGTATGAATGGGCACAACATGATCATAGTAGCGGTTACATTAAAAGTAAAAGCTGATCGAATAAATGATTTTATCAAGTACACAAATGATAATGTTAATAACAGCCTCAATGAGGCTGGTATTCGGAGATTTGAATTTTACAAAGAAAAAGAATCAAATAATATTTTTATTATATTTGAAATTTATGAATCAACAGACGATCAGATCAAGCATAGAGAAACATTGCATTACAAGAGCTGGAAAGCCAATGTAATATCTTTATTAGAAGAACCTTACATTGTAAAACAATATGAATCGGTAGTTTCTAATTTCACTTAAACATAAGTATAACTGATAGAAGGGAATAGTCTATGATGGAATTCAAAAATGTAACAATTCTTAAAAAAGCAAATATTTATTTTGACGGCAAGGTCACCAGTCGTACTGTGATTTTTCCGGATGGTTCAAAAAAAACACTGGGCATCATGTATCCCGGAAATTATGAATTCGGCACAGCGGAGAAGAAAATTATGGAAATTCTTGCCGGCGATGTCGATGTCATGTTACCTGGAGCTGCCGGATGGGTTACTTTTAAAGAAGGAGAATCCTTTGAAGTACCGGCGGAGTCCAAATTCAACCTGAAGGTCAAAAGTCTGACGGATTACTGTTGTTCCTACGTTAAGTAAAAGTCCGGAAGCGGTAGTAATATATTTTTTCTTGACCATTGCAATTGAATAACCAGGCAAATACTAACCATGCATTACCTTCAGGCAGTTAATTTTTTTTGATTCACTGATAACAATGCGCGCGCAATCTTCAGGTTATCCACCCGACAAAAAACCGGTAATAAAAAACAATTATCAACATCCCCCAATCCCTCCTATCCAGGAGGGGAAATACTTCTTGACACATCATGGCTATTTGGCTATATTACCAAATAAGACAATGGAGAAATTAAAATGAAAAGTTCGATAACGCCTCAGTATAAGGCGCGGGCAAAAATAATCAAAGCAATGGCTCATCCCAGCAGGCTGTTTATTATCGAGGAACTAAGCAAAAAAGAGCGTTGCGTGGGTGATCTTACCGAAATGATTGGCGCCGATGCATCGACTGTTTCCAAGCACTTGAGCGTTTTGAAAAACGCCGGTCTGTTGGCTGATGAGAAAAGGGGGAATTCCATTTTCTACAGTCTGCGTGTTCCCTGCATCATGCAGTTTATTGGCTGTTTGGAAGATGTGCTTTTTTCCAACGCTAAACAACACAACGAGATTTTAAAGTGTTGCAAAAGATAGGAGATCTAACATGAAAATAGAAATATTGGGGATGGGTTGCGCAACCTGCAACAAGCTTGAAGATACGGTTCGTCTTGCTGTAAGCGAAATGGGTATTGACGCGCAGATAGACCATGTCAAAGACATAAAGCAAATTATGACCTACGGAGTAATGACAACTCCGGCGCTGGCAATTGACGGCGTCATCAAAGCTGCCGGCAAGCTTCCGTCTCTTGCAGACATTAAACAAATGATCGGCAATAAATAGACTCTACAAATAAAACTAAATAAATGAGGGTTAACCAATATGGCTGAATGCTTTACTACAGATAATGGCGACAAGAATAAACTAAATTATTATATTCCTTTTGTGCTGATTCCTTTGGCGATTCTGGTCTATTTTTTTTTAGAACAGGGAGTTGATTTTCTTGTCTATGGAATATTCCAGATGGATAAGTCGGCACATCTGACGGAAGCAATTCGATTTTTTCTTTATGACACCCCCAAGGTGTTCATCCTTCTCACCGTCATTGTTTTTGTTGTGGGAATTATCCGGTCATATTTCTCGCCGGAAAAAACCAGAAAGGCGCTGGAAGGAAAACCATTGTTTATCGGCAACGTCATGGCCGCATCACTGGGCATCTTAACTCCCTTTTGCACCTGTTCAGCCATCCCTCTTTTCATCGGTTTTGTGGAAAGCGGTATTCCTCTGGGCGTTACTTTTTCTTTTCTTGTCGCCGCGCCGATGATTAATGAAGTCGCACTGGTCTTGCTCTTTGGTCTCTTTGGCTGGAAGACTGCCCTGCTCTATGCTTCCACGGGTTTACTTATCGCTATCGTTTCCGGCTGGGTTATCGGCAAACTTAAAGTAGAGCGCTTCGTCGAGGAATGGGTTTATGAAATCAAAGCCGGTGATTTTCAAGTAGAAGAAAGAAAAGTCACTTTCAACGATAGAATTCAGGCGGGCTATACAGCCGTTGTCGATATAGTTTCCAAAGTCTGGATTTACATTGTGGCAGGCATTGCTGTGGGCGCTGCCATTCACGGCTATGTGCCGGAAAACTTCATGGCCTCAATTATGGGCAAGGAAGTGTGGTGGTCTGTTCCTCTGGCGGTACTTATCGGTGTTCCCCTGTATTCCAACGCGGCGGGTATCATCCCGATTCTTCAGGCGCTGCTTGAAAAGGGCGCATCGCTGGGCACTGCGCTGGCCTTTATGATGTCGGTAATCGGGCTTTCACTTCCCGAAATGATCATCTTGAAGAAAGTAATTAAACTCCCCCTGATCATAATTTTTGTCAGCGTTGTTGCCACAGGCATTATGATTGTGGGATTTCTGTTTAATCTAATCTATTAAATTTATCAAAATATAAGGAGAACCATTATGACTGATTGTTGCAAAGCAGAAACAAAATTAATATATGCGTGTTCCGGTGCGGCTGATGTTGGTGAAATTGCCGATCAGGTGGCAGGAAGCTGCGCTCTGAAGAATTTGCTAAAATGACCTGCCTTGCCAGTATTGGCGCCGGATTATCCGGCTATGTCCAATCCGCCAAAGGCGCGGGTGAAAATATCACCATTGACGGATGCTCCGTAGCATGTGCGAAAAAGGCACTCGAAAATATCGGCGTTACACCTACCGCTTATATTTTGACAGACCTGGGGCTTATTAAAGGTAAAAGCCCGGCAACAAAATAAATCGTTAAACAGATGTCGGATAAAATTAAAAGCGCGAAGGGCACACAAGCGCCCCCTATACAAAGGGGAACCGGCGGTTGCTCTTGCGGCGGATGTTGAAACGGCTGACTTCAATATTAAGGAGATTATTGGAAATGAAGTTGCGTTTAAAATTATTCATTGTAACTGCGGCTCTGCTGACATTATTTACATTACTATCGCTTTCGGCTGATTGCCGGAATACCGTGGCTCAAGAACCATCCGATACAGTTAAAGTTACCTTCGTGGAAATCGGTGCGGCCAGATGCATTCCCTGCAAAGCCATGCAGCCGATCATGAAAGAAGTGGCAGCTCAATGTTGTTTTTCACGATGTCTGGACGGAAAAAGGGAAAACCGACGCCATGAAGTACAACATTCGGTTGATCCCCACGCAAGTTTTTCTGGATAAGGATGGCAAAGAATACTTTCGTCATGATGGATACTTTCCTAAGGATGATGTCGTCAGAATCATCAAAATGCAAGGGGTCAAGTAATGATCGTTGAGCTGTTTACCTGGCTTTCTGGTGCGCTGACCCAATCTCCCGAAATCGCTATCGGGGCCGCGTTTGTCTGGGGAGTGCTTTCGGTCATTCTGTCGCCCTGCCATGTGGCTTGTATCCCCCCTGATTGTCGGTTTCATCGACGGCCAGGGAAACATCAGCACAGGGCGGGCTTTTGGCCTTTCTTCTCTATTCGGGCTCGGCATTCTCATCACTATTGGCATTATCGGACTGATCACCGGCCTTGCGGGAAGAATGATGGGCGATATCGGCGGCTACGGGAATTATTTTGTAGCTGTTATTTTCTTTGCTGTCGGCCTCAATTTGCTGGGAGTGCTGCCGCTTCCCTTTATGGAAGGCGGCGCAAATCCGAATTTTAAAAGAAAGGGATTTCTGGCGGCTTTCATTCTGGGGCTACTGTTCGGCATTGCCTTAGGGCCATGCACGTTTGCTTACATGGCCACAATCCTTGGTGTTGTTTTCAGCACGGCATCAACTCAAATTGTTTTTGCCCTTTCTCTGCTTCTGGCATACGGCATCGGACACTGCGCGGTTCTTGTTTTTGCCGGTACTTTCACGGAAGTCGTGCAACACTATCTCCATTGGAGCGAAAAATCCAAAGGCGCGGTTATTTTAAAAAAGATTTGCGGTGTGCTCGTTATTCTGGCTGGTGTTTATTTAATCATACTCAACTTTATTTAACTACCCCGCAGCAAGCTACGGGGTAGTTTTTGTCATGCCGGACGTGATCCGGCATCCAGTCAAAACCTTCTGGATTCCGACTTTCGTCGGAATGACGGACTCGCGATAAACCGCAGAGAATGGACACGGAGTGATTCATGAAAATAAGAGTCCTGTTTTTATGCACAGCCAATTCCTGCCGCTCACAGATGGCGGAAGGTCTCATCAATCATTTTCTGGGTGATAAGATTACGGCATTTTCCGCAGGGACGGAGGCATCGTTTGTCAACCCCATCGCCACTTACGCGATGCAAGAAATCGGCATTGATATTTCCACACATCAATCTAAAAATTTAACGGCATTCGATGGACAGAGCTTCGATTATGTCATCACACTTTGCGGCAACGCTAATGAAACCTGCCCGTTGTATATCGGCGGCACAAAGAAAACACACATTGGCTTTGACGACCCGGCCAAAGCCACAGGCACACAAGATGACGTTCGCAAAGAGTTTCGCCATGTCCGCGATGAAATTAAAGCAAAACTAACTGTCTTTTTCAGGCAGAAGAAATTATTACTTGAGAACGAAGCGGTCTTTACTTGAGTGCGCTCTTCCACTTTTTCACGCGCATGGGGTCGAGTGCGGTGCCGCGACCACCAACGCAAACGGCTCCACGAACGGC
>JANXZU010000127.1 GCA_025355345.1 Syntrophaceae bacterium
CTTCACGATCCCGGCCAGGGTCGTGGTCGAAGCAGACATCATTTCCTGTGTTCCCCCCTGGAGCGCAGACTGCTGCTGGCTCTCGCTCCCCAGAGAGGATGAAGGGAATTCCCGGACCTTCATCAACAACTTCAATCAGGACAGTTTCAGTGTTGACCATTAAATTAACAACACCTTTGCGGGCGTAAGAAACCACATTAATTTCTGATTCGTAGCAAACAATGGCACATTTTCTTACTACTTCCGCGGCGATTCCCATTTGTTTTAATAACGATTTGATACGCGTGGAAACAATACCGGCTTTGTTAAAATTTCCACCTTCGATATCAAAACTATCGCGATATAAAGAATTTTCAGTTTCGGACACTATTGTTTTCAACTTTTTCCAGGCAACCGACGATGCCTTTAGCGTAAAGACGGCCAGCAGTTTCAAATAAGATATATTTTGTTGTCAGCAGGGGGATTTTAAGTTCTTTGGCCAGATTAATAGTTTCAGTTGAAGGCTTTTTGCCTCTAACCAGAATTATAGCAGCTATATCAAGGATATTGGCAGTTCTTATTACCTGACTATTGGTTAAACCAGTCAGCAAAATACTTCCTGCTTTTGCAAAAGCTAAAACATCGCTCATTAAATCAGCCCCAAACGCTGTTTTTACTTCTAAGTCCAGATGTTCTTCGCCAACAATTACTTCAGCATTAAGAATTTCTTTTACGTCACTTAGCTTCAATTAAATCTCCTTAAAATACGCATATAAAGACGTTTATATTAATTGTTTAAATCGCTGAAGAAACAATAAAATCATTTCTTACATTTGAATTATTTTTAACATGGTTTTGGTTTTTAAGTCAATAAGAATGTCTATGAAAATTAAATTGGTATCAATCAAATCACGGGTATGAATCCCAAAGCAAGCTGCGGGGTATTATACCCTCCGCTTTGCGGGATTGTTCAACTTACTAATTCCGCTACGCTGCGCTTTCGGAATTGGAGTTTCACAATAAATACTTTCCGATTCTAAATAGTTGATTGATGAGTAATAAAAAAAAGATTGCAAGAATAACCCCGGAGAAGACTACAAAAACAAGTTCGTTAGTGCCCTTTATGCCTATGGTCAATATGTAAATACCAAGAGGAGCGTTCAACAGCAATCCCGTTATCGTTCCGGGTGCATATTTTTTAAGCACCAAAGTTGCGATTAAATGCGGAAAAATGACATTAGCAACCATCATCAGGATAAAGCCCAGATAGACGTATCTGGACAAAGAAGATGACGGCGCGAAAATAAAATATTGGAAGGTTAGCAGATACCCGATCGCCGTTACAATGATGACGGTAAAGCTAAATTCATTTTTAGAGACTTCTTTGTGGTATTTGCGGGCATGCTTTGACCACTGCGGCAACCACAAAGCTTCTTCAAGATTATGCAAAGAAAAACCTAGCAAAAAAAGTAACTCAATCATCTATTTTCCTCATAGCCGCGCGTCAGATAAAAAGTTGCCAGATCAAAAAATACGGTCATGCGTCTTTGCAGTTCAAAAGTCATGTAAAGCTCCAGCTTTTTCTGCAGGGCATCCTGGGCCAGCGCAAACGTCCAGATGTGCTTGCGGATGAGGCTCAGCGCGCTGAGCACCTCGCTGATTTTAAAGTCTGCTTTTTTCCTTTCACGGCCAAGCTTGGTATAAAAACTCTTCATCTGATTTACATCATAGAGACCACACAGCCAGAGGGTAATTTGGGAAAGGATTTTATCACAGATAATATAGAGCTTGCGGCTTTCATATTTGTGGTATTCGGCAGTAGTAGTGCTTGTGGTCATTTCTTCCATCCACTGGTAAATAATTTTCTCCTTGTTTTTTAGGATGATATTGAGCAGGCGTTTGGTCAGGGAATTTTTAGCAACACTTTTGGGGGATTTATTTTCATCTTTGTTTTCAATCGAATCCAGAATACTCCAGTAATCTTTTTTGCTTTTGATATAGGCAGTAAGTGCCCGTGTGTTGGAACGAAAGGCTAGAGGTGGTAGTTTGCTTACAGACCAGAACATCGCCTGAGCGCTGTCATCACCTGCCGCAAGTTTGCCGCCTGTTTGTTCCACAATAAAAGTCAGAAAGAGCAGATCGCCGTAAAAGCGGCTTTTGTAGGAATCAACATCAAGTAATCTGGATATTCTTCCTTTGATGCCTGTTTCTTCCTGTAACTCGCGCAATGCAGCTTGTTCAATGCTTTCTCCGGCTTCAGCAAAACCTGTCGGAAGGCACCAGTGCCCTTTAAACGGAGCGCGGTCACGTTTGACCAGAAGGATCTCTCTATTTAAATCGAGGATAGTAGAAACAACTGGCAGTGGATTATTGTAAAAGTAAGAATTACAGCAGGGGCAGTAATCCCTCAGTACTCCGTCTTCGCTTTTCTTTGTGATTTCTGCACCGCAGTAAAGACAATGCCGGCGTTGTTTTTTCATGATGTTTCCTTTTATGTTAAAGGTTCGCAACAAATGAAAATACTGTCATCTTTGCACATTTCAATAATTTGTGAGGTCGTAGCTATTTTTTGCAGCTCAAACCTCAGTTGATTTAAAATTTCGTTTTTGATTGTGCTTGTACCGGTCAGGAAAAAAGGACGTTTGAACTGGTAATATTCCAGAAAGGATTCTGTTTCTCCCGTCCGGAAAATGAGAGAATTAGTAAAATCAATTTGCTGAATCCGGCGAAAATGAGGACAAAGAAGGGTTGCACCATTTTCGCTGGAAAATTGACGAAGGATAATTTCTATGGGCAGCAATTCATTACCCTTAAGTAGTTTGTTTTTTTTCAGGATGGTTTTGGTAAGGGCAATTAATTCTTTCATGTTATGGCGGCTGTGGGTGATAGTTATAAAGGTGCCGCTGGGTTTCAAAACACGGGCAATTTCCGGGATAAGGTCAATAAAGAAATATAAAGCAAAACTGCAAATGACTAAATCAAAAGTTCCCGCAGGAATTTTTTTAATCGGATTAATGCCGGATGAGGAGAAATTACCAACATATCCGGCACGCTTGCAGGCCTCAAGAAAAAAAGGCTTATATTCGGCAACAATATCCAGGCCGGTTATTTTTGCCTCCGGATGAAGCCGGTCTTTTAAAGCTTCCGTAAAGGAACCGAAAGCGCATCCCAGTTCCAGAACGTTTTGGCAAGTGGACAGATTGGCTTGATTGAGTGCTTTAATGCGGATGTCATCTTTGTTGGATGAAAATTTACGGATGAGTTGTTCAATTTGTCGGTGCTCCTGCACCTTTCGAAATACCTGTCGAATCTTTTTTTTATCAAGAACTTCAGCCATAGTATTTACCAAACATTACTGACTAATATATAAATATTGTTGTTCTTTTTACGCCTTTTATAGTGCAAGATCAAGCAATAAATCTCAGGTAAGCCGTTTTCTGCCTTCAGCAAGCCCAGCAAGTCCCTGAATGTCCAGTATATGGACATGACGTGGTGTGCCCTTAATTAATTTATCCTTGCCCATCCGGTTGAGTATGCGCGAGATGGTTTCAGGTATTGTGCCCAGGAGGCTTGCCAATTGAATTTTGGAGATGTCCAGCTCCAGGATAGTCGCTCCATCATTGCGATCGCTTAAATATAGAAGATAGGCGGCCAATCTTCCCGGTACTTCTTTTAAAGAAAGATTTTCCACTAATGAGGCAAGTGTGCGGAGACGACGCGAAAGAAATGCTAGCATGTTTAAAGCTAGGGATGGGTTTTTACTGATAAGATCCACAAATGCCTGACGAGGAAATAAAAGCACTTTTGTTTCGATAATAGCTTGCGCTGAAGCCGGGTAATGTTCTCCGGCGAAAACTGCTGCTTCGCCAAATGGTTCTTGAGCTTCCATGATGTGGAGGATTTGTTCTTTACCTTCTGAGGATAATTTATATATCTTTACTCTGCCGGATAGAATAATATAAAAGCCAATTCCTTCATCACCTTCCGAAAAAATGATTTGTCTCCGCTTAAAAGTTTTCTGAAGCGCAATAGAGGCGAGATTTATATATTGATCTTGCGGAAGTCCATAAAACAAGGAAAAGGTAGCAATTTTTCTGGTAATTTCCATAAATAAAGAAATATCATTTATGCTTGACTTAAGTCAAGGCAAAGCGGCGGAAAATAATTAATACTAAGCACAAATTAAATCAAAATTTATTTATAATAGAAAAGGAGAGAAAAAGATTATGGAAAATGAAGCAATGTTTTGTTACCAATGCGAGCAGACAGCAAAGGGTGAAGGATGCAATAAGTCAGGAGTATGCGGCAAGGATCCGGAAGTAGCCGCTCTTCAGGATGTTTTGGTTTACGCGCTTAAAGGATTGTCGGTGGTAGCCTTTGATGCCCGAAAAGCAGGGCTTGTCGATCATGAAATTGATGTATTCACAGTCAAAGCGTTATTTTCAACACTGACCAATGTAAATTTTGACCCTCAGCGCATGGTTGAACTGATTAAAAAATGTGTGAGCCTGAGGGAAAGCCTTATAAATAAGATCAGAAAAGCAGGAGGAAAGCTGGATGAACAAAACAAAGCGATCACCTTTCAGCTTGAATCATCTAAGGAAGGTCTGCTTAAACAGGCTCGAGGCGTAGGCCTGAAATCCGATACTTCTGAAAATACTGATATTTTATCTTTAAAACATATACTGCTTTTCGGAATAAAGGGCGTAGCCGCCTATGCCGATCATGCCCAGATTCTAGGGCACGAAGATGATAAAGTATATGCTTTTATTCATGAGGCACTGGCTTCAACTTTGCGCACGGACTTAGATCTGAATTCCTGTGTTGGATTGGTTCTTAAATGCGGCGAGATCAATTTACGCACAATGGAACTTCTGGACGCCGGAAATACAACATCATTCGGTCATCCGGCGCCGACAAAAGTTCCGCTGGGCGCGAAAAAAGGCAAAGCTATCTTGATCTCCGGCCATGATCTCCAAGACCTGGGTGAGCTTTTGAAACAGACAAAAGGCAAAGGGATTAATATTTATACGCATGGCGAAATGCTTCCTGCCCATGGTTATCCTGAATTGAAAAAATATGATCATTTCTATGGCCACTACGGGACAGCATGGCAGAATCAGGCCAAAGAATTTGCGGAATTTCCGGGCGCGATACTGATGACAACCAACTGTATTCAACGTCCCCGTGATTCTTATTCGGCCAATATTTTTACCTGTGGTCTTGTCGGCTGGCCCGGAATTAATCACATAACTGACGGAAACTTTGAGCCCGTGATTAAAAAGGCGCTGGATTTGCCTGGTTTTGCGGCTGATACGGAAGGGCGAACAGTTACGGTCGGTTTTGCCCGCAATGCAGTTTTGGGCGTGGCTGATAAGGTAATTGAGGCGGTTAAACGTAAGGCCATCCGCCATTTCTTTCTGGTTGCCGGCTGCGACGGAGCAAAACCCGGAAGAAACTACTATACCGAGTTTGTGGAAAAAGCGCCGAAAGACACAATCGTTATGACTCTGGCCTGTGGCAAGTTTCGCTTCTTTGACAAAGAATTGGGAGATATTGGCGGAATTCCCCGCTTGTTGGATATCGGGCAGTGCAATGACGCCTATTCAGCAATCCAGATCGCCGTGGCACTATCAAAGGCTTTTAATGTCGGAGTTAATGATTTGCCGCTTTCCATGATTCTTTCATGGTATGAGCAGAAGGCTGTAGCAATCCTGTTGACCTTGTTTCATCTGGGAATTAAAGACATCCGTTTGGGACCGAGCTTGCCGGCATTTATTACTCCTAATGTGTTGGATGTGCTGGTGAATAATTTTCATATCAAGCCGATCACAACACCGGATGAGGATTTGAAGTCGATACTGGGCTAGAATAATATTGGTAGAACTCAATGATAAAACGCACCCTGTGATCATGACGCAGGGTGCGTAGATAGTATTAGCAGCAAGATTTTTTAAATAGCCATTATTTTGGAGATTCTTCTTTCATGCCGCTCGCCCGAAAAAGTTGTTTTCATAAATTTATCAACCATGGCAGTAACCGGCACGGAATATTTAATTCTACCACCGAAAGCAATGAAATTTGCATTATTATGGGCTTTAGCCATCTCGGCGGTAAATAAGTCGTAAACCTGCGCGCAACGGATGCCTTTTACTTTATTGGCGGCAATTGAAATTCCAATGCCTGTGCCGCAAAGCAAGATGCCGAAATAGTAGCCGCCTTTATTAAATTCGTTGCAGGTCGAAAGAGCTATATCGGGATAGTCAACTGAATCTTCGGTATTCACGCCCATGTCTTTTACTTCGCAGTTATTTGATTTTAAAAATGATATGATTTCTTGTTTCAAATAAACTGCGCCATGATCCGAGGCAATAATAATTTTTTTCATCACACTTACCCCTTTTGGATATTTTTTCCAGATTGGTGCCTATCTTTTTGACGAGATTGTAAAATAAGTCAATAAAAAAACTTTGATTAGTAATCATATTTGAGATAAAAAACTTAAATGCAGGAAATATTGACAAGATACCTTAACCATCTGTTAATTGAACGCGGGATGGCTGAAAATACTCTCGAAGCCTATGGGCGTGACTTGCGTCGATATTTTCAATTTCTACAAGAAAAAAAAATAATTGAGTTGCAAGATGTTAAACCGGAAGTAATAATTGAGTATTTAGTGCAGATCAAGGGTGAAGGCTTATCGGCAAATTCGATGAACCGTGCGCTTGCTGCGCTGCGGGGATTATATAAGTATTTGATACAGGAAAAAATAATCAATCAATCACCGCTTACAAATATTGATCTGGCAAAAGTATGGATGCGTCTGCCCGATACGATCAGCAAAGAAGAAATGAATACTATTTTAATTCAGCCCGGCAATTCAACTGCGGCGGCAATGCGTGACAGCGCTATGCTGGAGTTTCTATACGCAACAGGTATCCGTGTTTCGGAATTAATTAGCTTGACGATGAATAGTATTAACTGGCAAGTTGGTTTTTTAGTTGTAATGGGTAAGGGTAGCAAAGAAAGAATTGTTCCGATCGGAAAGACTGCCTACGATTCCACCCGGCTTTATGTGGATAATGCCAGGCCGCAGTTAATGCAAAAAAAAACTACGGATGTTTTATTCTTAAACAGGTTCGGCACAAAATTTACAAGGCAGGGTCTCTGGAAAATAGTAGTCCGGTATGCGCAAAAGGCGGGATTACAAAAGAAGGTTCACCCGCATACTTTCCGCCATTCATTTGCATCGCATTTGCTGGAAGGCGGGGCCGATTTGCGAACGGTGCAAGTGATGTTAGGACATGCTGATATTTCCACAACGCAAATTTATACGCATATTACAAGGGATAGATTGAGAGAAGTTCATCAGAAATATCATCCCCGGGGTTAAATAATTAGTGTTTAAAAATTTAACAAAAAATGATGGGCAGACTGCAAAGATTATCGCAAGAGTATCAATTGCGCTTCTCGTTATAATAATTGTTGTCTTTTCAATATTGCTTTTCCGGCCCCAAGCTTTAAGCGCTTTTACTTTCCAGTTTATACGAATTAAGAATATTTTCAGTTATTATATCTTTCAAGGTAAACCACATTTTTATTACTTAGAAATGGAAAAAAACGGCAATGATATTAGAATTTATGCGGATGAAAGTCTGGAACTCACTTATCGTGACGAATTTGTAATAAAATCAGTCGTCAGTGACGATCTGACGGGTAAATATATAACGGTTAACGTTGAAGTTTTGGGGAAGGGTAAAGATGACATCAGTATTTTGCTTAAGGGTATTGATCTGGTCAATAAGTTAATGCAAGATAAAGAATTTACCCAGAGCACCGGTAGTATTTCCACTTATAAGATTAATATAAATTATAATAATGAACCAATGGCATCCGTTCCAATGAAAGTAATAATTACTCCCCAGGATTGGCTCCGGTTTGCCAAAGATTCTACAAACGTAAAAGTGCAAATTGAATATTTAAAGAAAGCTATAGCAGCAAACAAAGAAGATATCAGCGTACGCAAAATTCTTGCCGGTATATATTTTAGACAAGACAATTTAGATGATGCCATAAGACTTTACAAAGATATTTTGTTGATTAAAACAGATGATACAACAGCCATGCTGGAACTTGCCAAATGTTATATCAAGAAAAAAGATTATGATGATGCAATCGTATTATGCAGGAAGCTCATAAGTATAAATTCGCAGGATGTTCAGGCGCATGCCAGTCTCGGTTTTGCTCTTTTTCAAAAAGGATTGTGGGATCAGGCCATAGAAAGTTACAAGCAATCAATTAAACTTGATCCGGATAATTATATGGTCAGATTGAAATTGGGAGAGGCGTACGAAAAAATAAAGAAGATAAATCTGGCAATTGATGAATATAAATATGTTTTAGAGCATTCCAAGGATACCGATTTATCATTAAGTGCTTTGGGCGATGTTTATCTCAAAAATAATAAATATGATGACGCTATTAAATATTACAAGGAATTTATAAAAAAGCAACCGCGGTTGGCCTCAGCGTACGCCAATCTGGCGCAGGCTTTCGCCGGTCGAGGTCAGTGGCAGGAAGAAATTGATAATTTAAAAAAGGCAGTTTCGCTCAGTCCGGACGAATCGGCTATCCGCTTTAATCTTGCCGCTGCCTATGAAAAAAGGAAACTTTACGCTGAAGCGATACAGCAGTATCAGCATGTATTTAAAACTAATCCTAATGATGCCGACGCTATAGAGCGATTGGCTGATATTAATTTTAAAAACAAAATATTTGATCAGGCAATAGCGTATTACGAAAAATTACCGAAGAATTCATCAATCTATGCTAACTTAGGTTTTGCCTATGGCGAGCTGAAAAAATATAAGGCATCAGCTGAAAATTATGAAAACGCTATAAAACTGGGATCAAAAAACTCCAACTTACATTATAATTTGGCTTATACTTATGGCAAACTGGGAAGGGAAAAAGATGCTATTGCCGAGTACGAAAAAATATTTCCACTAACAAAAGAAGTATTAAGCATTATTGCGCAATATTATTTGAAAGATAAAAAGTATGAAACGGCAATCAATTATTATAAAAGAATAGTTGTCCTTGAACCTAAAAAAGCTGCTTCCTATGCCAGCTTGGGGTATGCCTATGCCGCCCAAAAAAAATGGGATAAGGCCATTGAAAATTATCTGATCGCTTTAAAATACGATCGCGAAGATGATGAGCTTTACGCAAACTTGGGTGAGGCCTACGAAAATAAAGAGCTTTATGCGGAAGCATTGAAGGCTTATACAAGTGCTTATGAGCTTAATCCGGAATCAGCAAAAGCGGCAAGAAGAATACCTCCGCTAAAAATTATATTGTTACAGAAAAAAACTCATAAATAATATAGGGAGTAAAGTATGAACCAAATTGAATTGAACAACTTTTACATAGGAAATAATGCAGATTTTGTTTTGATTGCCGGTCCGTGCGTACTGGAAGATGAAGCGTCGGCTATGGATACCGCTGAATATCTCAAGAAGCTAACGACAAAGTTGAAAATTCCTTTTATCTTTAAAGCATCTTACGATAAAGCCAACCGCACTTCAATCAATTCTTATCGCGGTCCGGGATTGAAAGAAGGTTTGGCAATACTAAAACGTATCAAGGAAAAACTGGATGTACCGTTACTATCAGACGTACATCGTTTTGAAGAAATTGAACAAGCGGCTCAAATATTAGATGTTTTGCAAGTGCCGGCGTTTCTATGCCGCCAGACGGATTTTGTTATGGAAATAGCCAAGAAAGCAAAAATTATTAATATAAAAAAAGGACAATTTTTAGCACCGTGGGATGTTGCCAATATTATAACTAAAGTAAGGGCAGGTGGTAACCAGAAAATTCTTCTTACTGAAAGAGGTACTTCCTTTGGTTATAATAACCTTGTCTTTGATATTCGTTCCTTGCCGATAATGAGAGAGACGGGTTACCCGGTTATCTTTGATGCGACTCATGCTGTACAATTGCCGGGAGGAGCAGGCACTGCATCAGGAGGAGAGAGGGCAATGGTTCCTTATATGGCACGGGCAGCAGTAGCTGCTGGGGTTGATGGAATATTTTTGGAAGTGCACCGTAATCCGGAGAAAGCACTTTGTGATGGCGCTAATTCCCTGTATCTCGATTCTCTCGAAGAATTGCTGACAATGTTAAAGAAAATTGACGGATTAGTAAAAAGCAACAAAAAATAAAATCAATAAAGGATGCTTTGTCAATGAATAAAAATCTGAAAGAAAAATTAAAAAAAATAAAAATGTTGATTCTTGATGTTGACGGAGTCATGACTGACGGCAGGATCATTATGGATGATGAGGGACGCCAGTTGAAAAATTTTGATGTGCGTGACGGGTATGGCTTGAAGATTATTCAGCGTTACGGAATTAAAGTTGCAATATTGACCGGGCGAAAATCTGAAGTTGTCAATTATCGCGCGCACGATTTGGAAATTAAAGAGATTTATCAGGGGGCGTTAAACAAGAAAGAAGTGTTCCAAAAAATATTGCTCAAACATAATATGGCGGCAAGCGCTGTGGCTTTTATGGGTGATGACATTGTCGACATACCGGTTTTAAGACAGGTAGGTTTTGCTGCCACAGTGGCAGATGCTGTGGATGTGGTGAAAAAGAATGTTGATTATGTGTCAAAACATAATGGTGGCCATGGCGCTGTCAGAGAAGTATGTGAGCTGATTTTGCAAACCCAGGGAAAATGGCAGGATATAGCAGCAAAATATGAATTTACCGAATGTCTTTAAAATTAATACATTATGCTTATATCTTTACATGTGTGAGTCTGAGTGCTATAATTAAATTGGTAGCATGTCAAATATTCTCTTGTCGGGATCAAGGAAGATGAAATTACCCACAAAAGCCAAACTCATATCGATATTGCTGATTATCTTTGTTGTGATTACAGTTGCAGCTTTGGTGATTAAGAATAATATATACGATAAGCCGCAGAATATAATAAAGATATTGCCTGATCATGTTGATCTGCAAATTAAGGATTTCAACTATACGGAAGTTGGTGAAGCTAATTCCAAATGGGAAGTAAAAGCAGATAGTGCCAAATACTTCAAAAAAGAAAACATGGCTGTGTTTGAGCGCGTGAAAATAAAATTAACTACGAATGAAGGAAAAGTATTCACTATGACCGGTGATAAAGGACAAATGAATACAGAGAAAAAGGATCTTCAAATTAAAGGTAATGTGGTTATTGTTACAGATAAGGGAGAAAGGTTTACTACTGATTATTTGAATTTTAGTGATGCAGAAAAAAAAGTTTATACAGATGCATCTGTGGCCATGGAAAACAAGAAAATGAAAATAAAAGGCACAGGACTTACGCTATATATCAAGACAGGGGAATTAAACCTTGCTTCAGTGGTGAAAGCAAAAATAAATTAATCTGGATAATATGATGAGCGGGAAAAAAATATATCTACTGAGTTTGTTTATTTTGTTAACAGCAAATAATATTTTATATGCTCAGGATAGTTCTGAAAAAAAGAATATAATTAAAAAAAATGAACCGATAGAAATTACCTCTGACCGGATGGAGGCGTTTAATGAAAAAAAGATGGTAGTATTTTCCGGTAATGCCACAGCCAAACAGGGCGATATCACATTAAAGGCAGACCAATTGCTTTTGTATAATAAAAATGAACCGAGTAAAAAAGATAAAGCGGCCGCACAAGAATTTGAGACATCGGGAGAACTCGACAAAATCGAAGCCAAGGGAAATGTTATCATAACTCAAAAGGATAGAATGGCCACTGGTAATGAGGCATCTTTCCAACAAGATACCGGTCAGATTATATTGACAGGAAATGCGATCTTGCGCGAAGGTAAAAGCACAATAACCGGATGTAAAGTAATAGTATATACAAATGAAGATCGTGGATCAGTCGTGCCATGTACACCCGGAAAAGATGAAAGAGTAAAAGCGATAATCTATCCGCAACAAAATAAAGAAGGAAAAAAATAGACACGTTTATATCGAACTATATAAAAAATTATGAGCAATCTACTGGCAAAAGGTTTAATAAAAATTTATAATAAGAGAAAAGTCGTTAATCAGATTGATATAGCGATTTCACAGGGAGAAGTAGTGGGGTTGCTCGGTCCCAATGGTGCCGGCAAAACTACTACATTTTATATGATTGTAGGATTGGTCAAACCCGACGGTGGAGAAATCTTTTTGAACGGTGAAGATATCAGCACATATCCAATGTACAAAAGGGCAAGAAAGGGATTGAATTATCTGCCTCAGGAGCCGTCAATATTTCGAAAGCTTACAGTAGAGGAAAATATATTAGCTATTCTGGAAACTCTTGATTTACGGGATGAAGAAAGGCAGGAAAGGCTCAAAGAGCTTTTAGCTGAACTTGATCTTACTGGCCTTAAAAATAATTACGCGTACTCACTTTCTGGTGGAGAAAGAAGACGTGTGGAAATAACAAGGGCGTTGGTTACTTCTCCCAAATACATACTTTTAGATGAACCATTTGCCGGAATAGATCCACTCGCAGTTGCCGATATTCAAAAGATAATTGAAAAGCTTAAGAATAAGGGGATAGGGATCATTATTTCGGATCACAATGTGCGTGAAACTCTATCCTGTTGTGATCGGGCTTATATCGTCAATGAAGGTGCTATACTGGTAGAGGGAAAACCGGAAGAAATTGCCAAAAGTGAACTGGCCAGAAAATTTTATTTTGGTGAAGATTTTAATTTGTAAGTATCGTGTGGTCTGAGATTACAAATATGGCTTTTGAATTAAAACAAAATTTAAGACTCTCTCAACAGTTGATTATGACGCCGCAATTACAGCAGGCGATAAAACTTTTGCAGTTGTCGCGTTTGGAACTAGTCGATACAATCAATCAGGAGATGGAAGAAAATCCTCTTCTGGAAGAAGCATCGATGGACGAAGGTAATGAAGAAGAAGTTCACGCGCAGGCCGAAGAAGATATCCAATCAATTGAAAGAGAAGATACAGCAAAAGCTGTTGAACGCACGGAAGAACTCACTGGCGAAGGCGACGGTCGAGAAGAGTTTGATTGGAATAACTATCTTGAAGATTACGGTCCGGTAGGAGTTTCCTATGATCGTAAAGACTCTGATGCTTTGACACTGGATAATGTTTTTACTGAAAGCCCGTCACTTACAGAACATCTTATGTGGCAAATGAAACTCTCACCACTAAATAGAGAGGAGGTACATATCGGTAGCCAGATTGTTGGCAATCTTGATAATAATGGCTATCTTTGTGCAACTTTAGCCGAAATTGCGCAATTGGAAAATGTGAGTGAGGAATATGTTGAGGCAGTTTTGAGAAAAGTCCAGGAATTTGATCCACCTGGTATTGCTGCCCGTAATTTACAGGAATCTCTTTTAATTCAATCGCGGATGCTGGGTGTTAAAAATCCGCTTGTTGAAATTATTATTAAAGATCATCTTAAAGATTTAGAACTGAAAAATTATGTGCATATTTCCCGCAAATTAAAAGTTCCCATTCGCGAAGTGGAAATAGCGGTTTTATTAATCAGTAACATGGATCCAAAGCCGGGCAGTATGTATTCCGAAGAAAAAGTTCAGCCTATCATTCCCGATGTATATGTAGTTAAATCTGGTGATGAATATAAAATAATTCTTAATGATGATGGATTGCCTCGTCTGCGCATCAGCAATTTTTACCGCGAAATTATGGCCGGTCTCGGCAGTCATGAATCAAGTGAAGAAAAAAACGGAAAGAAATATATTCGGGATAAAGTACAATCAGCAACATGGTTAATTAAGAGTATTCAACAGAGGCAAAAAACAATTTATAAAGTCGCGGAAAGTATTGTTAAACATCAAAGAGATTTTTTTGATAAAGGAATTAATTTTCTTAAACCATTGGTATTAAGAAATATAGCTGATGATGTAGAAATGCACGAATCCACGATAAGCCGCGTTGTAACAAATAAGTATATGCACAGTCACCGTGGTATTTTTGAAATGAAGTACTTCTTTGGCAGTTCAGTACAGAGAACGTCCGGAGAAACTATTGCCTCAAAAAGTGTAAAAGAAGAAATTAAGCAACTTATAGCTAAAGAAGATCCCAAAAAACCCTATAGTGACTGCGAAATTGTTGATCTGCTGAAGGGTAGGGGAATCGATATTGCGAGGCGTACAGTTGCTAAATATCGAGAAATGATTGGTATATTACCATCTTCAAAGAGGAAAAAATATTTCTAATACAAAGTAAGCTTTCAAAAATTCAGATCTTAATTTTTGAAAGCAACTTGATATAAAGTTTTAATTTCTAAATGGCGATTTTGTATATAAAGTTATAATGCAACTTAATCTCAATATGGAGGTAAAATAATGAAAATTTCTGTTACATTCCGAAACGGTGAAGGTGAAAACTGGCAAAAACTATATGCGGAAGAAAGAATTCAAAAACTTAAGAAATATTTAGATATGCCTGCAGAGACCCATATAATCCTTTCTACAGAAAAATTTAGGCACTTTGCGGAAATAAATCTCAGCGCCAATGGTTGGAATGTAAATGCTAAAGAAGAAGCTAAAGATATGCATCTTGCTGTAGATGGTTGTATAGATAAAATAGAAAAACAGCTAAAAAAACAGAAAGAAAAAATAAGAGATCATAAACCGAAAAGTATAAGACACAGCGAAGGGAAAGTTGCTGAAAGTGAAGATGAAGAATCAACATCAAGTAAGATTGTGGAAACACGCAAAATTGTATTAAAGCCAATGTCTCTTGACGAGGCAGTTATGGAAATGGAGGGCAACAAAGCTCGTTTTATAATTTACCGTGATTCATCTTCCGAAAATGTAAGTTTGGTTCATCGTCTCGATGATGGTAATTATGCTCTCATCGAAACCAATAGCTAGCTCTGTAAACGCGTACCTAATGTTTTGGCGTATGAGGAAAAATAATATGAGGAACTTTTTCCGACGCTTGCTTACTTTGGGGTTCATATCCTCGATTTATTAAATAATTAGTCAATATGGCGAAAGGCACGAAGACAGGGTACGCTAAATGCAAATTGATCAGATTTTTAAAATAGGATTTATCAATGAAAGAATGCTTGCTAAAACAAAAGCTGAGGCGCTGTCAGAGTTAGTTGATGCTCTGAATAAAGGCGGACTGAAGCTTGATTCTGCGAAGGTGATCGAAGTATTGCAGCAAAGAGAAAAACTTGGCTCGACTGGAATTGGTGATGGTTTAGCTATACCACACGGTAAAATATCATCTATCGATGAAATAGTTGTTGCTTTCGGCCGGAGCAAGAAAGGTGTTGATTTTGATTCATTAGATGGCAAACCAGTACATATTTTTTTCTTGCTTCTAGCACCGGAAAATTCAGTAGGTCAGCATTTGAAAGCTTTGGCCATGATTTCCAAAATGTTAAAAATACCTAATTTCCGTCAAAAGCTCATCGAAACAGAATCAAAAAGTGAATTGTATAAACTGATTATCGAACAAAACGTTACCTGTCCTCTCTAGAAAAAAATATATGTAATAAAAAACTGATTCCATACCTGGTAATGAAATGAACCGGCATTTATGAACAAGAAATTATCACTGGAAAATATATTTCAGGGAAGTTCAAAAAAGCTTGGTTTAAATGAGATATACGCGAATAGCGGATTAATCAGGGAAGTGTGCACACCGAATGTCCGATCTTATCGTCGCTTGTCTGTGTCTCTTAAAATAAATTTAGTTCCCACAATTGCCATTATAACTCAACAAGCCATAAAACAACTTTGTTCGCAAAGAATCGATTCGTTCGGTTCTTTATTAACAAATATTGTTTTTATTGTTATTGCGAAATCAAAACACGTTCCAGATATAATAAAGACCATTGCAGAAACCAAACAAATTCCAATAGCAGCCTCTTATTTCGATGAATACTACCTCGAAAGCCTTGTAAAAGGATTGATTCAGGAGAAGGTGTACGAAAAAGTAATTATTCATGGTGTCGCGATTGAGGCTTGCGGAATGGGTATAATAATTATTGGAGCAAGTGGTATTGGAAAAACAACTTCAGCGCTAGATTATGTTTATAAGGATGGATACTGGGTTGCTGATGATCTTGTTGTTGTGAGGAAGAACATCAAAGGCGAATTAATTGCTCATGGTCACGCTAAAATAAAAAAATATTTACACTATGGAAAGCAGGGAATTATTCCAGTTAAAACAATATTGGGTGCAGAAAAAATTAAAAAAGAGACTAAACTTTCTGGCATAATCTTTGTTAAGAGAATCAATGTTAAGGCAAATACTTTTAGTAAAACAAAAAAGGAAATCCTATGTGCTATATTACCTTGTCTTAATGTCAGTATCCCATCTGCTGGCTATTTTAATGAAAATTTGCTAGAAAAAATGTTAAAGAAATTTGATAGAGGATAGCCAATGAAAAATCTGCGTGTAGTAATCATTACAGGCTTATCTGGTTCCGGTAAAAGCACAGCATTGAGAGCATTAGAAGACATCGGTTTTTTTTGCGTTGATAACTTACCGGTTGTTTTACTGCCAAAATTTCTGGCGATAACAGTTCTTTCCTCTCCAGAGATTAAACAAGTCGCCATGGTTATGGATTTGCGAGAGAGAAGTTTCCTCGATAAGTACAAGCGCATATTCTCCCGCCTGAAGGAAAAAGGTTATAAAATAGAAATATTATTTCTTGAATGCGGTGACGATTCTCTTTTGCACAGATTTAGCGAAACAAGGCGTACCCATCCACTCTCGGTAAAGGGGTCGGTTATAGAAGGTATTGGCCTGGAAAGAGAGAAATTGGATTCCTTGAAGCAGATGGCGGACAAAATTATTGACACTACTTCAGCGAATGTTCATCAACTCAAGGATATTGTACAGAGATATTATTTGCCTTCATCAGAACATAAAAAAATGGTTATTAATGTGACATCTTTTGGTTATCGCTATGGTCTGCCTACAGATGCCGATCTTGTTTTCGATGTGAGATTTCTGCCAAATCCGTATTATATTGAAGATTTGAAAAAATTCAATGGGAATAACAAGGCGGTTGAAAAGTTTGTTTTAGAAAATAATGAAAGCAAGGAATTCTTGCAGAGAATTTTGGATTTAATGAATTTTCTTATTCCTCTTTATGAAAAAGAAGGAAAGGCAATGCTTAACATTTCTCTTGGTTGTACCGGCGGGAAGCATCGTTCCGTAGTTATGGCTAATCAATTAAGCGCGCACTTCCTGGCCATGAAATATATTGTTAATACAAGCCAACGTGATATTAATAAGAGTTAAATTATAACAATTCGCTTTTTTGATATAATTCAGCACCTTGCATTTGAAGTGTTTTGCTGAAGGAGTTGGTCGATTGCTTGTACGGCGTTGTTAACGTCTTCGATGCCGTGGGCCTGATCAGTCGATGCAGCGGCGATTTCGTCCATGATGCCCGCCACCTTGTTGACCCGGCTGGAGACATCGACAAAGGCAGAGTTGGTCTTGGAAACCAAGTCCGCACCGTATTTAACCTTCTTGACTGTGTTTTCGATCATGATGGCTGTGTTCTTCGCCGATTCGGCTGATCTCATGGCGAGGTTTCTGACCTCATCGGCGACTACGGCAAAACCCGCCCCGGCCTCACCTGCCCGTGCCGCTTCGACGGCGGCGTTCAGAGCCAGGAGATTTGTCTGAAAGGCTATTTCATCGATGGTCTTGATGATTTTTGAGGTATCCTCACTGGCCTTGGTAATTTCCCGCATAGACTCCGTCAGGTCTTTCATTGAGGCATCAGCCTGAGTCATGACCTTGCTAGCCTCTTTCATAAGGTTGTTGGCCTGATCTGCGTTGGCTGCATTCTGTTTTGTCTTAGCGTCCATCTGCTTGAGAGTCACCGTCACCAGATGATCCGTATTTTGACCCACCTCATGGAAGGTTTGTTCCAGACCGTGGCTCATCTCTTCAATTTTAATTCTCGATTTTTCCTGTTCATCTGTAGCATCTTCCTGTGCACGAAGGGCTTGCTGTTGGATCTCCAAGACGGCGTTCATACCTTTAAGGTTGTAGTAAGATGCAAGTGCTGCAGCAATGAATGGGCCGAACATATTGGAAACATTCATCTCCATAATTTGTTTAGACGTCAAGGGGATTGTTGGCAACTCTATACCGTTATTTTTTAAGAATATTAAAACAATATACTCGATTAACATGATCCCTGTCCAGAAGAGCATTGTGCCCATACCAAAAAAGGTAGATCCGAATATGGGTACGATAATGGTCCACATCAAAGCCGAGCTGCCAATTCCTCCGTTCAAGTAGGCCAGAAATGTAAAGTGCCATACCATGGCGGCCATCAGGATATTTCCTGTGAGAAGGCGCGATTTGGTGAATTTCAAGATGAATGGTGCGATAACGGTTGCGAGGATTGCTATGATAAGACAACTTAAGGCAAGTTCAAAACTGCCTAGCTTGTACCATTTGTAGACGTTGGGAAGGAAAAACCCGCTGGCGAAAAAAGCGATGATGATCATCTGTCTTGCCTGTCGTAAGGCTTCCAAGTCTTCCTTGATATTATCCGGAATATACCAGTCAATCAGATTCATCATCTTCATAAACGCGCTATGCCTCCCGTGTAGATTTATATTTGTTCGTATTTTGATAAAAAGTTATTGTAATATACAACCTATAGATAAATTGTAAATGTATGTCAATTAAAGAAATCAGGAGTATGGAATAATTCGTGATTTTAATGTAGGGTAATTAAGTCGTTGAGTATTTAAGAGTTTAGACATTATCCCGTATATCTTTTTCAAAAAAAGGCAGAACTATGGATGTTTCACGGTATGAAGTTAATAGACAGGTAAGAGTAGTATTAATCAGACATGATATAGATCTTACAAAGATTGATTACTCTTGTATTGACGGTACGGTCTATCTTTCTGGTGAACTGTTCAAGACAAACGACGGCGATATTGTTCCGACCATGATTGAAAGCCTGTTCAAGGAAATTGCCGGAATATCAGGTGTGCGTAACGTGCAGTCAGATTTGCAGAATTGGAGCATCAGTTCATTCAGAAATTCATGGGAAATCACAAAAGGCAAGAAAAAGTCGCGCGATATTGGTGTTCCGATGACTGAGCATGTTGGAACATCTGAGGCGGCTAAGGATGTTCGCATCGATAACAGCGAGGAGATCGCCGATGTTCTGAATGATATCCAGCAAAAGACCGAACAGGAAAAATAGTACAGATGTGCTAGCTCACTAATTCGATAACTTTTTGGTGCCATTATAGTTGTTGAGAATTCAGTTGCGTACGCGGCGTCCATTATGCTGTTAAAAAGAAAAAACTGTAAAATCTTAAAAATCTG
>JANXZU010000007.1 GCA_025355345.1 Syntrophaceae bacterium
GTGCTGCGGGTGCTGCGGGTGCTGCTGCAGGTGCTGCGGGAGCAGCAGGAGCTTCAACTTTCGGAGCTTCAGCTTTCGGTGCTTCTTTGCAGCCTAATACTGCAACAGATAAAGAAGCGATGAAAATCATACTAACAAAAATGGCAAATACCTTTCTCATTAATGCATATCCTCCTTTCACAGATTTTTACATTCGTTGGGCTTTATACCCGACTTTTGATCGCAGAGCTTACGCTTTTTTTTTACCTTGTCAAGATAAATTTAAAAATATATATAATGCAAAGTTGCTTTAAAAAAATAAAATGTGAATTTTGAAAGCTTACTTGGTATTATGCTCGGTAAATCAACCTTTTAATGAGACTCGCTGATAGTGAGCCAAGCTGAAAACGAACGAAGTTAAGTATGATAATATTTTATAGCTATTTAGCATAAACAAAAAAATGCACATAAGGCAATATTAATGATTCTAGGTATTGACGTCGGAGGCACCCATACAGATGCCGTGCTTGTAGAAAATTCCATACTAAAGAAAAAAGTGAAAGTTCCGACCGATAATGCCAATATACTGTCTTCGCTTCTTGCTGCCGCTCAAAAAATTATTGCAGATGAAAACATGCGTAATATCAAGAGAATAGTCTTAAGCACAACCGTTTCTACCAACGCCATTATCCAAAACAAAATTGACCGTGTTGCTATGGTTTTACTTGGCGGCCCGGGCCTCAATCCCGCAACTTTAAATCCGGGCAAAGACGCTTTTTTTATGAGCGGTTACATCAATCACCGCGGTGTGGAGATTCAAACTGTTAATAAAGATGAAATCGAACAGATAAACCAAAATCTGCAACGAGAAAATATTCGGCAGATAGGTGTAGTCGGCAAATTCTCATCTCGAAATCCGCAACAAGAACTCAGAGTAGCTCACATATTAGGAAACGATCAAAGACAATTTTCATTGGGGCACCGTTTATCAGGAAGGCTGAATTTCCCGCGCCGTATCGCTACATCTTATCTTAATGCCGCCATTAACAGTATCTATGAAAATTTTGTTTATGAAGTCAAAAAATTTGTTGGCAAGGTAGCCGGCGATATTCCCGTTTATATTTTAAAAGCTGACGGTGGAACGATCCTGATTGATCAATCACTGTCCTGCCCTGTGCAAACTATTCACTCCGGTCCGGCTGCAAGCATCATGGGACTTCTGGCCACCGCGCAAATAAGGGAAGACGCCGTGGCACTGGACATTGGAGGTACAACCACAGATATTTCGGTTTTTGCCGCAGGCGATCCTCTTTTAGAGCCCAATGGAATAACTATCAACGGTCAAAAAACATTAATTCGCGGTCTCTACACCAAATCAATAGGCATTGGTGGCGATAGTTCAGTCCGTATCGAAAACGGGAATATATGTATAGGCCCTGAAAGAATGGGTCCAGCCGTAGCCTTAGGCGGGGAAATACCCACACCAACAGACGCCATGATCGTACTGGATATTTCAGCTCTGGGCTCAAAGCAAAAAGCGATGGATGCCATTGCTCCACTGGCACAAAAAATGAATCTGGATGTAGTCTCAGCGGCCCGCTCCATTCTGGACAAAATGGCAGCTATCATTGCAGACAGTGTTAAACTGGTTATGGAGGAGATCAACAGTAAACCGGTTTACACAATCCATGAACTTCTGGAAGGTAAAACAATTAATCCTAAAAAACTTTATGTAGTAGGAGGACCTTCAGCCCTTGCGCCCGATATTGCCGGGCTTTTGGGTTACCCATACAAAATTCCTGAACATTCTGAAGTCGCCAATGCGCTGGGAGCAGCCCTTGCCAGAACAACGACCGAAATTACTCTTCTTGCTGACACGGAAAAAAGAGAACTGATTATCAGCGAGGAAGGAACCGTAATGAAAATCCCCGGCAATTTTACACTGGAAGACGCAATCAGTGTCGGCAAAACAGTACTGAAAGAAAGAGCGGCAAAACATGGAGCCGATCAAAATGACATGGTCATGGAAGTAACGGAGGCTCAGGAATTCAACATGATTCGAGACTTTTGCAAAACAGGCAAAAACATCCGTGTAAAAATCCAGATAAAACCGGGATTGATATCGGCAATAGATTCGAGGTAAAAAATATGCCCAAAAAAGAGAAAACAACAGGCTTGATTTTCTTTCCCGCTTTTGACTGGGCAATATCGGAAACTCATCCAGAGAGAGAAGAGCGTCTTCTTTACACTCAGGATCAGGTTTTGGAAGAAGGTCTTTTAGATTTTGACAACATAAAGGAATTTAAGCCGGGCATTGCCACTTACGCCGATATCAACCGCGCCCACATCTGCGTCCCTGACGCGCAGAGACTGACCACTCCATCCCATCTTATCTCCGCCGGAGGCGCGATTACCGCCGCACAAAAAGTTTTAACAGGAGAGGTGGACAACGCCTTTGCACTTGTGCGTCCCCCCGGACATCACTCGATGCTTGTAGCACACGGTGCGAGAGGTTTCTGCAATATCAACATAGAAGCAGTGATGGTTGAGTACATCCGGCACACCTTCGGAATAAAAAGAATTGCCATCGTTGATACTGATTGTCATCACGGAGACGGAACGCAGGACATTTATTGGAATGATCCTGATGTTTTGTGCATATCACTCCATCAGGATGGCCGGACTCTTTATCCGGGAACCGGCTTTGTTGAGGACTTTGGCGGCCCCAACGCTCTGGGAGCAACAATCAATATTCCACTGCCCCCACACACATCTGATGAAGGTTTTTTATATGTCCTGGATCGCGTCATCCTGCCAATCCTGGACGAATTTAAACCGGAAATAATTATCAATTCCGCCGGGCAGGACAATCATTACAGCGATCCGATCACCGATATGCGTTTCAGCGCGCAGGGTTACGCCCTGCTCAATGAAAAACTGGCACCCGATATTGCTGTCCTTGAAGGCGGCTACTCCATTGAGAAAGCGCTTCCTTACATCAATGTCGGAATAATTCTGGCGATGGCCGGACTGGATTACAGCAATGTGCGCGAACCGGATTATAATGCCGAGCAACTCCGGCAATCGGCAGATATCACGGGGATCATCGAAAAAGAGGTACAGAATATAATGAACATGTGGAAACGCCGGAGCAAATTAAAGGCACAGATAACAGGCGCAGCCCATTATATCCGGCGCGACAAAAATATCTACTATGACACGGACAATATCATGGAGAAACAAAAAGAAACCGTTCGCGTCTGTAGTGACTGCGGGGGATTGGTGATGATTGATTCGGCTGCCGATAACGGCAAAAAAATATTTGCCGTTATTCTACCGAATCAGTGTTGTCCGCAATGCCGCAAAGACGGCGAAGATTTTTTTGGCCGTGTCAGCAACGCCCTTTATGATCATGTGTATTTTCAAGACAGAGAAAAGGACATATTTATCGTTAAATAACGGCGCATAAAATATTCCCCTTACAACTCTGTTTTTGTCTGATTGAAGAAACTGACCGCGATAATTGACAACATAATCAGCAGGCCTCCTGCCGCTATACGCAACGTTATTTCTTCGCTGAAAACCAGAACACCCAGAATCACGGCATAGAGTATCCGCGATGTTGAAATCAGAGAGCCTGCCCGCGCGGAAATATACTTGTAACCGTAAGTAATAAATATCTGCCCAAGCACCCCAATCAAACCGGAAGCTATAATCAACAACCACTGCCGGCCTTCAGGCAAAATAAAAACAGGAATCATCACTAATCCATTCAAAACCGTTCCTATTGACATCAGATAAAAAAGAATAATCATCGTGGAATCATTTTTGCGGGCCATCGTCAAAGTAATCACTGAAAAGGCGGCAACAACGGCCGATAAAAGTCCAAATATATCGCCCTTATTAATCTCACTGAAGTTCGGATTAATCACCAACCAGATACCTATCATCCCTGTAACTAAAAACAAATACAGAATCACTGAAATTCGCTCCTGCCGAAAAAAAAGAGGCGCAAAAAAAAAGATAAAAAACGGATAAGTCATATTGAGCATGTGAGTGTTCGTAATGCTGGTGTATTGTGAAGCAAGAAAAAATAACATCACGGCGATGGTATTGAGAACTCCGCGCCATATCAGCAGTGAAAGCTTATTGGGTATAAGTGACATGTTGCTTTTGTAAATAATTATTGAAACGACGATAAGTCCCAAAAAAAAACGGGCAAAAGTCACCTCAATTGCGGAAATGCTCGATGAGTTGGTAAGCAATTTAGAAAAAATTGTGGAGCCTGTAAAACATAACTCCGCCAGTAATAAAAAAATAATACCTCTATACATATCAGGTTTCCTTTAATGAGACTCGCTGAAAACGAACGAAGTGAATAACCTAAAGGTCACTATAGGTTCGAAGCGCTAGTCGTAGTGAGTCTCAAGTTTCAGAAGCGTAGCGCATAACCTGAAGGTCATCTGCGACTGAAATTTGGGGGACGAACTATCCAATAGCCTTTGGCTATCGGGAATTATCCTACGTGCGAAGCTAAGTAGGGCTAATGTTTGATAGCTTCTTTGTATAGGCAAATCTAAAGCTGCTGTCAACAATATACTGGTTGCCGGACAATCCAGGGGAATTCCTGCCACTATGATGCTTATACCAAGTCGCTGTCAAACATTAAAAGGCTGATTTCATGGGCATAAGACCAAGTAAGCTTTCAAAAATTCACAGTTTATTTAGTGAGACCCCAGTTTCAGAATCTGAAACTGGTTGGCCGAACTATCCCGCACATCGGGGTTTTGAAAGCAACTTGGCCTTAATTATTGTCAGGTTAACGTTTATGTGCTAGTTACCCGCTCAATCGTGGAGAAGGTTAATATAAAAGCATGACTGAATCAATCGACGCTCAAAAAGAGCTGCAAGAACTGATCGCACTGATTAAAAAGCTGCGATCGCCTGCTGGCTGCCCCTGGGACAGAAAACAAAAGCCTCAGGACATCGGTAAGTATGTTTTGGATGAAGCTTATGAAGTAACCGACGCGCTGGAAACAAAAGACCCGCAGGCGTTAAAAGAAGAACTGGGCGACCTGCTTTTTCAAATTCTTTTTCTGGCCGAAATGGCAGCTGAGCTGAATCAGTTTTCTCTGGCAGATGTCATTGCCGGCATTAAAGAAAAAATGATCAGGCGGCATCCCCATGTCTTTGGCGATGTCACGGTAACTTCCGTTCAGGAAGTCAAGGAAAACTGGCAGGAGATTAAGAAAAAAGAACGCGGCCATAAAAGCAATGAAGATAGTTTATTTGCCAGTATTCCCCGCACCCTTCCGGCCTTAAAGAGAGCTCAAAAAATTACATCCGTCGCTTCCACTTATGGCTTCGATTGGCCCAAGATTGCTGACGTTCGAGGAAAGCTCAAAGAAGAATTACAGGAATTTGATGACGCCGTAAAAAGCGGCAGCAATAGTAAAATTGAAGAGGAATTAGGTGATATCTTTTTTACTCTAGTCAACTTAAGCCGATTCCTTTCTGTAGATGCAGAAACCACCCTGTCGAAAACAACAGGGAAGTTTTTACGCCGTTTTTCCTATTTAACTGAGCAGCTTTCCGCCCACGGCATATCTATTAAGGAAGCAACTATGGCTCAGATGGACGCTCTCTGGGATGAAGCAAAATCAAAGGATATAAAATGAAAGATTTTCTTTGCGTATTGGGCATGGTTTTCATCATTGAAGGGCTCCCTTACTTTATTTTTCCGGAAAGATTAAAAATTTATCTACTCAAAATGACAACGATACCGGATTCCACATTACGGTTTTTAGGAATATCCATAATAATTGTCGGGTTGGTTCTGCTATATTTTGGAAGAACATAATGCCACTTAACAATGCACAAAGAGATTTATGGAATTAAAAGACTTTTCATATTTTTTACCCGATGAGCTTATTGCCCAGCATCCCAGCCAAAAACGGGATCACTCGCGTCTGCTTTTTTTGGATAAAAAGAAAGAACAAATGGCAGATTCCTCTTTTTTTCAACTGCCAAATTTTTTACAAAAGGGTGATGTCCTGGTTATCAACGATTCCCGTGTTATTCCCGCGAGGCTCTTTGGTAAAAAGCCGACCGGAGGCATTCTGGAGATACTGCTGTTAACTAAGCAAGAAAGCAAAAAAGAGTCACAGAAATGGGAAGTGCTATTAAGACCGGCAAAAAGAATTCGTGAAAATGATATTATCGATATCGGCAATAACTGTGAGGCAAAGGTTTTATCCCGCATATCTGATAAAAAATGGTTGTTGGATTTTTTTGCTCCCAATGGCTTTGATGCTTATTTAAACAGTTATGGCCGCGCGCCGCTGCCCCCTTACATAAAGCGTAAGAAAACCGCCCCGCCGGATGTCACTGACCGGGAACGTTACCAGACTATTTACGCTAAAAATCCGGGATCTATTGCGGCGCCGACTGCCGGCCTCCATTTTTCGGCTGATGTTATGCAAGCGCTACAAGCCAAAGGTATCCAAATCGCACCGATAACTTTGCATGTTGGTTATGGAACTTTTCTGCCAATCGTTGTAGATGAAGTGGAAAAACATGTTATGGAATCAGAGCATTATGAAATAAGCGCGGAAAGCAGCCAGATCATTAATAATGCTAGGCGTGTAATTGCCGTTGGAACAACCTCTACCCGCACTTTAGAGAGTGTTGCCAATAATGATGGATATGTCGAGGCGAAGTCCGGCTTAACCAATTTTTTTATTTATCCTGGTTATAAATTTAAAAGAGTAGGCGGACTTTTGACCAATTTTCATTTGCCTCAATCATCATTATTTTTACTTGCCTGCGCTTTTGCCGGTACAGGCTTGAACAAAAAAGCTTACCTGCATGCCGTAGAAAATCGCTATATGTTTTATAGTTACGGCGACTGCATGCTAGTTATTTAGTAAGTTAGAAATTTTTTTGCGTTTTTTGGCAGAAAATAATTTCGTTAACGCACTTATCCCGCATGGCGGGAATAGGATAAAAAGGATGCCTTTTCAATTTGAGCTGATAAAACAAGATTCAAATACTTCCGCCCGTTTGGGGAAAATGTTTACGCCCCACGGCACGGTGCAGACGCCCGTGTTTATGCCGGTTGGCACTCAGGGCACAGTCAAATCAATGCTACCTGAAGAGATCAAAAATTGCGGCGCTGAAATTATTTTAGGCAAT